>JBBPYD010000065.1:0-69361 GCA_038200305.1 Bryobacterales bacterium
GGCCCGCCTTCTCTAACGCTGACTCCGCTGTCCCCGCTTCACCCGCTGGGTGACATCGAATGCACTCCTGCCTTTCGTCCATGTCTCAACATAGCAATGCCTTAGCACTCGATGCTCTTTCTTCAACTGCCGGATTTAGGATAATTGCAGCCGAGCCGCCGATGGATGGTGCAAATTGATGGTGCGCCCATTAAAAAACCGCGGCGAAGGGAAGCTTGCGCTCCACTCCGCCGCGGTGAAAGGTTCTACCACGAACCGTTAAGACCCAGTTGATTAGCCTCTCAGCAGGGCCAGGATAGCTTGCGGCGCAGAATTGGCCTGCGCTAGAGCTGCAATGCCGGCCTGCAAGGTGATGGATGCCTTGGTCAGGTTGGCTGCTTCGGACGCTAGATCCGCGTCGCGGATTCGCGACTCGGAGGCGGCAAGGTTGCCCACTTGTGACTGCGCCAGGTTCACGGCGTAATTGAGCTGGTTCTGGCCACGGCCAACCACAGCTTGCGATTTGCCGAGTGAGCTGATGGCGCTAGATAATGCAGTGACCGCGGTCTGCGCATTGCTCTGGTTGCTAATATCGGCCGTGCTCCCGCCCGCCGACACCGTGGAGGCAGTTGTGGTGTTTGGCGACCCGACGCCGTTTCCACTCGCGTTGGCTCCGACACTGACGCTGAACGATCCATTACTGATAAAGCGGATCTGATCTACGCCGGCTGTGTCGTCCTTTACAGCAACGACCTTCTGCAGAGAGCCATTGTTGGACTGCTGGAGCTGCGTGTTAATCGTACTGATCGCTTCGTCGATGGAACGTGCGTTCCGGATGGTGTTGTTTTGCAAATGGATGGTCTGCGACTGCTGCACGCCACCATTGTCGGAGCTGACCGTAATGGTCTGGTCGTCATTGCCGTGTGTGAGGGCGCTAAACGTAAGGCCCGCAATCTGATTTGCCCCGCCCGCGTCGATGGACGGACTGTTCGCCACAGTTGCGGTAGCCGCGTTACCGGCGAAAGCGACACCAGTTGCGCCGAAGCCGATGTCGGAATTGGTTGAAGCGCGAGAATTGACCTGGAACTTCGTTCCATTGCTCGAGCTGATGGTGAGCGCGCCGCTCGCAAAGCTGGCCTGCAGGCCGTCGGCCTGCAACGTGCTGCTGGCTGCAAATGCAGTGTTCAAGCGATTCGCGATATCGGTTCCAGTGGGAGCCGTACCGGCAGCGGCGAGTGCTGTAGGGGACGTAGTCAAATTTAACGCTCGGGAAATGCTGCTGGCGCCTGTATCAGCAATCGAAATGGCTGAGCTGAGGCCCGTTGTAGCCGATGTGATCGAAATAGTACCGTTGAGCGCTGAAACGAGGGTCGCCGAGCTGCCAGTTGCCTTTTGCGCTGCTGTGTTGAGGAACAATGCGATATTGGCAAGTGTTTCCGTCGCACCCTTGTTAGCATCGGCTGTAAAGTTAGCTGATACCGAAATGCCGTCAATGGTGAAGCCGAGCGTTGTTCCACCGGTGAGCGTGGCTGCCGTGGTGTCGACGGTTCCCGCCGCGATCAGCGTACCGGCGGCGGTCGCCGCCGTGGCGCTTCCGCCGGCCAAATTGATGGAAACACCATTTGTTCCGGTTCCGGCCGTCGCCGTGAGATTCGTGGAAGCATCCACAGTCACTCCAAGAGCAGCCGAGGTCGCATTTGCGGTAATGGAAAGAGAAGAACCGCTGCCGCTGGTGGGGGAAGTCAAAATCAGATTATTACTGCCGTCCAGCGATGCTACGTTCACGTTTGCGCCCAATCCAAGAGCGGAACGGGCAGCCGAATTGATGTACTTCACTATGTTCGCCCCGGTTTCAGCGCCGCCTTTATTTGGATCATTGGCGAAATTGACCGATACTGCCGTGCCGTCAATGGTGAGACTGAGCGCCGTTGAGGCGAATCCACCCGTATTGGCTGTCGCGATTGCGGTCGTGCCTGTCGTTGTGGCCGTGGTGGTCGCGCTAGACGCTCCGTTGACCGAAAACTCCAGATTCACTGTTCCACTTGCTGTCGCCGTGCTATACGCGGCTCCGGTGATTGTCGAGTAATCAAACGCACTCGCCGCACCCAGCTTCGAGGAGCCAAGCCCGAGCAAGTTCGCCGTATCTCCGCCGGCGCTCACTGAGAATTTTTGTCCTTGCGAGCTGCTGAACTGTAGCGTACCGGTGCTAGTGGTCAGAGTGATCCCAGCAGCTTTCAAACTTGCATTGTTCGCTATCTGAGTGCCTAAGCTCGCCGCGGCTGCGGCGACTGTCAGACCCGATGCGATGCTGATGTCCACCGGACCGGTGAGACCGCCGCCCTGCAAGCGAACCGTCGTAGCCGTTGTCGTGCCGCTGCCGGCTAGCGCCGCGCTCGCCGTCACGGTCGTCGTCAGGGCGTTGCCCGTCGTGCCAGATGAAATGCTGCCCAACAGAGCATTGGCGGTGAGGTCTCCCGCGTTGACTTGGAAAGCCGCGGAACTGGAGCTGAAGGCGAGTGACTGCTTGCCGGTTGCCGAGTCCGTTACTACCGACGCGCTGATTCCAGCATTCTTGAATGCTGTCGCTGAGGAACTAACCCCGCCGCCAGCGGCCTGAATCGCAGAATTGATGGCTGTGACCAGCGTGCTGGTGTCATTCACTCCATTGAGATTGACCGAGACCTGAATTTTACCGGCATCGGAAAAACCAGGGCCGGTGAAGGAGAAATTGGTAGAGCCCGAAATCGATTGAGAAGCCACATTGGTGGCGTTCGCCAGGATATTCTGGACGCTGGTTGCGGACGCGGAACTCAGATCTACCACCGCATTACCCTTGGCCTGAACCCCTTTCAGTCCGAGGCTCTTGCTGTCCACGGAAGACGTGCTCAGATCGATGGAGACCCCGCCGTTCTGAATCGCGGTGGACACATTCGCTCTGCCACCACCGATGAAGACGGTCAAATTTTTGGAGAAGGCGCCGTTCGTATCGAGGCCAACCGCCTGGGACTGCCTGTCAATTTCACCAAGCACGCTCTGAAACTCGGAGCTTAGTACCGAGCGATCGCCAGTAAAAGTTCCCGAAGCCGACTGGGTAGCTAGGGTGCGGGCACGATCCAGAAGCTTTGAAATGTTGTTAATACCGCCATCGATGATCTGAAGCTGGCTCAGACCGTCATTGGCGTTGCGAATACCCTGTGTCAAGACCGCTTGATCGGAACGGAATCCGTTCGCAATCGCGAGTCCGGCCGCATCGTCTCCACTCTGGGTGATGCGGAGGCCGGAGGTGACTCGTCCGATGGTCTTGGCTTGAAAATCGCTGTTCTGGCGGATATATTCCTGTGCCTGCAGCGAGGCGACGTTCGTGTTAACTGAAAAAGACATCCATTCTCTCCTTGTATTTGACTGAGCCCGGAATCCTTCCCCGGCCTGCGGCTTTTACCGCGGTTCTCGTTCTAAATTCATATCGGTGCAGATTGGGATTGTTTGAAAGAATTATCGGCGGAGCTTCTTCAGCATCTCCGCCATGAGTTCGGGAGACGCCTGGCGCGCCGCCGCCTGATTGGCCTGCTGGGTTTCGCGCACTTCACTTCGAAGAATCGTAACCTCTTTAGGGGCCTCTATCCCGAGTTTGACCTGGGAAGCCCCCACTTCCAGAATCTTGATCTCGACTCCCTCGCCGATGAACAACGATTCTCCGGCCCGCCGTCTAATTACAAGCATTTTGGAGCCTCCGGGCCGGGAAACAGCGGATGTTGGACTGAGTAGTCCGAATCATCCCGGATTGCCTGCACTCCCTGCCGCGTCTCCGGATTGATCACCAACGGCCCGAGCAGGTTCACGGTTGGAGAACCTTTTTCCCCGGCACACACCAGCGCCAGGCAGCGTAGCGATTTGTCTGCCTCAGCGGCGATTCCAATTACGTTGAGATCGTCCACCGATAACGCGATGCGATAATTGGGGTCAATCGCCTCAACCGGCAGAGTGAGGAAGCACAGGTCAGGCGAAACCAGGCTTTGTAGGAAGAGCACTGGCTTGGTGGCCTCCCGCTCAATGGGAACAAACAGCCGTTCAGATTCAAATCCCGGCAATCCGCGCGGGAATGAGATCAAGGTGCTGGTGTCGTACTCTATAACTCCGAATTCTCTGCTTGCACAACGCAGCATTGTTAGCAATGATCTCCCTTTCTCTTTATCGGAAGCAGTTACGCCTAGTATTAGGAGACTCAGGAAAACCTGACCCGCCTGTTGTACGATGGCCTAGAGCGACCTTCCCTGCAAGCATAGACAACACACGTAAACCTTCCCAATGAATTACCCCGACTCCGTCGAGTATCTATACTCGCTCGGCAACGAATCCAAAGTTTTCAAGCTCGGCCTCGAACCCATCACGATTCTTCTTAAAGCGCTGGGGGACCCTCAGCAGGCTTTCCGGTCCGTCCACGTCGCGGGCACCAATGGCAAGGGTTCCACCTGCGCGATGATCGAATCTGGCCTACGGGCCGCGGGTATTCGAACCGGCCTGTTTACGTCTCCGCATCTGGTGGAGCCCACCGAACGCATCCAAATCGACGGGAAACCGGTCAGCGCCCCTGAGTTCGCCCAGGCATTTGCAGAAGTGCATGGGGCAGCCGAATCGCTCATGGAAGCCGGGAAGCTGGAATACCACCCCACCTATTTCGAGACCGTCACCGCAATGGCATTCGTTCTATTTCGCCAACGCAGGGTTGAAACCGCCGTTGTAGAGGTCGGGCTTGGCGGCCGCCTGGATGCGACCAACATTCTTCGCCCGCAGCTTTGTGTCATCACGCCAATCGACTACGATCACGAATCCTATCTGGGCAGCGGCATTGAGCAGATTGCCGCGGAAAAGGCGGGTATTCTAAAGGAAGGCATACCGGTCGTTTTCGCGCTGCAACGGCTTGAAGTGCGTCAGGTACTGTGTGAATTTGTTCACAAACTGAATCTGACCGTGCGGGAATACTTGGCCGATGTACAGGATGAGCGAATCACCAGAGAGGGCTGTTCGTTCACCGCGACCGGCTCCGAGCGGATCTCCATCACCTGCCCCTTGGCCGGGCAACATCAGGTAATCAATGCGATGACAGCCGCGAATGCCCTGCGGGCGCTTGGGGTGCCGGTCAAGACCATTGAGGAAGGTATCCGCACAGTCCGCTGGCCGGGCCGGCTGGAAACGGTATCACGCCAGCCTCTTATCATTCTAGACGGAGCGCACAATCCGGCGGGCGCGCGGGCGCTCGCGCAGCATATTCGCTCTTTCTATTCGGATCGCAAGGTGTGGCTCATTTACGGAGCGATGCGGGATAAGGCCGTGGAGGAGATCAGCGAAATTCTGTTTCCAGTAGCGGACCATATCATCCTTACGGCGCCTGATATGCCGAGGGCCGTGAAACCCGAGACACTGCTGGAGATGGCGGACGCAACTCGCACCGAAACTGCGCTGGATCTGAAGACCGCGCTGCAAATCGCCCGCCGCGCGCCTACAGAAACGGCGATCTTCATTACCGGGTCGCTCTATTTGGTAGGAGAGGCTCGGGCGCTCCTCGTACAATGAAGGTTAAACATGTCTCCCGGGCTGCTTAGGGCGCTGTTCATCACCGACCCGCTCATCATTGTCGCGACCGTAATTCTCGGTTCGATCAACCTCTTTGTATCACTGTTCGATGCAGGCGGCTACAAGCAGGTCGCAATCGCGCAGTACTGGTCCAGGGTGCTGCTGTTCCTCGCAGGCGTAAAGCTTCGAATTGACGGACTGGAAAAGATCGATCCCACCGGCAGCTATGTATTCGTATCGAATCATGTGAGCTATATGGATACTCCGGTGGTCTTAGGGCACATTCCCGTCCAGTTTCGATTTTTAGCCAAAAAGGCACTGTTCAGCATTCCATTCCTCGGCTACCACTTAAAACGCGCCGGACACATTCCGGTGCCGCGTGAGAACCCGCGAGCGGCATTGAAGGCGATGTCCGATGCCGCGAAAATCATCCGGGAACGTGGCGTTTCGGTGCTGATCTTCCCGGAAGGCGGCCGGTCACTCACCGGGTTAAAGCCGTTCAAAGAGGGCGCTGCGTACATCGCGATTAAGGCCGGCGTCCCGGTTGTACCGCTCAGTCTTACAGGAACTCTTGAGGTTTTGCCCATGGGTTCGCTGAACGTCCGGCCCGGCCGAGTTGTACTTCGGGTGGGCGATCCGATTCCTACCGCGCACCTGACTTTGCACGATCGCGCAAAGCTCAACGAAGAGCTGCAGCAACGTGTTTCGGAACTGCTGGGCGAACCGTCATATACTCAAACGAAATGAAGATTTTGCCCGCGCTTGCCTGTTCTATAGCTGTAATTGGATTTTTGTTCGCCCAACAACCCGCACCGCAACCATCCATATCGATTGAAGAGTACGAGCCTAAATCGACGCTCGTGGTGACCGAGCACCATCCTACGCACGCCAAGTACCCCTTTATCGATATCCATAATCATCAACGTGATGTGAGCACGGGCCATCTGGAACAGTTGATCAAAGACATGGATGGATTGAACATGAAGATCCTGGTCAATTCGCCGGTAAATGGAAGCTACGGCGATGCCACAAAGAAGTTAGTCACGGCGTTCAGGGACTTCAACAAAGACCGGTTCGCCACCATGACGAATATCGACTTTCACGGCGTAGATGAACCAGGCTACAGCCAGCGCATTGCGGCGCAACTTGAGCAGGACATCAAGAACGGCGCGATTGGACTGAAGGTCTGGAAGAATTTCGGAATCAACGAGAAAGATTCCAAGGGCCAACGCCTTCACGTGGACGACCCGAGGTTTGATCAGGTCTTTGAAGTGTGCGCAAAGTACAAGATTCCCGTGCTGATCCACACCGCCGATCCGTGGGGCCTGTTCCAGCCGATGGACAAGTATAACGAGCGATGGCTTGAACTGAAGATGCGGTCTGGACGCAACCATTGGTCGGCGAGCGATCCTACTTGGGAAACCTTGATTGGCGAGCAGCACAATCTGTTCCGCAGGCACAGAAACACCATTTTTATCGACGCGCACATGGGATGGTTGGCAAACAATCTGAACGAGCTCGGAAAACTGATGGACGAGTTGCCAAATCTTTACGGAGAGATCGGCGCGATCACCAGCGATCTGGGCCGCCAGCCTCGCTTCGCACACAAATGGCTGGTGAAATATCAGGATCGCGTTCTATTTGGCAAGGATCTGTATAGTGTTCCTGAATATTACACCTACTTTCGTTTGCTGGAGACGGATGATGATTTCTTCGATCCGATCCGGAAGTATCATGGCATCTGGAAACTGTACGGGTTGGATCTACCGGATGAGGTGCTGAAGAAGATCTATTACAAGAATGCGCTACGCCTTTTTCCGAGCCTGAACTCAGCCGGTTTTCCAAAGTAGCGGCTCCAGCAGCAGTAACTGCGCTACACTGTGGGGCGTGGAAGCTCTTTGGCTGGTGCTGATCGTTATCGCCGTTCTTGTACTGATCCGTTCTGTGGGCGGTGGTTGAGGGCCGAACAAGTCCGGTCGTGGACCGGGCACCTGCGGTTGAACTTAAGCGATGGCCGCCAATTCCGCCATCCCGATAAACTGGCGGATTACACGCGGCACGGTGGAATCGAAGCCAGCGATCCGAAGGATATTCTCGTTGAGCAGGACATCCTCAAAACCGGAGGCACTTGGTGCAACCAGCACCAGCTTGGCGGCAGTGCCGGTGCGCTGGCGGTAATTCTCGAATGCCTGTAACGGCAGACGGCCGCTCACGAAAACGAAAGCATCTACCTGCAGACCGTTCGACAATGCGTGTTCGATGAGGATGGACGGATCTCCGGAAACGGGCTGCTGCACAATGGTTTGACAAACTGGCGTCAGCCGGTGATCCTTTGAGATATCCACATACACAGGCCGATCCTGCAAGACGGAGATATTCGCATACGAATCCACCCTGGCGAACTCCATTGCAAGGGCGGCTGCGGCCATCGCGGCGGAAATGTGGGGCATTCCGTTGCAGGCGGCTTCTCCTCCCAGCAGGCTGGAATCGATTCCGATAGAAACCCGCTTGCCCGTCGATTCCACATTGTCGAAAGCGAAATGGAAAGCGTCTTCCAAGGCGCTCGCGACCAGTTCCGAAGCTGTCCAGGGGCCTTTCCGATACCGCAGGAGCGCGGAAAGCAGAGCAGCCGGATGAACCTTGGCCCGGCGAATCCGGCTGCGGTCGATCAATCGCGCGACGATCAGCGCGGTGGCGGCGTTTTGCGGTGCAATCAGGCCGGCTTCGGTCATATGTCCCAGATTTCGAACCATCGCCATGTACGGCATCGAGCCGAGCAGTGCCTCCCAGACCGCGGCGGATTTACGGCATTGCGCCGGGATCGTCTCGTGGGTGAGGCGGTAATCTTCAATGAAACGAACCATCTCGGTCTCGTCTGACGTTTTCTTCAATTGTTCAAAAGCGTAAATCTGGCGAAGTTCGCTGCGGGCGATATTGGCCGGGGCCAAGTGCCCCAGTTGACCTTCCACCGCCCACTGAAAGAGCGCGTTGTGAGCGGGCGTCGGCGGCTTTGGGTGAGAGAGCCGCAGAAGATCGCGGTGGGACCATCCTTTGCGCTGACGATGCTTCAGGATTTGGGTGGCCAACTCGCCAACAGGCTTGCTGATGTACCAGTCCGCCACAGCGGAGCGCAGACCACGGCCCCAGCCGCGCACGCCCCCCACATACGCCGCATACTTGCAAAGATGGGCGCCGGTTCGAGCCACCTGTGGAAGAGCTTGCAGGGCCGCGATATTGGTTCCGGCATCGGCGAACTCCGGGCTGGAAGCCAGAGCCAGGGCGAACAGAGAGGCGTCGTGAGAAATCGCGCTGCCCGAATCCGCGATCGCTGCGATGGTTTGTACAGCCCGGACGCCCTCCGCGCGCAAAACCGTCCGGACAGACTCAGTGGAGTGAACATCGAACACGAACTGAGATGCTCGGTAGTTACCGGGATATCCTCCGAGGAGTAGAAATGTTTCCAGCTTATACATATTATTTCTCCAGCATATTACGACGCGGTGCGGATAAAAAGTAGAAGCCGGAATGCATACGCGTGTACCGCGCAAGCTTCAAACGACCCGCACTCTAAATTGTTTACAAGGGAGACGGCGCCCCTAAAGGAGACTACCTAATGACCGCGAAGCAGCAGGCGAAGACGCATGGAGGGCACTGGTCCCCAAAGCTTGTTAGCGGTGAAAGTTGCATTGCTGAATGAGCTATTGTCAATGGGTTGCCTCCTTTAAAGATTTCGGGGATTCATTGAGACTAACATAGGCAACGCCAGCAATCAATGATTATTACATTAAGTCTTTATTAATTATTTGCGGGAGCGCATGGCGCCGCTAACCGTGGCATCCCAGCGAGGATCGCCCTGCGCTCCGTAATTCTTGTCGAGCTTGTCCCAGTCCTCGCGCGTGATGCCGTTGAGATCCCATACCACTTTCCCGGCGCGGACAGTCAGTTCGGCCGTTAATTTCTTGTCGCCGCGCAGCCGTGCCCCGCTCACATCCGTAAATCCGAAGTTGCCCTGTTCGAGCCGCAATACCGCCACATCCGCCGGACCACCTACTGAAAGGGACCCGAGTTCTTCGTGTTTGATCTCTTTGGCCGGGTTCCAGGTAGATTTCAAAACCGCGTCGTCCACTGACATGCCCATGTTCAGGAACTTCGAAACCACGTTGAGCATATCTTTCATGCCACCATTCATGCTGCCCACATGCAGATCGGTGGAGATGGAATCCGGTGGGAACCCCTGCTTCATCGCAGGCACCGCGTAACGGAAAATGAGACTCCCGGCGCCGTGGCCGACATCGAAGATGACTCCGCGCTTGCGGGCTTCGAACAGGTACGGCCGTACCTGGCCTTTATCGTCGAACATGGGCACAAATGACAAATATTGGTGCGTGTAGATGTCACCGGGGCGAAGTTTCTTCAGCACCAGATCTTCGAAAGGACGCTCCGGACGAAAATCTCCAAAATCGACCATCACTGGACGATTCGTTAGCGTTCCTGCCTCCACGGCGTGCTCCACCGGAGTCCACTCGGGGCCGGTGTAATGCGCGGTTTTGAAGCCAACAATGGTGTCTTTGTAGCTGTTCGCCATAGCGGCGGCGGGTTTCACATCCATGTCGGCAAGATTCTGTTCCGCGGCGCCTGCCATCCCTGCGCCAACGATATTCAGGAATGCGAGCACGCGTGTTTTAGCCCGATCGATGATGTGCTCTTTGAAATCGGGAAAGTTGCGCCATCCCGAAGAGCCTGCATCCACCATAGTGGTGACCCCGGAGCGGAACGAGTGATCGTCCGGCCGCACGCTCAACGGGCCGGTGTATGCAGTGCCCGTGCCGGCGTAGACGTGAACGTGAATATCGATCAGTCCTGGCGTGACATAAAACGGAGAAACATCCACGGTCTTGAGCGCCCGGCTCGCGGCGATATTGGCGGCAAGTTCGGCGATCTTGCCGTCCTTGATCCCAACATCGCGCTTTGCGCTGATACCGTTCTTCGGATCAATGACGTGGCCGCCTTTCAGCAACAGATCGAAGTCCGTCTGCCCGAAAGAGGCGGCGGAGCAGAATAGGAGTGCGGCGCAGGCGCGAACGCCCGCGCGATAGGCCAGTTTCATAGTTTTTGCTCGAATTGCCATGCGGTTGCTACTATATCGCGCAGATGGATGTAACGGGGGTTCCATTTCAACCTCTGTTTGAGCTTGTCTGCATTCGCTACCAGCTCCGCCGGATCACCGTCGCGCCGCGGTCCCACAAGGAATGGAACCTTTTTCCCCGTCACTTCCTCCACCGCGTGGATGACTTCGCGAACCGACCGGCCGGTGCCAGTCCCAACATTGAACCGGTCGGAGGCGCCCCCACCCATTAGGGAATCCAGCGAGGAAATATGCGCTTCCGCCAGATCACTAACATGGATGTAATCGCGAATGCATGTACCATCGGGCGTGGGGTAGTCTTCCCCGAAAACGGTAACGGGTTTTCCGGTTTGGGCGGCCCTCAACACGAGCGGAATCAGGTGAGTTTCGGGGTCGTGCTGTTCGCCGAGCCCTGTCCCAGGCTCCGCGCCGCACGCATTGAAGTAGCGTAGAGCGATGCTTCGAAGGCCTCTGAATTGATCAAGCCAACCAAGAATGGTTTCCGCCATGAGCTTGGTTTCGCCGTAGGGGCTTAACGGCGCGAGCGGAAAATCTTCCGTGATGGGCACGTGAGACGGCGTGCCGTAAACAGCGGCGCTGGAAGAGAATACCAGCCGTTTGATGTTCGCCCGTTCCATCGCGGTGAGCAGTGAAATGGTGGCGCTCACGTTGTTCGTGAAGTACAGCTCCGGGTCTTTGGTGGATTCCCCAACCGCGATGTATCCGGCAAAGTGAATCACCGCATCGAAATTGCCCGCTTGCAGTAATGCGGTCAGACGCGGCGTGTCGTTCAGGTTGATTCGATGGAACGCTTTGCCCGCCACATTGCCTTCATGGCCGCGGGAGAGGTCGTCCACAATCGTTACATCGTGGCCACGGACGCCAAGCAGATGGACCGTAGTAGAGCCGATATAACCCGCACCCCCAGCTACCAGGATACGTGCCATTACTGCTTCAACGCCTTCTCGACAGCACTCACCAGCTCGGGCGATTCGGGAGTAACCTTCGATTCAAAGCGCGAGATGACCTTGCCATCCGGACCGACAAGGAACTTCGTGAAGTTCCACTTCACTTCGCCGCCACCCGTGCCCGTCAAATAATCGTAGAGCGGCGCTTTATCGTTACCGGTTACAGAAATCTTAGAGTACATGGGGAAAGTGACATTGTACTTGCTAGAGCAGAAAGTCTTTATCTCATCGTTGGTGCCGGGCTCCTGGGAACCGAAGTTGTTTGCGGGGAAGCCGACGATGACAAAGCCCCGATCTTTATACTTCTCATACAGGGCTTCCAGCCCTTTGTACTGGGGCGTATAGCCGCATTTGCTGGCCACATTGACCACCAGAACAGTCTTGCCTTTGTAAGCGGAAAGCGGCACCGGCTTTCCGTCTATCGAATTCAGATTGAACTCATGGATGCTGGATGCGGCGAACAGCGATGACGACATGAGAAGTGCTCCTAGCAGCTTTGTCATAGTTTTATTATAATTCGCGCAGGTGTATGGATTACCAATTCCTGCGGCACGAACTCGAAAACGAAGCAGCCATCGTCACGCTGAACAGACCCGAACGGCGCAATGCGCTATCGCTCGATTTGATGCTGGAACTGATTTACGTGCTGGGCGAAGTGGGCCGCGACAAGAAGATCCGGACAGTGATTTTGGCCGCCGCTGGCAACGTATTTTGCGCAGGACATGACTTAAGCGAGATGGTGGGCCGGTCAGAGGGCGAGTACCGGCGGCTATTCGATACCTGCTCGGCGCTGATGACGAAGATTCAATCGATTCCGCAGCCGGTGATCGCAGAGGTGCAAGGGGTTGCGACCGCGGCAGGCTGCCAGTTGGTAGCCAGTTGTGATCTTGCGATAGCCAGTGACACGGCACAGTTTGCAACGCCCGGGGTGCGCATAGGGCTGTTTTGTACTACTCCGATGGTGGCCCTGACACGCGCGATCAGCCGTAAGCGGGCAATGGAAATGCTGCTGACGGGCAAGACGATCAATGCCGAAACGGCAGCAGACTGGGGCCTGATCAATCGCGCCGTCGCTCCCCCGGAGTTGCAGAAGGCAACGCGCAAGCTGGCCGCGCAAATCGCCGAAGCCAGCAGTTTCACAGTCGCTTTGGGCAAGAAAGCATTTTACGAACAGATTGAAGCCCCTCAGCGCACGGCATACGAGCAGGCGAAGGAAGTGATGACGCAAAATTCGCTGGCCGAAGATGCAGGGGAAGGGATCGAGGCATTTTTGGGGAAGCGGGTTCCGGTTTGGAAGGGGAAGTAGCTTATTAAAGGAAAGTGGGATATCCTTTAATAACCCTGGCGCTTATTAAAGAACTCTTGAATAGCATGCATCCCTCTTTGAACCAACGTCTTGGGCGGTATCAAACCTTGACAGTAGGCGGAGAGACAGTCCGTTCGTTCATTCCCCCGCCCCTTCCACCGATTCCGGCGATCCGAATGGAAGGCCTGCAGAAATTGCTGGAACAGGCAACATGGGCCCTGGGCCGACTCGATGGACTAGCCTCCATTCTACCTGCACCGACGATTTTCTTCTACACATACGTCCGAAAGGAAGCACTGCTTTCTTCACAAATCGAGGGTACCCAATCGTCGCTATCCGATCTTCTGCTCTTTGAGAATCACGAGGCGCCCGGCGTGCCGATTCACGATGTCGAAGAAGTTTCTAACTACGTAGCCGCACTGACCTACGGTATGCAGAGGCTTCGCGACAATTTTCCTCTTTCGCTCCGCTTGATCAAAGAGATTCACAAAGTCCTGCTCGCCGGGGGTAGAGGCAGCGACAAAGAGCCGGGAGAGTTCCGCGAAAGTCAAAACTGGATCGGCGGAACGCGTCCGGGAAACGCGGCCTTCGTGCCACCCCCATCGGACCTGGTAACGGAATGTATGGGTAAGTTGGAAATGTTTCTGCATGAAGACGGTCCAGACCTTCCGCTGTTAATCAAGGCCGGAATCGCGCACGTACAGTTCGAAACCATCCATCCATTCTTGGACGGGAACGGAAGGCTCGGCCGCTTGTTGATCACGTTCCTGCTTTGTGCCGGAGGCGCTCTGACGGAGCCGATTCTCTATCTCAGCCTCTACCTGAAAACCCACCGGCAAACATATTACGAACTGCTGACTCGTGTTCGTGAAGAGGGCGACTGGGAGGCATGGTTGGAATTTTTTCTAACGGGCGTAAAGGAAACGTCCGAACAGGCGGTGGCTGCCGCCCGGCGAATTCTGTCGCTTCTCGACGAAGATCGAAAAAACATCGAAGGACTGGGGCGCCCTGCCGCATCGGTTCTGCGAGTATTTCACCACGCGCAGGCCAACCCGATTCTCTCCATCGCTTCTACGGCGGAGAAGATGGGTGTTTCGTTCCCAACGGCCGCCAGTGCGATGCAACACATGCTGGAACTTGGCATTTTCCATGAGATCACCGGCAAGCAACGCAGCCGGCTTTTCGTCTATCAGCGCTACCTGGCCATCCTTAGCGAGGGCACTAAACCGCTACAACTTCATTCGGAAGATGGCCGCCGATGATAGACGACCGACATCGGAGTCCGCGCCACCACGTTGTAATCGTCGAGTGGCCGGAAGCGATCGATGGAAAGAGCGGGGTTCAGCGGACCGAGCCCATCCACTATAAACGACGGTGTTGCACTCGTCAGCACCGAACGGTTTTTCGCTGCCACCTGGGGAGCAGCCGGCTTCGAGCTAATCAGATGGCGGTCGGCGAGCACACCCGTGAGCGGCTGAGAATCGAGAAAGCGCGTGGCGGCAGGGAGTTCCGAGTACACGAAAACGTCTGGCCGGTAGCCCCATACAAGCAGCGTGTCCCCGGGCTTCGCCATGGCACGGACAATTTCCGAGGCTTTGCGGCTGTCCCGATTCATCGCGACATCACTCCATTCGTGCGGCCGGCCGTGCAGTAGATCGTTCGCGAGCATCGCGTAGCGTGGCCCAAAACGGACCAGAGGGATCAGCAGCAGACCGAGCACGGCGGCGCGGCATCGCGGGCGCATCAGTATCAACCCGCGCGCCGCTGCCAGCGTGAAGACGGGAAGCAATTGGAAATAGTAGCGCGGAAAGAAGCGCCATCCCGCGGCGACACCGGCAAATGAGAGGATGGCCCATAGGAGCCAGCGCTTGTCGCGGCGGAACAGCCATAACGCAGCGACGACTATCGTGGCGTGAAAGCCGGCCCAATTCGCGGTGCGGGCGAGTCCGGCGCCGACGGAAACCAGTGCGTCTTTCGAGTACAGAAAACCCCACTTCCAGACCTGATCGTAGTAGTCGATCAACGCGCCGTTTGCCATCAGCACCGCGATGAATAAGGCGTTCGGAATCGCGAAGCCCAACAGCAGCCAAGGCACCGCACCGTATTGCCAGATGGCACACGCGGCCAGGACGAAAATACCCTTCGAATTCACCAGGAGCGCCACGCCAGCCAGAACGCCGCTCCAAAACGGAGCGCCGCGCCATGCCAGATAGACTGCCGCGATATGCGGCGCCACCATCAGCAGGTCAGGTGCAAGCGCCATCACCGCCGACGGAATCCCGAAGGTGAGATAAAAACCCAGCAGGCACGCCGAGAGCACCGCTTCGTCCTGTCCCCATATCTCCAGCGCGAAACGATACACAAGACCACAGCAGAGCGCTACAAACAGAACTCCAAAGCAACGCAGGCCGAGGCCCGGTTGCGCGTCCCAAAGCAGGTAAACCAACGCATACAGAGGTGGCTTATCGAACCACATATCGCGATAAAGGAATTTGCCGTCCAGAATCTGCATGGCGGCTGCCGACGGGTATGCTTCTTCCACCCAAAGGATTTGGATATGGCAGAATCGAGCAATTGCAACGGTTAGGAAGAGTAGCAGCAGAATCAGCCGCATGGAACGAGTCATGAGCTTGCAATTCAATGTCTCACAACAGGACGCCGGCAAGCGGCTCGATCACTTTCTGCAGGAGAAACTGCCGCAATATAGCCGCGCACGGTTGCAGGATTGGGTGAAGGCCGGACGAGTGACCGTAGATGGCCGCACACAGAAGCCGTCCGTCTCTTTGCGCGGGACAGAAGCCATCGCAGTGGATCCCGCGAATCTGGAGCCACTGAAAGCGTTCGCGGAAGACATCCCAATTGAGGTTCTGTACACCGACGCGGATGTGATCGCGGTCAATAAGCCAGCGGGACTGGTGGTTCACTCCGGCGCCGGGCAGCACTCCGGCACGCTGGTGAACGCCCTGCTGCATCATTTTCAATCGTTGTCCCAGGTGGGCGGAGACGAGAGACCCGGCATCGTCCATCGGATTGACAAGGACACCAGCGGCGTACTCCTGGTGGCCCGGACCGACGCCGCCCATCGACATCTGGCTGAACAGTTCGCATCGCGGGATGTAGAAAAAACTTACATCGCACTGGTACATGGCAGCGTCAATCTGAACGCTGGTCAGATTGACTCCAAGATCACCCGCAATCCGGTGCGGCGGATTCGAATGACTGCGCGTCTCGACCATGGCCGCATCGCGCATACGGAATATAACGTGCTGCGCCGGTACCCGAAGTTCACACTCCTCAAAGTCCACATCGGCACTGGCAGAACGCATCAAATTCGCGTACATTTGGCCAGCATCGGACATCCAGTGGCAGGCGACAGGCTGTACGGCGCTCCCGTAGGCGAAGATAAGGGGCGATTCTTTCTACATGCGAAACAAATACGTTTCACGAGTCCTTCCACCGGGCAACTGATTACCGTAGAGGCTCCGCTGGCGCCTGAGTTGGAGGCATGGCTGGCCAGACTATAATTGAGATTGGGAATCCCCCCAACATGAAAAAGCTGTTTTTATTAGCCCTGCTTGTCTCCATGATGGCCTTTCCGGCCGAGCAAAAGACCTCTGACGATCCGAATCGCATTGTCCTCGATGTGAACCGCGTCAGTATGCTCTTTACGGTTTCGGACAAGAAAGGCCGGTTCGTAACGGATCTGACGAAGAGCGATTTCGAAATTCTGGAGAGCAAGCGGCCACAGGCCATCATCGAATTCACCTCGGAGGCGGATCTCCCGTTGCGGCTGGCGATTCTCATCGACACCAGTAACAGCATTCGCGATCGTTTCAAATTCCAGCAGGAAGCCGCGATTGAATTCGTGAACAGCGTAATGCGTCCGCAGGACCGGGCCGTTGTGGTGAGTTTCGATACCGGCGCTGAGTTGGTTGCGGACCTGACAAACGAAACGAACAAGCTGGCCAACGCCATCAGAGGTCTGCGGCCGGGCGGCGGCACCGCCCTGTACGATGCGATATTTTTCGCCTGCCGCGACAAACTGATGCTGGACCAGCCTCAGCACAAGTTCCGCCGCGCGATGGTGATCTTGAGCGACGGAGACGATAACCAGAGCAAATACACACGCGATCAAGCCCTGGAAATGGCCCACAAAGCGGATGTCGCCATCTACGCGATCTCCACCAACATCACTCGCATCGAGTCGGACGGCGACAAGGTTCTGAAATACTTATCGCATGAAACCGGCGGCTTAACATTTTTCCCGTTCAAAGTCCAGGATCTGGCCCAGTCGTTCGAAAACATCGCCAATGAGCTGAGGCATCAGTACAACGTGCTGTACCGGCCATTCCCGGTGAAGACCGACGGCCTCTATCACACGGTGGACATCAAAGTGAAGGGCCGGAAAGACCTGGTCGTCCGGGCGCGCAAAGGATACTACGCACCACGGCTATAGCCCGGTATAATTAGATCTCTCCCGATTTCGTAATTAAGGAAGTTTCCCGCATGGATGAAAAAGAACGTTCGCGCAACCTGGGCGTTGCAATGGGCCAGATCGACAAGCAGTTCGGTAAAGGCTCAATTGTCCGCTTAGGCTCGAAAGAATCAGTGGTGCAGGTGAGCACCATTTCCACCGGATCCATTTCGCTCGATTTTGCACTGGGCGTCGGCGGCTTTCCGCGCGGGCGCATCATTGAAATCTTTGGCCCTGAGTCCTCCGGTAAGACGACGGTTGCCCTGCAAGTGGTTGCGGAAGCGCAGAAGGTCGGCGGCATGGCGGCATTCATTGACGTCGAGCATGCTCTGGATCCTAACTACGCGAAGAAGCTTGGCGTAGACGTGGATAACCTGCTCGTTTCGCAACCGGACTTTGCGGAACAGGCTCTGGAGATCACCAACGTGCTGATCAATTCCGGTTCCATTGACGTACTGGTGGTCGATTCCGTAGCGGCGCTGGTTCCGAAGGCGGAATTGGACGGCGAAATGGGCGATACTTTCGTCGGCATCCAGGCCCGGCTGATGTCGCAGGCCATGCGAAAGCTGACTGGAACCGTTTCGAAATCGAACACCTGCCTGATCTTCATTAACCAGATCCGAGAGAAGATCGGCGTTATGTTCGGCAGCCCGGAGACTACATCGGGTGGGCGGGCATTGAAGTTCTATTCGTCGGTACGCGCGGACATCCGCCGCATTGCCGCCATCAAGGAAGGCGAAGTGGTGATCGGCAACCGGACCAGAGTGAAGGTGGTGAAGAACAAGGTAGCTCCGCCGTTCCGCGAGGCCGAATTCGACATCATCTACGGGGAAGGCATCTCGCGTGAAGGCGATTTGATCGATCTCAGCGTAGCTCACAACGTCATTGAGAAAAGCGGTTCGTGGTACAGCTACAAGGGCGAACGCATCGGACAGGGGCGCGACAATTCCCGTCAATTTCTGAAAGATAACCCGGACGTGCGCGCTGCAATTGACAATGAGATTCGCACCACGCTAGGTTTGTTCAAAAATCAGGCGGCAGCAGCGCCCGCGGTTACTCCAGAAGCCGAACTCGCGGTGAAGCAGGCCGCTCGCCGATAGGGCGGCCCACGAATGATGGAGTAGAGTTGGATACCCCGGAATAAACTGGCAGGAAGGCTCGGGTTTGGCGTTGGAGGTCTCAATGAGTGAAGAACGAACATTTCGAAGAAGATTTCTCAGAACTCTAGCCAGTTTTGGCGCTGGGGGTGCGGCTCTCGGAGCGCAAACCGGCGCACAACGGAAAGCTCTGGACTATCGTCTTCCGGAGTACGCGCTTTCACAGGATTACCGATCCCTCAAACAGTCCAGTTACGACCCCACGGGCGGCAATAGTGACCGTTGGCCTATCCCCGCGGGGCAGACGAAGGAAGTATTCAATGCGACAGGCCCCGGCGTAATTACGCATATTTGGTTTACAATCGCCGCTCCCAGCCCGGATCACTTAAAGGAAATCGTGCTCCGCATGTACTGGGATGGCAATTCAAAGCCAAGTGTCGAAGTGCCTGTCGGCGACTTCTTTGGCTTGAATCTGGGGCAGTACAACGTCTATCAATCCGCCTTCCTGAATTGCTCTTCGGTCAAAGCGCTGAACTGCTATTTCACAATGCCGTACCGCAAGGCCGCCCGTATCACTGCCACCAACGAAGGCACCCGCGAGGTCAGTTCATTCTATTCGAATATCGACTACCAGACGGTGCCCGCTCTACCGGAACGGAGCCTCTACTTTCACGCTCAATACCGGCAGGCCACGCCAAATCCAGCGACGGTATTCTCTTCGGGCCAGAAAGAAACCAATCTCGACGGAAAACAAAATTATGTATATCTGGAAACGCGCGGTAGCGGCCAACTGATGGGTGTTACGCTCGGCGTCGTACAGAATCACGAAAAATGGATGGGCGAGGGCGACGACATGATTTTCGTGGATGACCCCTCGAAACCCGTCATCACCGGGACAGGATCGGAGGACTATTTCTGTGGAGCATGGGACTTTGGCGGCAGGGATGGATCCATGCCCTTCGCTCACCTCTACAATGGGGCGCATCTAATTGCCGCGGCAGAACGGACGGGTGGACGCTATTGTCTTTACCGCTGGCACGCGGACAATCCGGTAACCTTTCGAACCTATTTGAAGCACACCATGGAGCACGGACACGCGAACGACCGCGCGGATTGCTTCTATTCGGTCGGCTACTGGTATCAAGCCGAACCCTATACGGATTTCCCACCGCTACCGAGTGCCGCCGAACGTATCCCGGCCGTCAAGTTAGGATAGAACGGATGCAATCGACCGGCCCCCGCCAATTCCGATTTGCGGTGGGCTAGACCTTTCATGGATAATCCCGTTCTCCCGGCCCCTGTCTCCGCTGTCCGAAAATCCGAAGGTATTGGCAAAGTTCTTAGCAGATTTCAGGGATTGGCAGGACTGCTCATCATCCTTGGAATTGCTTTGCTGGCGAGCCCCCGCTCCTCTGGCGGCGCGCTTATCTTTCTTGAACCCGGCAACATAACCGACATTCTTCGCCAGGTCTCAGAGATCGGGATCATTTCCTTGGGCATGACATTCGTAATCCTGACGGGCGGAATCGATCTCAGCGTGGGTAGTGCTCTGGCGCTTTCCTCTTCAATTGCGGGCCTGGTTCTCACGCGCTCAGCCAACTCTTCCATTGCAGTGGCGATCACCGCGGCGATCGTGTGTACCACGCTTTTGTGAACGGCGTTGTCATCGCAAGGTGCCGTATTCAGCCATTCATCGTGACACTTGCCGCCATGATCGGCATCCGGGGGGATGGCGCGCTGGCTCACGTCAAACACCAACATCGTCCCGAACGGTTTTTGGCCGCAGAGTGAGAGCCGTTGGCGATAACGAAAAAGCCGCTCGCTATGCCGGTCTGCCCATCGGCAAGATCAAAATCCTTGTCTATTCCATGGCTGGGCTGCTCTCCGCATATGCTGGGGTCCTGCATGCGGCGCAGAACCACCAAGGCAGTCCAAATGTGGGCGTAGCTTATGAATTGGAAGCCATCGCGGCGGTGGTGATTGGCGGCACCAGTCTCGCAGGCGGTTGGGGGACCATCGAAGGCACCGTGATCGGTACGTTGATCGTGGGAGTTTTGACCAACATTCTGCGGCTCAACAATGTGGATACCAATCTTGAGATGGTGTTGAAAGCGGTAATCATTGTGGGCGCTGTCTGGATTCAGCAGCGCGGAAAGGATCAATCATGAGGTCTGGGATGAATAGGCCGTTCCCGGTTATTATCGCGGCTACCGCGCTGCTCGCCGCTGGTTGCGGGAAAAAGCAGGAAGGCCCGGGCGGCGGAGCGAAGCAATATTTCGTCGCGTTCAGTCAGTGCAATAACGCGGAACCTTATCGCGCGGCACAGAACAGTCAAATAGAGCGGTTGTTCGCCCGGAGCAACGATGTGCGGCTGGTGATCTCCGACGCGCAGCAGGATAACAGCAAACAGATTGCTCAGATTGAAACATTCATCAGACAGAAACCGGATCTATTGATCGTCGCTCCGAATGAGCGGGCGCCGATAACCGAAGTGATGGGTAGGGCAATAGCGGCCGGTATCCCGGTGATCTGCCTTGAGAGGGACATCACCCAGCCCAATTACACTACTTTCATCGGTTCGGATAACATCGCTATCGGAAGATTGGCTGGGCAGTCCGTTGCCGATGAGATCATTCGGCGTAAAGGGAAGCCACAAGGCAAAGTGGTGGAACCTCGCGGCCTGCTGGGCGTGGAAGCCGAAATGAAAGATACAATGGCGCCCATGAGGCGCTGAAAAAGTATCCGGATATTCATTTTGTTCACGAGGCCGTAGCCGATTGGCTGCAAAGCACGGCCCGCGAGCGGATGCTCGAGATTTTACGAGCCGAACCGGAGATCGATGTGGTGTACGGCCACGATTGGTGCTTATCTCGCGGCGCGCGAACTCGGAAGAGACAAGCAAATGAGTTTCATAGGGATTGACGGGTTAGGCGGACCAGCGGGTGGCATCAAGAAAGTGAAAGACGGTGTTCTGGCAGCGACGTTTTATTACCCTTTGTGTGTGGATAAGGCAGTCGAAATCGGAGGCCGCATGTTGCGGGAGCCGGGGTTCCACCCAGATCGGAAATATCTGCTTGAGTCGAAAAAGATCACTGCCGGAAACGCGTCTGAGATGCTTGAGAAACTTTCCTTTTGATGTAAATCTCTGCCATGCCCCTTCTGGAACTTCGGCAAGTCAGCAAACGCTTTCTGGGAACCCAGGCGCTTCGAAATGTAGACTTCTCGGTTGAACCGGGCGAAGTGCATGCCCTGATGGGCGAAAATGGCGCCGGCAAGAGCACACTCGCAAAGATCATCGCGGGAGTAACTACACCGGATTCGGGAGAGCTTCGCTGGAACGGAGAAATCGTCACCATCGGCAGCCCGTTACGTGCCCAAGCCCTTGGAATCGGCATCATCTTTCAGGAACTGGATTTGTTCCCGCACCTGACCATCGCCGAGAACATGGCGATAGGGAACTCCGCAGCCCAGGAAAACTTCATAGTGCGCTCACGCGAACTGCACAGTTGGTGTTCCGGATTCCTGGACCAAATCCGTCTTAAAGCCAACCCTGGAACACTCTTGCGCCATCTCTCCATCGGAGAAGTGCAACTGGTAGCGATCGCCCGTGCCTTGAGTATGAACGCACGCCTTCTCCTGATGGATGAACCAACGAGTTCTCTGACGGAAGATAGCGTCGAAGCACTCTATGAATTGATTTCCCAGTTGGTACGCAAAGGCGTTTCCATCGTGTACGTGT
This sequence comes from Bryobacterales bacterium, assembly GCA_038200305.1. Classification (GTDB taxonomy): domain Bacteria; phylum Acidobacteriota; class Terriglobia; order Bryobacterales; family Bryobacteraceae; genus JANXXV01. The sequence goes on from JBBPYD010000065.1 coordinate 22,260, forward strand.
CTCATAAGATGGCCGAGGTGTTTCGGATCTCAAGCCGCATTACGGTCCTTCGCGATGGTTCGTACCTAGGGACCAGGGCAACCAGCGAACTCAGTATGGATAATCTGATTTCAATGATGGTCGGGAGAACGCTCGAACAGCGAGAGCGGATGCGACGCGAAACCAGCCCCGAAACGATCTTGGATGTTCGCGGATTAAAGACAGACTTTTTATCGGGCATTCAGTTCCAGCTTGGGGCGGGCGAGGTTCTTGGAGTCGCCGGTCTGGTGGGGGCGGGACGCAGTGAGCTTGGTGCGGCACTCTTTGGATTAAAACACCGGTTGACAGAGGATATCGAACTGGCTGGAAAACCATTTGTGCCGCGAACACCCGCGGAAGCCATACGGCAAGGGTTCTGTCTTGTTCCGGAAGACCGGAAAGGGGAAGGAATATTTCCGCAAATGCCGGTCCTGGAGAATGCGACTCTGGGCGTATTGGATCGTCTTCATCCCTTCGGCCTTCTAAAACGGGAACGGGATCTGAATGCTGTGGAGACGTTCCGTCGGAAGCTTGCATTCCCGGCGTTTCCCGATATCCCAATTAGCGCTCTCAGCGGGGGCAACCAACAAAAGATTCTTATTGCCCGTTGGTTGATGGCCGATCCGAAGGTATTCTTTTTGGATGAGCCCACGCGCGGGATCGACATCGGCGCAAAGGAACAGATTTATCGCATGATCGACGATCTCGCGTCTGAGGGAAAAGGAATTATTCTGGTAAGTTCGGAGCTGCCAGAGCTTTTCCGCTGCTGTGATCGGATTCTGGTATTGCACGAAGGCAAACAGATGGCTCTTCTACATTCCGGACAAACGACACAAGAGGAAATTCTTGCATTCGCTACCGGGATAACTTGACGTACTATTTGCCTACGGAAAGGCGGGAGGCAAGCAAGTTTGGCAAGCCAGCCTGGATAATCTTGCGTTGTGTTTTTTCGATGTCGTAAGACACGCGGCCAAATTCCACTAAGCGCTGCTCTGGGGTGAAGATGACGTAACCTGCCTGGGGATCGTGGTCGCGCGGTTGACCCACTGAGCCGGGGTTCACCAGATATCGCGTGTCGTTCTCGATCTGGAAGGTATAGGGGGCCAGCATCCTGACTCCGTTCCGGTGCAGCAGGAAACCGCCCTGTAAATGCGTATGCCCAAAGAAGGAAACCGACGTGGTTACCAATGACGCGATGTAACCGGCTTCTTCGCGGGTAATCAGATACTCGTCTTCGTCTGCTGGAGAACCGTGGAGAATTTGAAAATCCTCCACCGGAAGGGGTCCGCCGGGCAGGCTGCGCAGATACTCGCGGTTTTCCGGGGTCAAAATCCTATTGGTCCAGATGGCGGAAGACCGGGCAACGGGGTTGAACCACTCCAGGTCTTCGAGGCCGGCACAAGCCTTGTCATGATTGCCGCGGACGCCCGCCATAATGCTGGTGCGCGCCCAATCAAGCACCGTGTTGGGGTCGGGACCATAGCCGACCAGATCTCCGCAGCTCAGAATCCCGTCATACTTCCCGCGGCTATCCGCAAGAACCGCAGTCAGAGCTTCCCAATTGCTGTGAACGTCGCTGAGGATTAGGTAGCGCACAGGCGTAGCAATGCGATCTCCGGAGGAGCTCCCAGGCGCGCCGGCAACCCGACCGTGCCAATGCCTCTGGTGACAAAGACGGAAGCGTTTTCTTTCCGGTATAGGCCATCGATATACGGTGTGAAAAAGCGGGCGATGTTCAGACCCTGATGCAGGATTTCCACATTCACCTGCCCTCCGTGCGTGTGGCCTGAGAGAGTTAAGTTGTATCCTTTCCGGGCCGCTACCGGGAAAACATCGGGGTTGTGCGAGAGCATGATATTCAACGTGTCCGGAACGAGCAAATCTTCAGCGCCGACGAGGTATTCCTTTCCGATTCGCTGGTAATCGACCCCGGCAAAATTGATGCGCGAACCGCCGAAGCGGAGAATCTGGGATTCGTGGCGAAGGAATCGGATGCCGATGCGAGCGCCTTGTTCCGTGGTGTACCGCTCACATCCCGCGTAGACTTCATGATTGCCAAGGCAACCCAATATGGGCGCATTCGCCTTTAGCCGAGACAACTGCCGCATGCAGGTATCGAGAGGGTCGCCAACGCTGGTGATTAGATCTCCAGTAACCAGGGCGATGTGGGCGCGAGTTTCGTTTGCCATATCGATGGCACGCGCGAGCATGGCTTCACTGACAAATGGGCCCAGGTGAATGTCGCTGATCTGCACAATACGTAATCCCTGCAGATCTTTGGGCAGATTCGGGATAGGAATATCGACCTGCCGCAGAGTGAGTTCTTCGCGCTTGATAATTGCAAAACCGGTAACCAGGACGGGCGCGGCAAAGGTGGCGGCCCGTGCAACGCCGAGGAAACGCCGCCGCTGCGGATCGAAGCGTGGGAGAGACTTCCAGAAACCAGCGATGAAAACGGCGGCTAAGGCCCAGGCTGCGATGGCAATGGCTCCGGCCCGGAACCAACTCACCCAATAGTTGGGCAAGTGGCGCGAAAGTACAGCCGGAGACAAAGCCATCCCGATGGTGAGCCACACAACCGCGATGCTAAGAACGGTACGCACTCTCTGCCGTACCGGCCCCGGCCGCTGCGTCGAATTCCATCGGCGCAATATGTAGATGGCTGCGAGACTTACGAGGTAAACTATAAAATCAACTAGAACGTGAAGGCCTACAGGCATGAATACCTTTCCAGTGTACCGTGAATGCTTGAGGCGGTTACAATCGGAGGATGTCCATTGTTGTGGTTGGCTCTGTAGCCTATGACGGTGTCGAAACACCCCACGGCCGCGTAGAGCGGATGCTAGGGGGCGCATGCACGTATATCTCGCTTTCCGCTAGCTTTTTCAATCCGGTGAAAGTTGTCGCAGTGGTGGGAGACGACTTCGATCAAGCCGATTTTGATTTTCTGGAGAGCCGGAATATCGATTTGGCGGGTTTGGAGCGGGTGCCCGGCAAAACCTTCTTCTGGGAAGGAGTATATTCGGAGGATATGAACGACCGCACTACCGTGCGGACCGACCTGAACGTTTTCGCGGATTTCCAGCCGAAGTTGCCCGAGGCTTACAAGAAGGCCCCCTATCTATTGTTGGGTAACATCCAGCCGGCGCTGCAGAAGAGCGTCCGCGATCAGATGAACGGGGTTCGCCTGGTGGGCGGCGACACGATGAACTACTGGATCAACGATTACAGGGAAGAATTGCTGGGCACGTTAAAAGACTGGGATTTCCTGTTGATCAACGATAGTGAGGCGCGGCTGCTATCCGGCGAATCCAACTTGCGCAAAGCGGCTGAAAAAATTCTGGCGATGGGGCCGAACACGTTGGTGATCAAACGCGGGGAATACGGTGCAATGCTGTTCCGGCGGGACCAGTTCTTCGTAGTGCCGGGATACCTGCTGGAACAGGTTTTCGATCCTACCGGCGCCGGAGATTGTTTTGCGGGCGGATTCATTGGCTATCTTGCTGCCTGCGGTCTGGATCTAAAAAAAGACCACGTGGACCGGAAAGAATTGAGCCGCGCGGTGATTTACGGCTCTGTAATGGGTAGCTTCTGCTGTGAGCAATTTGGCGTGGACCGGTTCCGCACGCTAACCCGTACCGAAATTGATGCCCGTTTCCAAGAGTTTAAAACCTTCACGGATTTCTAAAAAGTCCCCGGCTCAACGGCCTGCTTCCGGAATCTTCGCGCTGGTGATGGTGTTTCTGCTGCTAGCGGGTATCGGGATTTCTGCCGCGGCCTGGTTCTACAGTCAGGGTTATCTACTCTATTACGGGGATGCCGAAGCGCATCTGAACATCGCTCGCCGGATCGTGGATTCGCGAAATCCGGGATATGACCAAATTGGGACGGTGTGGCTTCCATTACCGCATCTGTTAATGCTGCCGTTTGTGCGGTCTGACGAGTTGTGGCGCACGGGCCTGGCGGGCACAATTCCGGGTGTGACGTGCTTCGTAATGGCGGGGATGATGCTGTTCGCGGCAGTGCGGCGGATTTTTCAGAGCACGGCTGCGGCGTTCTGCTCAGCGGCGCTGTTCGCGCTGAACCCGAATTTGCTCTACCTGCAGTCGATCCCGATGACGGAGCCGGTGTTTTTTATGGCACTCTGCGGATTGCTGTACTGCACCGTCGCATTCCACGGCACGCAATCGATCTGGCCGGTGCTGGGCGCGGGGGTGTTCTCCATTGCGGCATCGTTGACCAGGTATGAAGGCTGGTGGCTGATCCCGTTTGTGGCGCTCTATTTCTTATTCGCCTCGAAAAAACACCGGGTTCGCGATGCTGTGCTGTTCGGCATCATAGCGAGTCTGGCCCCGCTTTACTGGTTGGGGCATAACTGGTGGTACTACGGCACATTTTTTGAGTTTTATTATGGGCCGTATTCAGCCCGGGGCGTCTATCAGAAGGCGCTGGATGCCGGGATGGCCCGGTATCCCGGCGACCACGAATGGGGAAAAGCAATCTATTACTTCGGCTCGGCCGCGCAGCTCACGGTGGGTCCGGTTCTGCTGATCATGGGCTCGGCGGGTCTGCTGGCTGCGGTGGTGAAGCGTGCGTTTTGGCCGGTGCTGTTCCTTCTGCTGCCGCCGTTGTTCTACATGCTTAGCATGTACTCGTCCGGGACACCGATCTTTGTTCCGCACCTGTGGCCGCACGGATTCTACAACACCCGTTATGGGTTGGCGGTGCTGCCGCTGCTGGCATTTGGCGGAGGCGCGATTGTCGCGATTTTACCGGACCGGTTCCGAACCATGGCCGCATCCATCGTGATCTTAGCCGGCATTATTCCCTGGCTGGCCTATCCGAAAGCGGAAAACTGGATCTGCTGGAAAGAGAGCCAGGTGAACTGGATAGCACGAGGGGCTTGGACGCGGGAGGCGGCCGATTATCTGCGCGATCATTTTGCCCCAGGCGATACCGTGTTTGCGGGGTTCGGAGATCAGACGGGAATCATTCGTGAAGCGGGTATTCCGCTCCATTCCACCCTGCACGATGGAGATAATCCACAGTGGATGGCTGCGGTGGCCAGACCCGATCTCTTCCTACGCTCGGAATGGGCGGTGGCGATTTCGGGTGACACGGTTACAGCCACAATGGATAGAGCGGAGAAGAACGGGTTACACTATCGTTGTGTGAAAATGATCTCTGTTAAAGACGCGCCTGTGATCGAGATTTTTCGACGCGAACCGCGGCGGCCAGTCCCGGTTCCATGAAAATCCCTTTTACCAAAGCCCACGGGGCTAAGAATGATTTTTTGCTCACTTGGGCCAGCGAGGTATCAGGGCAAAATTTGAGCGCAACCACCCAGGCCATTTGCGACCGGCATACCGGGGCAGGGGCCGACGGTTGGCTGGTGGTTTCGCCAGGTCCGGACGGCTGCCATGGCCAGATTCGACTGTTCAATCCAGATGGAAGCGAGCCTGAGATGTCTGGAAACGGCACGCGTTGTGCCGCCGCATTTCTAATTGACGCTGGACTGGCCGACACAGAGATCGAAATTTTAACGGGCGCAGGCAGGAAACAACTCCGGCTTATGGAGCGTTCCGGCTGTAAGTACCTTTTTGAGATGAATATGGGCCGGGCTGCAGTTGAAGAACTGTGGGGGACTCTGTTGGGTCTGCCGGTAACGGTCCTCAATGTCGGGAATCCGCAATGTGCCGTCTTCGTGGACGACTTTCCCGCGGACTGGGAAGAAATGGGAGCGCGCATTGAGTCAAATGCCCGTTTTCCCAAGAGGAGCAACGTATCCTTTGTAAGAGTGGTGGACGAGCACACCATTGAGGTGAGGTTCTTTGAGCGTGGCGTGGGCGTCACGATGAGCTCAGGAACGGGCTCGACAGGGGCGGCTGCCGCAGCCATTGCGCGCGGTGAAGTGAAGAGTCCAGTAACGATCAAAACTCCGGCAGGCCCCCTGGAGTTTCGGGTAGAAGAGGACGATTTGTACCTTATTGGCCCTGCTGAAATCGTTGTAAAAGGTGAATTCTTTCTGTGACTGTAGAAGAAAAGCTGAAAGCAAAGATCATTTCCCGGGACGCACAGGTTGGTGTGATCGGCCTCGGTTACGTCGGCCTGCCGCTGGCGGTTGAGTTCGCTAAAGCCGGGTTCACTGTGACTGGTATCGACAATCAACAGTCGAAAGTGGATCTGGTGAATAAGGGTGAGTCGTATATTCAAGACATCCCGACGGAGATGCTGGCCGCTTTGGTGAAAGGTGGGAAGCTGAAGGCTACCAGCGATTTCTCCGTAGTTGCCAATCTGGATACGATCGATATCTGCGTGCCGACGCCGCTACGTAAGACGAAAGATCCGGATATGAGCTACATTGTGGCGGCATCTCAAGAGATTGCGAAGTATTTCCACGCGGGGATGCTGGTGATCTTGGAGTCGACTACATATCCCGGCACAACCGACGAGCTTGTTCTACCGATGTTGGAGCGCGACGATCTAAAGGTTGGCAGGGACTTCTTTCTATGCTTTTCGCCGGAGCGCGTGGACCCTGGGAATCCGAAGTATCAGACGATCAATATCCCTAAAGTGGTGGGCGGGATTACCGAAACGTGTACGAGTATGGGCGCGTTGTTTTATGGACAAGCGTTGGAGAAAGTGGTGCCGGTGAGTTCCACGCGCGTCGCCGAAATGGTGAAGCTGCTGGAAAATACTTTTCGGATGATCAACATCGGGCTTGTGAACGAGATGGCGTTAATGTGCGACAAGATGGGCATCAATGTGTGGGAAGTGATCGAAGCGGCGGCGACGAAACCGTTCGGGTTTATGCCGTTCTTCCCAGGCCCAGGGCTCGGCGGGCATTGTATTCCCATCGATCCGTTTTATCTTTCGTGGAAGAGCAAGCAGTCGGGAATTGAAGCGCGATTTATTGAGCTGGCCGGGTATATCAATGGCCAGATGCCGCACTTTGTGGTGGACAAAGTGCAGAATGCGTTGAACGATCACAGCAAGCCCCTGCGTGGATCGCATGTTCATATTCTTGGAATGGCGTACAAGAGGGATATCGACGATGTGCGCGAATCACCGGCACTGGACATTTTGCATTTGTTGAAGCAACGCGGGGCAAAGATGACGTACAGCGACCCGTTCGTGCCACATATTCACATGGATGGCATACGGTTCTGTGCCGACGATCCGAACACAATGGCGGCACTGGCGGATTGCGTTGTGATTGCGACCGATCACACGGATTTCGATTATGAGAATGTGGTGGCGACGTCGAAATTGATCGTGGATACGCGGAACGCGCTGAAGGGTGTGGTTTCGGACAAGATTGTGCGGCTGTGAGGTATTGCCCAGAACGGGTCATCAGTCTGGGCTCTCCATCCCCATCTGGGACAGGCGGTACCGCAACGCATTGCGAGTAATGCCGAGCAAGCGCGCGGCCTGGCTCTTGTTGCCGTCGGCTCGGCGGAGGGCTTCACGGATAATCGACTTTTCGTAATCGTCCAAGCTGACGCCGTCGGGTAGAAAATGTTCGGCTTGGGTGGCGCGGGCGCGCGACGTATCGAGCTTGATGTCGGCGGCATCCAGCACCGGGTTGGAACTCAGCACGATACTACGCTCGATTACATTTTCGAGCTCGCGTACATTGCCGGGCCAACTGTACGCAATCAGCTTTTGCATGGCGCCTTCTGTGATTTTCACTTCGCGTCCGGTCATTTCCGTGGCGACCTTTTTTGCGAAATGTTCGGCGAGGAAGGGAATGTCTTCTTTGCGCTCACGGAGGGCCGGTATGTTCATGGGGAGAACGTTGAGCCGGTAGTACAGGTCTTCGCGGAAAGTGCCGTTTTCCAGTGCAACCCGGAGATCCACGTTCGTCGCCGCGAGAACGCGGACGTCGATATGCCGCGTCTTGTTGCTGCCGAGGCGCTCAATCTCCCGCTCCTGAAGCACGCGGAGGAGTTTGACCTGAATCGATGGTGGGACATCGCCGATTTCATCCAGGAAGACAGTGCCGGTGTCGGCGAATTCGAACTTACCTGGCTTGGTGGCTTGCGCACCGGTGAAAGCTCCTTTTTCATAGCCGAACAGTTCGCTCTCCATTAGATTTTCCGGGAGCGCGGTGCAATTGATTTTGACGAAAGGCTTGTCGCGGCGGGGGGAGTGAAAGTGGATCGCGCGCGCGATGAGGTCTTTCCCAACACCGCTTTCGCCCGCGAGCAGAACGGTGGCGCGGGTGGGAGCTACACGCATGATGGTGGCAAACACTTCCTGCATGACGCCGCTGCGGCCCACGATGTTGTCGAATGCATAGCGCTGTCCGAGCTCTTCGCGGAGCTGTCGATTTTCATTGCGAAGAGCGCCGACTTCAAGCGCCTTATTCACGACGGTCATCAGGTGATCCAGCGAGAACGGCTTCAGCAGAAAATCGGCGGCACCGGCCTTCATGGCTTCCACCGCGTTCTCAATGGTGCCGAATGCCGTGACTACGATCACCGGGACAAGCAAGTTCTGGCGGCGGATATTCGCCAGGAATTCGAGGCCATCCATGCCGGGAAGGCGAAGATCGGTGATAATGAGGCCAGCGCGATCGGCTTTGCGCAATCCATCTTCGGCAGTGCCGGCCTGGTCCACTTCGAACCCAGCGGAACGGAGTTGGAGTTCCATCACACGGCGGAGCTTTTCTTCATCTTCGACGATCAGGATGCGCGGAGTCATGAGCGGGAATTTGGGCTTGGGCCTTAATCGAAGATAACAGTGATTGGTTCTAATCCGCGAACTTGCCTTGGCTTAGCGGATAACATCTGCCTCGCGGCGGGATTTAGCCTGAAACGGAAGACGGATTCGCAGAACGCGTTCGCGATCCCGCTCCTCAGAGAGAGCCCTGGTACGCGCGCGGAGGAGATCTTCGAGGGAGATCATTCCCAGCAGCTTTCGATCCGGACTTCTATCAACCACTGGAAATCTGGTTAGTCCTTTGTCGGCCATGCGCGAGACGACGATACGCAAGGGCTCATCTGGATACGCCATCACCGGCTCGGAATTCATATGCTCGCGGATAGATTGAGGACTCTTTTCGTGCGCATCGCTCGAAAGCAGCTTGGCCAAGATCTTGCGGGAAAGCACACCGGCAAGCCGGTTCTGGTCATCCACGACCGGGTACAGGTGTTGGCCGTGCTGGCGGTGCGACGTATTCATCAGGTGGCGTGCGTCGTCAAGAGAGTGATCGGCGGAAAATGCAATCAAGCTGGTACGCATGGTTTCCTTCGCCAGCAGGATTTCCAGCGGATCCATTGAGTATTCCCTGCTCAGGTGGAAACCGCGGCGCGCGATCTTTTCCGTAAGAATGGAGCGTTTCAAAGCCAGCACGGTGGTAGCGTGAGCGAGGAAACAGGCGACCATTAGCGGTACTATCATGTTGATTCGTGCGTGAGCTCAATGGCGAATACGATTGCGGTCAGGGGGGAGCGCATGGTACCGCCAAGAATTGCGCCCATACTGACTAGCGGCCAGAAACCCAGGCCAAGGGACGGCAGGAACATCCCTTCCACGCCGCCGAGGGCCGCGCCCATCATCAGTAATGGCGCGAGGACTCCACCGGACGTTCCCGATCCAAGAGCGACAACCCATATAATGGACTTCACCAGCAAGACGCCTGCGATGACAGTCCTTGGTACATCCGATTGAAGAAATGCCGCGATCGTTTCGAAGCCGATCCCAAGCGCCTGCGGGAAGATCAATCCACCGGCGCCGATCACCAAGCCACCAATAGCGGGCCACCACATCCAATGGATTGGTAATTTCTGAAACGCATCCTCCGCCGCGTATACGCCTGCTGGGAGCACGATGGAGAGCAGGCCCGCCAGTAAACCCGCGGCCACGCATCCCTTCAGCCCCTCCGGGCCAATAAATGCGGGATGCGCTGGAACAGGAAAGAGTGGACCGAGGCCGAGCAGGCAGCGGCGGGCTGCGCCGGCGGTAATACTTGCCAACGCTACCGGTATTGCGCTCCGCGGCTTCCACTCAAACAGGAGGAGCTCAATACCAGCAACACCGATGCCAGCGGCGCAGCAAACGTCGCCGACATACCTGCGGCGGCTCCGGCAACCAACAAGTTTTCCGTTCGGTGCTGGTGAGATGAAAGAACTGGGCGACGATGGAGCCGAATGTTCCACCAGTCATGATGATTGGACCTTCCGCGCCGAACGGTCCGCCCGAGCCAATTGAAATGGCCGAAGCGATCGGCTTCAAGACGGCAAGCCGCGGCGCCACACGGCTGCCGTTGATCAAAATGGATTCGATTGCTTCCGGAATCCCGTGTCCTCGAATTCTCTCGGAGCCGTAGCGCGCCATAAATCCAATCACGAGTGCTCCAATCACGGGCACACCGGCCGCAAACAGACCAAGATGATTGCCCACCGGTGAAACGAGCGACGCATCCCAGCGCTGAAAGTAGAAGAGGTTTGTAAACAATCCGATGAGCCGAAGAAGTCCCCATGCGACCAGGGTGCTCAATAAGCCGATGACAATGGCGAGAGCCGATATCGGGATCAGGCGGAGCGATTTAGTGAGGTCGCCAAGTACACCCGATTCGACGGCGTCGCGTTCATCTTCGATCGCTCGAGTTCGGCTCATGCGACCTCCTTGTGCCGTTGTTGCAGTGAAGCCATAAGTTTCTTTAAAGCTTTGGCGAGCTCTGGCCCGGTGGTCTCCAGTTCTTCGTGATGCGCAACGGAGAGTTTACTTAGCAGTTTCTCACCCACAGGCGTTAACGTTACGATCACTTCACGCCGACCTTCCGAACCGTGCGTCTTCTTGATAGCGCCACGCTCGCATGACCGATTTATTAACTCGACGGCGCTGTGGTGCTGGATCAACAGGCGGGAAGCCAGTTCGGCGATGGTAGGACGCTGACCGGGAGGCAATCCCTTGATAGCGAGCAGAAGCTGATGCTGCTGTGATTCCAGGTGATTCGCGCGGGCAGCCTGCCCACTGAAGTGGAGAAACTTCCGAATTTGGTAGCGAAACTCGGCCAGAGATGGATACTCGGCGATGGAGAGATCGCCGGAAGAGGAGGGTTGATCGCTCATATTTATCTCGTATCACGACATTGTTGACCAAAGTATCTCCCAGAACTGCGGTAGCAGTTGCATTTGAGTTATCGCGAGGTATATAGTACTCGAAGCTGACCGGCAGGGGTGATATTTGCCGGTCAAATTTCGGGGGCTTCCGGTTTGAAAAGACTTTTTTATTTACTCGTCATTCCTGCGCTGTTATCAGGACAAGAATTTCGCGCCACGGTGACAGGCCGAATTACCGACCAGTCCGGAGCGGCAATCGCGAACGTGCCTGTACCGGTACGCAATATCGATACGAATGAAGTCGGCGCCGGGGTAACCGATAACCAGGGGAATTATACGGTGCCATTCCTGCGGCCTGGCAAGTACTCCGTGACTGTTGAGGCACCTGGGTTCAAGAAAGCTGTTCGCCATGGGTTGGTTTTGAACGTCGGCCAAACCGCGACCATCAATATCAGTCTGGAAGTAGGCGCTGCGACCGATCAGGTCACGGTGACCGCGGAAACACCGTTGCTCGAAACGGCGAAAGCAGACCGGGGGACCGTTATCGATGAGCAGGACGTGCGCGAACTTCCCTTGAATGCGCGCAATCCGTTCATGCTTTCTATTTTGTCGGCGGGAGTTAATTATAACTGCAATATCATCTATCAGCGCCCGTTCGATAACGGCGCGATTGCGACGTGGAGTTCAACGGAAGCTGGAACAGCAACAACGAGTTTCTGCTGGACGGCGCGCCGAATAACGCGCAGGCCGGCGGCAACAATATTGCATTGGTGCCTCCTGTCGATTCGGTGCAGGAATTCAAGATTCAGACCAACTCCTTCGATGCGCAATACGGCAAGACGATGGGCGGAATCGTCAACGTTTCACTGAAGGGTGGAACGAATCAAGTGCATGGCACGCTGTATGAATTCGCGCGCCGCAATCAGTGGGATGCGAATTCATTCCAAAACAATGCCCGAGGCGTTCCGAAGGTGGCGCACTTCCTGGATCAATACGGCGGCGCGATAGGCGGCCCTGTGTATATTCCGAAGTTGTACGATGGCCGGAATAAGAGCTTTTTCTTCGTGAATTATGAAGGCTATCGCGAAGGCACGCCCACTCCGCTATTCCTGAACGTGCCAGCACCTGAAATGCTGCAAGGGGATTTCAGCAAACTTAAGGATGGGAACGGGAACAAGATCACTATTTACGATCCTCTGACAGGCCGCGACGTGAACGGCACATGGACGCGCGACGCGTTCCCGAACAACATCATTCCCGCAAACAGGATCAGCCCGATTGCACAGAAAATTCTGGGGTATCAGCCGAAGCCGAACACGGTGACGCCTGGTCAGGCGTATACGACGCAAAACTTCTTCGTGGCCGGCGGCGAGAACCTGGATAAAGACGACTTCTATAACCTGGTGATCAAACTGGATCAGAATTTTGGAGATCGTCACCATGTCTTCTTCCGGCACGCCAGTAACGACCGGACTGAAATGCGTTCGACGAACGGACTGAAAGGCGTTGCTGAAGATGGTCCGCTGCCATTGAAGCGTGTCAACGATGCTTACGTGATTGACTGGGTCGGCACGTTGCAGCCAACCCTGATAGCCAACTTTCGGATCTCGTTCAACCGGTATCTGGATCCCTCGTACGGTCATGGTAACGAGGGCTTCGACCTGTCGACGCTCGGTTTTCCAAAGAGCCTGGTGGGCCAGTTGCCGGGCATCCCTTCATTCGGCCGCTATGAGTTCAGCGGCTATAACAGTCTGGGCCGTTACTACGGTGGAAGCTGGACCAATACCTGGGCTGCACATCCTACTCTCACGTGGATTCACAGTTCACAGACGATCAAGGCCGGCATCGATATGCGTTGGATCCAATACGCTACTAAGAGCGTAGGCAATCCGTTCCGCCTCTTTTTCGACAAGAATGCAACCCGCAAGGAATACAATCGCGACGACTTATCGAGTGGCGATGCCATCGCCAGCGCTCTTCTCGGCGTTCCAAGTATCACCAATAACAACAGCTCGATCGATTACAATGCCTTCCCTGCCTATATGTACCGTTACATTGCTCCCTATGTTCAGGACGACTGGAAGGTCAACCGGAAGCTGACGGTGAACCTTGGCCTCCGATGGGATTTCAACATTTCGGCAAACGAACGCTACAACCGCCTCTCCGCCGGTTTTGATCCGAACGCTGTCAACCCGGTTGACAAGCTGATCGACCGCACCAAGTTTCCGAATTTTCCAACCATCAAAGGTGTTTTACTCTTTGCCGGGCAAAATGGAGCGAATACCAGGGCCAGCAAGATTGACTACACAGCCATTCAACCGCGCGTTGGCTTCGCGTATCAGATCACCGAAAAGCTCGTGATGCGAGGCGGTGTTGGCAAGTATTATCTCAATCCGAACAATGACGACCTCCAAAGCCCAGGTTTCAACTTCAACACTCCGCTGCTGAACTCGAATGATGGGGGACGTACGTTTATACCCGCTATTCTGAACAACTCATTCCCGAACGGACCGACTATCCCTCCGGGAAGCTCGTTGGGGGCTTTGTCCTATCTCGGACGAGGACCGCAGTTCTTCGACCAGAACTTCCATCTGCCATATGTCTATCAGTTCTCGTATGGCTTCCAGTACGCGCTGAGCCACGGCTCCACGATTGAAGCGTCTTACGTTGGCAATCGCACCTACAAGTTGGAATCCGATATGGATTACAACGAGCCTAACCTCGCCTTCCGTAAGAAATGCAACCCGCTGGAAGGCGGCGATCCAGCCTACTGCGATCAACTTGTCGACAACCCATTCTTCGGGCTACCTCAGTTCGCGGGCACGAATCTCGGGTCGAATCAGCAGATCTCCCGCTTCGATCTGAATCGGCCATTTCCGCAATTTGCCGGCTTCAAAGAAAAGGGCCGCAATGATGGGCACGTATGGTACAACAGCCTGCAAGTCACTTACAACCAGCGAGTGAAAGGCGGACTGAATATGACCGCCGCGTACACGTTCGCAAAAATGATTGAGCGCTGGGGCTTTCTAGAGCCGCAAGCCGGAGTTTTGCAGCAAGGCGTCTACCCGTGGGACCGTCCACAAAGCCTTTAAGGTGGGAACCGTCTGGGAACTGCCGTTCGGAAAAGGGCGCAAGTTCTTGAATAGTTCGAATGCGTTCTTTAGCCGTGTGACCAGCAGATGGCAGCACACCATGATCTTCCAATACACGTCAGGGCGCCCGTGGGACATGAACAACAATAACGTCGCGTACCTGAAAGAAGCCAAGCTCGGCAATATCGACTGGACTGCCCCCCAGATACGCGGCGTAGCGCCGTGCGTTGGCCGGTACAATGCCGATAACACCATTAGCCTGCAACCGTACAGTGTTGCCTATGGCTGCAAGGATTACAACTTTTTGATCCTGCCACGCTACGCTCCGCATGAGGCGCCCTATCGCGATGGCCGGCTGCGCGGCGATGCCGAACCGCAGTTCGATATGTCCATCAACAAGACCACGAGGATCACGGAGCGAACATCGGTTCAGTTCCGCGCCGAGGCGTTCAACGTCTTCAACAAATTCTATATTCCGCTGGAGAACTTCGTCAATGACCCGAATAGCGTCAATTATGGGTCCATCATCAAGGGAACGGTGTCACAGGGCAATGCGAATTTCCCGCGACAAATCCAATTTGCGGTGAAGTTTATTTATTGACGTTTGACGTAGATAGCGAAGCTGTCAAATAGCGGCTCTTTGTTGCCGCGAGCGACACGAAGCAGGCGGGCTTGCACTGGTTTCAAACCGAGCGAGCCCGCATCACTTTCAATCTCCGGCCGGAGATCGTTATGTATAAAATACCCGCCCGGCTTCATCATCCCCGTAATATTAATCAGAGCAAGCGCCAGTTCCTTCGAGTTGAAATAGAGCAGCACGTTAGTCATCACGACCAGATCGAACGGAGGTCCGGTGAGACGCTCCGTCAGGATATTCAGTTGCGTGGCTGAAATCGACCGCGCGACCTCCTTCCGAACCTCAATCGTGTTCCCACGCCGGTTTCCAATGGATGTCCCCAGGTTTGCGAAGTAACGCGCATACTCCTCGTCGGATGGTCTTGAGATCAGCTTCAGAGCGGGTTGCTTGCGGCCGGGAAACTCATTGATGAACGCGGCCACCCTGGGATTGATATCGAGACAATGCACTCTGAGGTCCCGGCTGTTTGCCAGTTTGAGGCCGATCAATGCATCTGCCAGCGCGTACGGTTGATAGCTCTGCGGAGGCAGATCGTCGAACAGATCGGTTCGCGGTGCGAAGTCGAGTCCAGGGCCAATCACAAGCGCGCGCTGGATAAATAGCTTCGGATTGAGAGCCTTCAAGACCGCGAGGCCATTCCACACCGCGTAATTCGCTTCCACTTGCGTGTCCGTGCTGTGCCCGCGCGATTGATAGAGCCCGGATACCTGGGACTTCGGCGTGCGAAATTCCTTCTCATATAGGAATCTCATGGCCCGTGAGTACTCAGCAAGCAATGATTCACGGGTCGGTTTCAGCCGGATTCGCAGGTCGGCCAAACGGCCGTCCGCGGACAAGGGAGCTTTCAGGAAATCCATGATTCTGCGCCGGACCTCGGGCGGCACCTGGCGTCTGTCTTCGAAGTCCCTGGCGCTAAGAGCAGGCTCAATCCGGGCCTCGCTGGTGAAACGCGTGGATTGCAGAACGTAGAAGATCAGGTGATCGCTCTCGCCTTCGCGAAGACGCGCGGCGGTGCTTTTCTCGATATCGGCGAGTGTGCCGTTCAGGTCAGAAAAGAGATCTTGGAACGCAGGTAGAAGATCCTTTTTCTGGGTGCCCCGTTTCTCAAATGGCGGTGCCGATAGGAGCGTGGCGCACACCACTGCCACTGCAATCCGTCCCAAGCCGGCCGCTGCTGCATTCATGTGGACAGATCCTGTACCCACGAACATTACGGTTTCCCGCCAGGTTTAGGGCGCGTTAGTATCAGGCGGATATCCATCACATTCGTGCCGGTGGGTCCGGTTTTGATCAAGTCTCCCAGGGGCTCAAAGAAATGGTACGAGTCATTGCGATCAAGGAAATTCTTCGCGTCCATGCCTCTGCTTAAGGCTCGGGAGATGGTGGTGCTGTCGCAGATGGCGCCTGCTGCATCGGTGGGGCCATCGGTTCCATCGGTGCCTCCGCTGAGTATGCATACGCCTGGGAGATCCGCGATATCGATGGCCGCGGCCAATGCGAATTCCTGATTGCGGCCGCCCTTGCCTTCCCCTTGAATGGTTACCGTGGTTTCGCCGCCTGAGATGACGCAGGCCGGCGCTTTCAGGGGCCGGCCGTGCAGCATAATTTCGCGGGCAATGGCCGCGTGCATATGGGCGATTTCGCGTGTTTCCCCTTCGATGTAGCTGGACAGGATCATTGGACGGAAGCCTTGCTTGCGAGCCTCTACAGCCGCGGCATCCAGAGCGAGTTGATTGCTGCCGGTAATGAGATTTTGCGTGTTGGCGATCTCTTTCGGAGTATCTGGGATGCCGCCTTTCACGCCTTCTTCGATGCGATGGCGAATGGACGAATGGACTCGATTCAGAAGCTTGTATTTCTTGAGGATCTGTTTTGCATCGGCAAAGGTGGAGGAGTCCGGCGCGGTGGGGCCGGAGCCGATTACACCGGGATCGTCGCCAATCACATCGGACAGAATGAGAGAGAGGACTCGCGCGGGTTGAGCGAGCGCCGCAAGCCGCCCTCCCTTAATGCTGGAGATGTGCTTACGGACAGCGTTTATCTCATTTATGTTCGCGCCGGACCGCAGCAGGAGTTCGGTTGCCTGTTGTTTTTCCGCGAGCGTGATGGGCTGAGCGGGAAACGGTAGCAGCGCAGAGGCGCCTCCGGAGATAAGGCAAATGAGCAGATCGTTTTTACCTGCTTTCGCGGCAATGCGGCCAATCTCCTGAGCGCCCTGCACACCGCTTTCATCTGGTACAGGATGGCCACATTCGTTCAAGTGAATGTAACGAAGTTCGGCGGCGTGCCCGTACTTTATATTGAGAAAGCCCTGGGTGATGCGTTTGCCGAGTATACTCTCAACGGCAACGGCCATTGCGGCGCTGGCCTTCCCTGCCCCCACCACATAGATGTTGTTAATACCAGAGAGAGAATAATGTTGCTTGCCTGCGCGCAGTATGCCGTTCCGCAGGGAAAGGTGGCGCATCACGGCCTCAGCGGGTCCGGCGGCCTTGAGGGCGGCCTTGAAAATCGCGAAGGCTTGTTTGCGCATCCGCGGCTGCGTCACACGCGGTTTGATTATTCGCGATTGGATCATTCAAAGATGGGGAGATGCAGAATCTGTTGCAGAGCCAGGCGGGAATTGTCTTCGGAAATTTCGATGCGGTATTCCGCCTTGGCATAGAACTCGCGCCGGGACTGAAATAATTCGGCGAAACGTTCCGCGTTCCTGGCTAGCGGGCGATGATTTGTTAAGCTGACGCGTTTGCGGACGACGGGGAAATCGGCATCCAGCCAGATGGTGACGCCATTATTTTCCAGGAGATCGATGTTGGTTTGCCGGGTGAACGCGCCGCCGCCGAGTGCGATCACCATCGGGTTTCCAGACTGGATCTTGCGGACACGCTGGCGGATGGCCTCGGTCTCGATGGTGCGAAACTCCTGCTCGCCCCGGTTGGTAAAGAGATCGGCGATGGAGGTTTTTGAGACTGCCTCAATGTCATCGTCGATGTCGACAAAGCGCCATCCGATCTGGTCAGCGAGCATGCGGCCGACGGTGGACTTGCCGGAGCCCATGAAGCCGACGAGATAAATGCCCGGAGTACGTTTCAGCTTGAGGATCATTGGCTTGATTCCCGCTTCCAATAAATGCTTTCAAGCCGGTGGTCCATGGTGGACGGGAAAAGGCGCTGCAGAGCGATCAGTATCCAGCCGGACTTGGGCGTCACGACGGTTCGGGCATTGCGTTCCAGTCCCCGGGCGATATCTTCGGCGCATTTTTCGGCAGTGATGGCCCACTTTTGATTCCAGCCGGCGAGATCGGGCGGGCGGCCGGCTAGAACATTGCGTTGGAAGCCGGTTTTTACGTAGCCGGGACAGACGGTCATGGCATGAATTCCGTCGCGGCGAAGCTCCATGCGGAGGCCGTCGGTCATAGCTCCCAGGGCGTATTTAGTAGCGGAGTAAAGAGTGAACCAGGGGAGAGTGATCTTGCCGCCGATGGAGCCTATGTTGACAATGGCTCCGCCGCCGGACAGCTTCATGTGAGGAACCGCGCGCTGGATGAGATCGAGCGGTGCGAACACGTTGAGTTCAAACATGGCGCGGACCGAAGCGGGATCGGCGCGGTGCGCGGGCTGATAGAGTCCGATTCCGGCGTTGTTGATGAGAATGTCGATGCGGCCGTAGTGGGCGAGAGTACGTTCGATGATGGCGGCGCGGGTGTTACCGTCAAGAAGATCGCCGGCGGTGATCAGCGCATCGCCGCCGCCTACGGATTCGAGCTTTTGTTGGGAACGAGCGGTAAGAGAGAGCAGAGCACCGCGGCTGCGGAATGCAGAGACGCAAGCCGCGCCGATGCCCTCAGACGCGCCGGTGACGACAACAACCTTGTTGTTAATTTGCATCTATGAAATTGCCGGATCTGGGTTGGGACGACATAATAGTACCTCATCTGCCATCGCCCCCCGAAAGGATTCAGCTCATAAAACATAGTAAGGTATTTGTACGCACTGAGCCATGTCACTTGCCTGAAACGCTACCAGCTTTGTCTGGGGGCGACAATGGTAATCATGCAAGATGCGCTGTTGCCCTTATTTCCGCTGCAGATGGTGCTCTTGCCAAAGACACCGCTTCCGCTGCACATTTTTGAAGACCGGTACAAGGAAATGTTCCGCGATGTAATCCGAGAAAAGTCGGAGTTTGGAGTTGTGCAGGCGGGCGAAAAGGGCATTGTGAGCACCGGATGCACGGCTACGGTAGAGCGGGTGCTGAAGACCTATCCCGATGGCCGGCTAGACGTGCTGGCGCTGGGCCGCCGCCGATTTGAGATCATGCGGTTGAGCGAAGAGAAAAGTTACCTGCGTGGGGCAGTGGAGTTCTTTGACGATGAGGATGCTGTGCTGCCGGAACGGGACTTGCAACTGCGGGCGATGGAAGGCTTTTCGCAACTGAAACAGTTGGGGGAGCAGAAGGTGTTTGGCGAGCCCGAGATCGACGATCCGCAACTCAGCTTTCAACTCGCTCAATTAGTGCAGGATTTGAATTTCAAACAGTTGCTGCTTGGCACGCGATCGGAGGCGGAGAGAATTCGTCAGCTTGCGGAATATTTGCCAGAGTACGCCGTGCGGCAGAAACATGTTTCTCATGTGCGGGAAGTTGCTCCGAAGAACGGCCACAGCAAGCTGCCTCCGGCAAATCTATAGACCGGCATGATGAGACAGCATCTGATCGTCGACGCCGACGATACTCTTTGGGAGAACAATATCTACTTCGAGCGGGCGTTCGACGACTTTGTCGAGTTTCTTGGCCACTCCACGCTTTCGCCGGAAGAGGTGCGGGCGGTGCTGGACGAGATCGAACTGGTAAACAACAAAACCCATGGGTACGGTTCGAAGAATTTTGCGAGAAATCTGGGGCTCTGCTATGAGCGGCTGGTGGAGCGGGAAGTGCGCTCTGAGGACTTGCCGGCAATCATGGCATTTGCCGAGCGGATTATTCAGCATCCGCTGGAGTTGATCGGCGGGGTGGAACGGACGCTGGAATACTTAGCGATGCGGCACGATTTGACGCTGTTTACGAAGGGTCATCCGGAGGAACAGAAGCTGAAAATCGACCGGTCTGGGTTGGGCATTTACTTTGGACACACGGCGATTGTGAAAGAGAAAGACGAGCAGGCGTATGGAGCGTTGGTAAGCGAGCGGAACATGAACGCGGGGCAGAGCTGGATGATTGGAAACTCGCCGAAGTCGGACATCAACCCGGCGCTAAAGGCGGGGCTCAATGCCGTTTATGTTCCGCATGAACGGACGTGGCATCTGGAGAAGACGGAGCTTTCAAACCCTGGGCCAGGCAAGTTACTGGTACTCGACAGCTTTTCCGGTCTGCGAAAACATTTTTAATGTCGATTTCACCGTTTTTCAGCATCTAACGTTTGAGGCCGGAGCGATGAAAGGGTTTTTTCGCAGGTTTGCGAATGCGAGTGCGGATAAGATGGGATCGCCATGGGCCTTCCTGCTTGGGGTAGTGATGCTATTGGTTTGGAGCGCCACCGGCCCAATCTTCCACTATTCGGATACATGGCAACTGGTGATCAATACCGGAACCAATCTGATTACGTTCCTGATGGTGTTTCTGATTCAGGCCACGCAAAGCCGCGATGCGCGCGCAATGCACCTTAAGCTGGATGAACTGCTACGGGCGGTATCTGAGGCCCGGACGCGATTAGTAGCGTTGGAGGAATCGCCCGAAGAGGTGATAGAGGAACTGAGACAGGAGTTCGCGCAACTAAAAGATAATTGTCCCGAAGATGAACAGAACATCGGAGCGATTGGAAAATAGGTGCGGCGCCGCGTTATTTGATAAGCACAGCGGACTTACCCGCAAAATTCAACACAAACGATGGAAAGATGCCGAGGATCAAGGTTGCCACGGCGGAGGTCCAAATCGCGGTCTTTAGACCGGCCCCCAGAGGCTGGAGGGAATCCATGGATTCGCCGGGTTCGTGCATGTACATCACAACGATAATTCGCAGGTAGTAGAACGCGGCTACCGCGCTATTCAGAAGACCGAGGACCGTGAGCCACACCAGATGGGCATCGAGTGCGGCCTTGAATACGTAGAACTTGCCGAAGAATCCGCCGGTGAGCGGAACCCCAATCATAGAGAGCAAGAAGATGGTGAGCAGCGCGGCGGTAACGGGTTGGCGTTTGCCCAATCCTGCCATCTCATCCACTTGCAGGTATTTCTCGCCCCGCCGCGCGAAGTGGGTGACTACCGCGAATGCGCCCACGTTCATGAAGGCATACGAGGCGAGATAGAACATGGCCGCCGCGGTGCCGATTTCGGAATGGGCGGTGACCGCAACCAGTACATAGCCGGCGTGGGCGATTGAACTGTAGGCAAGCAATCGTTTGATATTGTTTTGACGGATTGCGGCGAAGTTGCCGACAATCATGGTAAGCAGCGCGCAGATCCAGACGATGGGCGCCCAACGGCCTGCGATCGGCTCGAATGCGGTCATGTACACGCGTAGAAAGATGGCGAAGGCTGCGGCCTTCGGCCCAGCGGACATGAACGCGGTGACTGGAATGGGCGCGCCCTGATACACGTCTGGCGCCCAAACCTGGAATGGGGCGGCCGAAACTTTGAAGGCGAAGCCGACGAACATTAATGCGGCTGAGACGCCCGCCAACGCTAAGGAGGGTGCGATGTCGCGGGTGGAGAGGATGCGGCGGATCTCAGTGAGGTTGGTGGTGCCGGTGATCCCGTAAATCCATGCAATACCGTAAAGCAGAAAAGCGGTAGCGAAGGAGCCGAGCAGGAAATACTTGAGTGCGGATTCGTTGTTGCGCTTGTCATCGCGCAGGTAACCAGCGAGGATGTAGGTCGCGATGGACGAAATTTCGAGCCCAATGAAGACCATCATCAATTCATTAGCGCTGGCAAGGATGCACTGGCCCACGAGGGAGAACAACACGAGCGCGTGATATTCGCCGGCTTCCGCCTTTTCGCGCCGCAGGTATTGGCCGGAGCAGAAGACCACCAGGATGCCGACAACGATGACGAGAACGCGGAAGAAGGTGGCGAAGCCGTCAATCAGCAGCATGTTCTGGAATGCAGGACCGGGGTTCGAGTAAGCGGCAATTGCGGCCCAAAGCGCGGCGAATAGCCCAGCGAGAGAGAGGTTCGGCAGGAAACTATGATGACGTTCGCCGATGATGGGTTCCAGCATCATAATGACGGTTGCGACAACAGTGAGGATGATCTCCGGTAGGAACCGGAAGTACTCGACGCCAGCCGGCATAAAGTTAGCGGGCATTTGCTGTCTCCGCGACCGGCTGAGTCTTATTCAAATTTGCGGGTATTGTTTTCACCTGATATTCGATACTTGCCTTACTCTGCTCAAGCGTGCGGGCCGTGGCTACGCCAATGGATGGCAGGAACGATTGGGACCCCATCCCCATCCAGACCATCAGAATCGCCAGGGGCAGGATGGCGGCCCATTCGCGGCCGGTTAAATCGGGCATGTGCCAGCCATGGCTGTGCTCTTCTTCCAAGGTCTGCTGGACAGCTTCATCCTCGGCCTCAACCTGAACGGGAACAACGGTTCCAGCGCCGTGGCCCTGACCGTGGCTGCTATCGGCTTTTTGCCCCGGCATGCGTCCGAAGAAAATTCGCTGATAGAGCCAGAGCATATAGCAGGCGGAGAGAATGACTCCGATTGCGGCGAAGATGCTCCATTGCATGTTGACCAATGACGCGCCTTGCAGTACTAAAAATTCGCCGACGAAGTTATTCAAAGTGGGCAAGCCGATGCTGGCGAGGGACGCGAGCAAGAAGATGGCGGCCAGCCACGGTGCGGCGGTGGCGACGCCGCTGAATGCAGAAATTTCCAAAGAATGCCGCCGCTCGTACAGATATCCGACCAGGATGAAGAGCGCGCCGGTGGAGATGCCGTGATTCAGCATCTGGTAGACCGCGCCGTCAAGGCCGATCTGATTGAACGAGAAGATGCCGAGCACGACGAAGCCGAGGTGGCTCACCGATGAGTACGCAACCAGTTTTTTCATGTTAGGCTGCACCAGCGCGACCAACGCGCCGTAGATGATTCCGATAATGGCGAGGACGGCAATCCAGCCGGCATTCTCTCGCGAGGCGTTCGGGAACAGCGGCAGGCAAAAACGGAGCAGACCGTAGGTGCCCATTTTCAGCATGACCGAGGCCAGCATGACGGAGCCTGCCGTAGGCGCTTCGACGTGTGCGTCGGGCAGCCAGGTATGCAGCGGAAAGATGGGAACCTTGATGGCGAAGGCGAAGAAGAACGCCAGGAACAGAAGTGTCTGCTCGGTATGGGTCAACATCAGCTTGCCGGTGGAGAGGAGGTTCAGCAGAATCGGATAGTCGAATGTGCCGGTCCTGTTGTAGAGAAAAATGATCGCCCCGAGCATGAGTACTGAACCGGCCATGGTGTACAGGAAGAATTTAACGGCGGCGTAGATGCGGCGGTCGTGTCCCCAAATGCCGATCAGGAAATACATGGGGACAAGAGAGATTTCCCAAAACGTGTAAAACAGGAAGAGATCCAGGGCGGCGAAGACCCCGATAAGGCCGAATTCCAGCAGCAACAAGAAGGCGAAGAATTCCTTCACCCGGTCTTGGACGGAATTCCACGAAACCGCCATCGCGATCGGGGTCAGAAGCGTGGATAACATCACCAGCCAGAGGCTGATGCCGTCGAGGCCCACATGATAGTTGATCGGCGGGTAGCTGATCCACGGCGTGTCGGTGATGAACTGGTATTCCGGCCCTCCATGCAGGATCGGGCCGATGAGACCAAGGGACGCCAGGAAGACCGCAAGAGAGACGATCAGACCGGTCATCCGGATCATTCCCTTGTTTTCTTTCGGGAGGAACAGAAGGATCAGAAAACCGAGAAACGGGATTGCGATAAGGACGTTCAGGAGGTTCATCGGATGCCTCCGGAGAGGCCCATGACCACAATGACCAGGATAGAACCCAGCACCACCCAGGCTGCGTAACTTCTAATATTTCCGGATTGAAGCCGGCGGAGTGCGCCGCCGATGTTGCGGGAACGGGCGCCGATTCCGTTCACTGTGCCATCGATTAGCCCTCGATCTACACCTTTCCAGAGGACGCTGCGGGAACCCTGGACGATTGGCTCGACGATGGCCGCGTCATACGCTTCATCGACAAAATACTTGTGATAGAGAAGACGATAGAGGCCGCTGAAAGTGTTTGCCAGTGAGCCTGCCAGCGACGGGCTGAGCACGTACATGATGTAGGCCAGCGCGATTCCGAACAAGCCCGCACCTACGGCGGTGTACTCCAACCATTTTTCGGACTGTTCGGCCAACTTGGGAAACATTGGTTCCAGGAATTGCGGGACAGGCAGGAATCCGCCAATCAGCGAGAGAACCGCGAGAACGATCAGCGGCACGGTCATTACTAGGGGCGATTCGTGCGGATGTTTATCGCCCCGGTACTTCCCGAAGAACGCCAAAAACACGGAGCGGAACACGTAGAAAGCGGTCATTCCGGCGGTCACGACTCCAACCCAATACATCCAGGGAGCGTGATGATAGGCTGCAATGAGAATCTCATCCTTACTGGCTGCCCCGGAGGTAAAAGGCACGCCAGAAATTGCGAGCGCCGCGCAGAACACGGTAACGAACGTGATGGGAATCTTCTTGGCAAGTCCGCCCATGTGCTGCAGGTCCTGTTCGCCGCTGAGTGCGTGTATTACGCTGCCGGCGCCCAGGAACAGGAGCGCTTTAAAGAAGGCATGCGTGACTACGTGGAAGATGCCGGCGGCGAAAGCGCCGGAGCCAAGAGCGAGGAACATGTAGCCGAGTTGAGAAACCGTGGAGTACGCAAACACCTTTTTGATATCGTTTTGAACCAAACCGATGGTCGCCGCCAATACTGCGGTGGCGAGGCCGATGATGGCGACGAAATCCATTGCAATGGGTGAGTGGACGAAGAGCGTTGACGACCGCGCGACCATGTACACACCGGCTGTGACCATGGTTGCCGCGTGGATCAGCGCGGATACCGGAGTGGGACCGGCCATGGCGTCCGGCAACCAGACGTACAGCGGGATTTGAGCGGACTTACCCATTGCACCGAGGAACAACAAAAGGCAGATGCCGGTGAACATGCCGGCACCGGCGTCTACGGGCAATCCTTTCGCGGATTCAAATACTTTGCCAAAATCGAGCGAACCGAAGTTTTTGAAGATCAGGAACATCGCTAAGAGATAGCCGAAATCGCCGATTCGATTGACGATGAAAGCCTTCTTGCCGGCATCGGCGGCGAATTTTTCGAGGAAATAAAACCCGACCAGCAGGTAACTGCAGAGCCCGACACCTTCCCATCCGATAAACAGAACCAGGTAATTGGCGCCCAGCACCAGCACCAGCATAAAGGACATGAACAGATTCAGGTAAGCGAAGAAGCGATAATAGCCATCTTCATGCGCCATGTATCCAGCGGAGTAGATGTGAATGAGCAGGCCGACACCAGTCACGATGAGCAACATAACGGCGCTGAGCCGGTCTACTGCAAAATCGAACCCAACGTTGAGAGTACCGCTTTGGATCCAGGTGAAATAGCGTTCAATATGAGCTTCTTCGGCCATTCCCGCGCCGAACATGCCGAGAGCCGAGAGTGTTTTCAACACCCAGAGGAAGGACAGCAAAACGGAGCCAATCGCGACGGCGTTGACCAGGCCCTTGCCGGAACGGCGTCCGATCAATCCAGTAATTGCGAACCCGGCGAGGGGGAATACGGGAATCAGCCAAAGTTGATGCATCAGTTATGTTTGCTCTTAATTCTTCATGCTGTCGATTTCATCAATCTCCAGCGTGGAACGATTCTTATAGACGGTCAGGATGATGCCGAGACCGACCGCTGCCTCCGCGGCCGCAACCACCATTACAAAAAACGAGAAAATCTGGCCATCGACCTGTTTGAATTGGTACGAAAAGGCTATGAAGCTGAGGTTGACGGCGTTAAGCATCAGCTCAATGGACATGAATACGGTGATGATATTTTTGCGGAACAGAAACCCGGCCACGCCGAGCGAGAACAGAACGGCGCTCAACAGAAGATACCAGGACAGCGGCACGGATGCCGGAAACTGAGGCATTTAGATCTCCTTCCTTGCTAGGACAATCGCGCCAATAATAGCGATGAGAATCAGAACAGAGGTGACTTCAAATGGCAGCAGATATTGTGTAAACAAGCTGCGTCCGACTTCCTGCGCCGCGCCGCCGGTAAAACTGCCAAAACTGACGCCCGCGGTTTTCGGCAACATACCTTGGATGACATAGCTAAGAATGCCGATGAAGACGGCGAAGAGGGGGATGCCGAACCACTTAACCATAGGCGATTTCGCCGATTTGCGCTCTGCTCCCGCGTTCAACAGCATGATGACGAAGATGAAAAGCACCATGATGGCGCCTGCGTAAACAATAATTTGAGCCATGGCGAGGAATTCAGCGCCAAGCAACAGATACAGCACTGCAAGGGACACCATGACGCCCACCAATGAAAGAGCGCTTGAAATGGGATGGGTCTGAACCACAAGACTGATTGCGGAGGCGACCGCGATAAAAGCAAATAGAAGGAAGAGAGTTGCGTCCATGATGGTTTAGGGCCAGAGGGCTACAATGAGCGCGGTTACAAGCAGATTCAGTAGCGCGGCGGGAAACAAGAACGTCCAGGCGAAGCGCATCAACTGGTCATAACGGAAGCGGGGCAAGGTGCCACGAATCCAAATAAAGACAAATAGCAGAAAGCCAATCTTCGCGATGAACCAGAACAGCGGCAAAAGAATGGGCTGCAAAATTGGAATCAGGAACAGAACCGCAATGCCGAAGAAGACGAAAGCGGTGACAGGCAACGTGATCCGGTCGAACGGACGGGCCGGGTGCAAACCATGCCAGAGGGCGATGAGGCCGCTGGCTAAAAACAGAGCTGTTGGAATGTACATCGACCCATATTCAGCCGGGAACGGTGCGTGCCAACCGCCTAGAAACAACAGAGTCGCCACCGCGGTGACCGTCACCATGTTGGCGTATTCGGCCATGAAGAACGCGGCGAATTTCATGCTGCTGTATTCAACGTGGAATCCTGCAACCAGTTCATTTTCGGCTTCCGGAAGATCGAACGGCACGCGGTTGGTCTCGGCAAAAGCGGAGATGAGAAAGATGATGAAGCCGAAAATCTCCGGAAAGACGTTCCAGCGGGGTATGAACCCGAAATAGTAACCAGCCTGCGTGTCCACCAGTTCGCGAAAGCTCAACGTGTTCGAAAGCAGCAGGGGCGCGGCGATGGCGAGCGCCATAGGCAGCTCATAACTGATCATCTGCGCGGAGCTGCGCAGACCACCGATTAGCGAGTACTTGTTGTTTGAGGCCCATCCGGCGAGCGCAACGCCGTAAACGCCAATAGAGGAAAGCGCCAAGACAAACAGCACCCCGATCTTCAGGTCGGTAAGCTGCATCCATGTTTTCACACCGAACACATCGATTTCCGGACCGAACGGAATGACTGAAATCGAAATCAGCGCGATGGTCACCGCCAGGAACGGCGCGAGCATGTAGAAGAACTTATTGACGTAAGGCGGAAGAAGGTCTTCTTTGGTCAGCAGTTTGATAACATCGGCGAGCGGCTGCAATAGACCATGCGGGCCAACGCGCTGCGGGCCGACGCGCAGTTGGATGTGCGCCAGCACTTTGCGCTCAATCCATTGCAGATAGGCCAGGGTGGTGAGCAGGATGAACGCAATCAGGCCCGCTTTGATCAAACTAAGAATATAAAAATTCATGTTACGGAGTATTCACCCCAGACTCGTACAGCCCGGCCGGATGCTCCAGCACAGAGTTGAGCATTTTGGAATACCGGCCAAGCGAACCGGAGGTGAACAGAGTGTCCCGAGCCGATTGGATCAGATCCGGCCGCGATTCCACGGGCACACGGCCATTCACAGGGCTTGTTTGTGCGGCGCCACCGGTTGCAATTACGGGCAATGGAACATTATAACCGCGAATGGTCTTGCGCATCTCGTCGAAGATGGCATCGTGACGCGCCGGACCGAGGTCGAGATGCATTTCCTTCGCGATCAGGCCGAAAATTTCGAGATCTGATTTAGTGCCCATGACCTTCAGGGCTTTCTTCAGCCGCTGAACCTCACCGGTAACGTTGGTTACGGTGCCTTCCTTCTCGTAGGCGGATGCAGCGGGGAAGACAATGTCGGCGCGTTCGGCTGTCTCCGTGAGGAACATTTCATGAACAACGACGAACGCGTTTGCCAAAGCCAGTTTTGCGTTCTTCAGCGGGTTCGCACCCACCACCCAGAGGACATCCAAGTCGGGGGCGGCCAGCATTTCATGAGTGGCGAGACCGGAGGTTGCGGCTGCGCGATAGCCAGGCAGCAGGCCGGGGACAAGACCCATGTCCACCGCGCCACGCGAGTTTGAGTAGTCCACCAGGCAGACGTACTTGACCGGGATGCCGAGCGAATCGCCGAAAGCAACAAGCTTGCGGACTGCATCGCCCTTGATGGCGTCGCCGAAGAGAATCACCAACTCCGATTCTTTCGCAAGCCGATCGCGAAGCGTTTCTACGGCCTTCAGTTCTTCACCGGGGTTCGCGACGATGCTGGCGATGGCGTACTTGCGTTCACGGACCGGGCCATTCGTAACGGTGTAGGTATGCGAGGCGTGATGCCGGAAGTTGGCGCGCAACTGGAACGCGAGAAGGGGCTGCTGCTCAGCCAGATCGGCCCCGATGACCAGGCTCGCTTTCGTTTTGTACAGATCGGAAACGGTGGCCAGCGCAGCCATTTTGCCGCTGATCGCATCCAGCAGCGTGGTGAGATCGCCGCTGCGATGATGATCGAGATTCTGCGTGCCGAGTCCCTGACGCGCAAACTTCTGCAGGTAATAATTCTCTTCGTTGGTTGTCCGGTTAGATCCGATGACGCCGAACTTACCGCCACGATTCTTTACTTCAGCGAACTTCTGCGCGACTGTCAGAAGCGCGCGCGACCAGGAGACCGGCTCCAGCTTGCCGTTGATCCGCATCAGCGGCGATTGCAGCCGCTCGGGATTCTCAGTGAAGTCGAAGGCGTAGCGGCCCTTAATGCAAAGGAATTCGCCGTTGACGCCGGAGCGGTCTCGATTATTACCGCGAATGATCTTGTCGTTGCGAACGCCGAGAGTCGTCTTGCAGCCGTTCGAGCAATGAGTGCAGATCGTGCCGACGTGATTCATTTCCCACGGGCGGGTTTGATACCGGTAGGTGCCGCTGGTCAGCGCTCCTACGGGACAGATGTCAATGCAGGCGCCGCACTCATCACAGTTCAGGTGATCGCCTTCATTCGGCGCAATTTCAGAAATAACGCCGCGATTCACGATACCTAATGCGCCGACGCCCATCCCTTCGTTGCAGATTCGTACGCAGCGATAGCAGAGAATACAACGGGGCGCGTCAAAGAACACGACCGGAGACCACTGCTTTTCGTCCACGTGCAGTTTGTTTTCCGTGAAGCGGCTTTCGCCCGCCCCGTACCGGAACACCATATCCTGCAGTTCGCACTCGCCGCCCTTATCGCAAACGGGGCAGTCCAGCGGATGGTTAGCCAGCAGGAATTCCAGCATCGACTTTCGGGCTGCGGCGACAATTGGGGAATCCGTCCGGACAATCATTCCCTCGCCCACTGGAATCGTGCAGGAGGCTTGCAACTTGGGAGTCTTTTCGATTTCCACCAGGCACATTCTGCATGCGGCCTGCAAGGACAAGCCTTCGTAATAACAGAAGGCGGGAATTTCGATGCCGGCCGTCTTGGCAGCGTCAATCAGCAGAGTCCCCGCCGGGGCCTGCACAGCTCTGCCGTCAATAGAAAGGTTTACTGGATCAGCCATTTTTGGGTCTTAAGCAATCTGCACAAATCGGTTCTCATCGGAGTAAGAGCCTGCGGCTACCACGAGTTTCGCCTCGAACTCTTCCCGGAACTTCTCCACGATGGAAATGGTCGGAAGCGCGGCTGCATCGCCCAGCGGACAAAATGTCCGGCCGAGCATATTCTTGGCGAGCTCACCGATCAAATTGATATCGCTGGATTGGCCGCGGCCCTCATCGAAGCGGGTCAACATCTTCTTCAACCACGTTGTACCCTCGCGGCAAGGGATGCACCAGCCGCAGCTTTCATGCGCGTAGAATTTCATGATGCGCAGTGCGGCTTTCACCATGTCGGTATCTTCGTCCATGATGACCAGGCCGCCGGAACCAAGCATGCTTTTGGCCTTCGCAAGAGAGTCGTAATCCATCGGCAAATCGCACTCTTCGGCTTTCAGCAAAGGACAGGACGATCCGCCTGGAATAACGGCCTTCAACTTCTTGCCGCCACGCATTCCGCCAGCTACCTCATTGATCATGCGGAGAAGATTGAACCCCAGCGGCAACTCATAAACTCCGGGCTTATTCACATGCCCGGAAATGCAAACCAGTTTCGTGCCGCCATTCCTGGGGGTGCCTAAATCAGCAAACTTTTGACCGCCGTCAAGAATGATGGGTGGAATTGCGCAGAACGTCTCCACATTGTTCAAAACGGTAGGGCTTTGCCACGCACCGGCAACGGCAGGAAACGGAGGCCGGATTCTGGGAATTCCGCGCTTGCCTTCCAGCGACTCCAGCAGAGCCGACTCTTCACCGCACTCGTAGGCGCCCGCACCAGTTTGCGTGTAGCACTCGAAATCGAACCCGGTATCCTGAATATTATTACCTAGCCAGCCCTTGGCATACGCCTCGGCGATGGCCTTATCCATGATGTCGATTAGATAACGGTATTCGCCGCGGATGTAGATGTAACCAGCGTGCGCGTTGGTCGCCAGGCCAGCGATCAGCATGCCTTCCAGCAATTGATGCGGGTCGTTTTCCATCAGCAGCCGGTCTTTACAGGTGCCGGGCTCGCTCTCATCCGCATTCACAACGATATAAGTCGGTTTCGGCGAATTCTTCGGAACGAAACTCCATTTCATGCCGGTTGGGAATCCGGCGCCGCCGCGTCCCCGGAGGTTCGAAATTTTCACTTCGGCGATGATGGCGTCGGGCGTCATCTCGCGGGCTTTCAGAAAGGCTTTGTAGCCGTCTGTGGCCAAATACGTGTCGATAGATGCCGAATTCTCAAGTAGAAAGCGCTTCGTTAGCACTTTGACTTCCAGTGGACTCGGCTCGTTGTAGATCATGTTTATTGAACCTTCCGAAGGCCATCGAGAAGCTGATCCAGCTTTTCCGGCGTGACGTGGTGATGGAAATCGTAGTTGATCTGCACGGCGGGCGCCCAGGAACAAGCGCCGATGCACTCCACTTCTTCGAGCGAAAAAACACCATCGGCAGCCGTCTGCTTGTGGCCGAGCCCTAATTTTCTAGCGGCGTGATGGTACAGCTCTTCGCCACCGGTTAAAAGGCAACTGATATTAGTGCAGACTTGCACGTGATATTTCCCCTGCGGCTTCTTGTGAAGCATCGAGTAATACCCGATGACCTCATCCACCTGCAACGGCGTGATACCCAGGCGCCTGGCTATTTCGTCGATCACTTCCTGCGTGAGCGCACCCACCTCATCCTGCGCATACAGCAGCAGGGGAATGAGCGCGGAGCGCTGGCGGCCGGCCGGGTAGATGGTCACCATTTTTGCAAACTTTGCTTCCAGCTCCGGAGAGAATGTCATTACCGGTCCACATCTCCTAAAACGAAATCCATACTGCCCATGGCCGCGATGGTATCGGCGATGAGATTGCCTTCTATCATGGCCGGAAGGGCTTGCAAATTACCGAAACTCGGTGTCCGCATGTGGATGCGATACGGCTTTGCAGTGCCATCGCTCACAACGTAATAGCCGATTTCGCCGCGAGGCGACTCAATCACCTGGAACACCTCGCCGGGAGGCACACGGAAGCCTTCGGTCACAATCTTGAAGTGATAGATCAGTGCTTCCATCTGGGTCTTCATCTTTTCGCGCTCCGGCAGAACTACTTTTGGAGCGTCGGCCTGCCATGGGCCGGAGGGCATACCCAGCAGTGCCTGCTTTACGATTTTCGCGCTCTCACGCAATTCTTCCATGCGCACGCGGTAACGGGACCATACATCGTTGTCGGGCAAGGTAGGAATGCGGAAGTCGAACTTTTCGTAGCTGGAATACGGTTCACTCTTGCGAACGTCCCATGCCATGCCGGCGGCGCGGATCATGGGTCCAGTGACGCCCAAATCCAACAATGTTTCGAGCGGAACCGAGCCGACCCCTTGCGTGCGCCGTTTCCAGATGGGGTTGTTGTTGAGCAGATCTTCATACTGATCCACATTGCCTGAGAAGCCGTCAATGAACTTGCCCACCACCTTTTCCCAACCGCGCGGCGGCTCCAGCGCCAACCCGCCGATGCGGAAATAGCTGGTCATCATACGCTGGCCGGAAAACATTTCGAAGATTCGCAGAATGTTCTCGCGTTCCCGAAAGCAGTAGAAGAACAGAGTCATTGCGCCAATGTCCAGCGCGTGTGTTCCCAACCACACCAAGTGGCTGTTGATCCGGGTCAGTTCGGTCAGCATCACGCGCATCCACTGGACTGCCGGGGGCATTTCGAGCTGAAGCAGTTTCTCAACCGCCAGCACGTAGCAGAGATTGTTAGACAGATTTGCCAGGTAATCGACGCGATCGGTCAACGGCACCACCTGCTGATACGTTTTCGTCTCGCACTGCTTCTCAATTCCCGTATGCAGATACCCGATATCCGGCTGCGCCCTGACGATCGTCTCGCCATCGAGTTCGATCAGTACTCGAAGGACGCCGTGGGTGGACGGGTGCTGCGGACCCATGTTGAGGGTCATGAGCTTGCGCTCGGCAACGTGTTCTTCGGGGGCGTTGACGGTCAACGGCTCAAGTGTCGCGCCGGCCCGGAGGATTTTTGAATCGCTCATGTTGTTCTCCTGCTCTTCCTACCGCGGCCCCTATTCATTCGGATAGCTGTATTTATAGCCGTGTACGGGGTAGTCCTTGCGGAGAGGATTCCCTTTCCACTCATCCGGCATCAAGATGCGGGTCATGTTGGGATGATTGCGGAAAGTGACTCCGAAGAGGTCGAATATCTCCCGCTCGTACCAGTCGGCCCCACGCCAAACACTGAAAACGGAATCGATCTCTGGGTTTTCACCGTTAACGCGGCATTTCAGGCGGAGGCGTTCATTTCGTTCGAGCGAATGAAGCTGGTAAACGATCTCAAACCGGGGTTCCACGGGATACCAGTCGAGAGCCGTTACGGCGCTGAGCCTGATAAACTGCTGGCTGTTCTTCAAGAACTCACAGACACTTACAATTTTAGCTGGATCGATCTGGAGCGCGAGTTGGCCGAAATCGTAAGTTCCGCCGGTGATGGCAGCGGCATCGTGCGCCTCAAGCGCAATTACTATGGGACGTTCTTTAACCTGATCAGGAAGCATCGTAATGTAGGTTGGCTTTCTCTTTGCTCAACAGGGCTTTCTCTACCGCGGTCTCGTCGGCAGCCCAGTCGAGTACACCCTTCTTCCAAATGTAAAAGAAACCAGCTAGGACCAGCACGATGAAAATGAGCATTTCGTAAAACGCGAACATCTTCAACTCTCGGTAGACGACCACCCAGGGGTACAAGAAAATGGCTTCGATGTCGAACAGGATGAATACCATCGCAACAAGATAGAATTTGACGCTGAAGCGCTCGCGCGCGCTGCCGGTGGGTGGGATTCCGCATTCATACGGCGTATCCTTCGCCCGGTTCCGGATTTTTTTGCCGAGCAAAAATGACCCGCCGACGAGTCCCGCGGCCACCGCGGCTGCGATGATCACCTGGACAAGAACAGGGAAATACAGCTCCGTATAGTTGGTTGGCATGAACTTTCAGAAAGGAGTCTAAATTTGACTATAATGAGGGGCAATAGGGAGTGTCAAACCGGAGCCTCCTGTTCTCATGCAATTTTCTGAATCGAAAACCATCCAAATTGTCCTAAACGGAGAAGCGCGCGGCGTTCCGGAGGGGCTTAGTGTGCTGGATTTGCTGCTCGGCCTGGGGATAGATCCCGAGCGGGTAGCCGTGGAGTTAAACCGTTCTATCGTGCGGCAACCGGATTGGCGGCAACGCATTGTGGAACTCGGCGCGCAAATTGAGATCGTACAATTCGTCGGCGGCGGCTAGATGTCACCCTTACACGGCTCATAAAACGCCGGCAAGGGAAAATGTCCTATTGACTCTGGGGGCAGGTCGAGTACAATTTCTTAGGCGCGTAAATTCGAAAACGAAAGTTGCCTCCAATGTTCAAAACAAAAAAGAGCCGTCTTGATCCAGTTTCCCCCGAACGAACATTTGCCAGTAGCGACGTCGCCCGGATCGCCCAGGTGAGTTTGCGGCAGTTGCAGTGGTGGGATGAGAAAAAAGTGGTGTCTCCGCGGCATACTGCGCACAAACGAATTTACCTGCCCGAAGAAGTGGTGGAGATTACAGTAATCGCGGAGCTTCGGCGAAAAGGCTTCTCACTCCAGAAGATCCGCCGGGTACTGCGATTCCTGCAGCGCGAAATGGGCCGCCGGTTGGCTGAGGTGCTCGCGGACGGATCGGATCTGCATCTGGTGACGGACGGAAAATCGATCTACCTGGAAGATAAGCCCGACCGGATCATCGATCTTCTAAAGAACGCGAAGCAGCCGATGTTCCTGGTTTGCGTTACCGACCAGGCGCGGCGGCTTACGGCATCTTTGAAGAAGCCCGTGAAAGCGGAGACATCCTTGGTGAGCCGCAAGGCTCGCGCGGTTTAACAGACCGCACTCTCATTTCTTCGGTCGAGGGAACCCACGTAAATTGCGTCCATAATCGCGATATACTTGTAGATGTCCGGAGGTTTCGCTTTGGCTACACGACGACGCTCTTTTCTAGTTGCTCCTCTAATTGTTCTTTTTTGCTCCATGCTGGGAGGCCTATACGGACCGACCATCGCCGGGGCTTCCGCAGCCAGTTCCGAAGACGACATCAAGTCTAGCTTGAAGAGCTTCACGAAGGTGTTGAATCTGGTGGAGGAGAACTTCGCCGACAAGGTGACTCCGGATAAAGCAATCTATAAAGGCGCCATTCCAGGCATGGCCCGTACCCTTGATCCTCATACCAGCTTCTTCGATCCGAAGGATTTTCAGCTACTGAGGGAAGACCAGAAGGGTCACTATTACGGAGTCGGAATGACGGTCGCGCCGCGTGGCGGCAAGACGATTGTCATCGCGCCGTTTGAAGGGTCGCCGGCTTATAAGGCTGGCATCCGGCCAGGTGACGCGATTATAGAGGTGAACGATAAGCGCACCGACGGATTGACAACCACGGAAGTGGCCGATCTTCTGAAGGGTCCGCTGGGTACTCAGGTTCAGGTAATTATTGCGCGCGAGGGTGTTGAGAAGCCAATCCCGTTCAACATTACTCGTGGCGAGATTCCACGGAAGAGCGTGGAAGATGCCTTTTTCCTGAAGCCGGGCATTGCTTACCTCGATATTCAACAGTTTAATGAGAATACCAGCCGCGAAATGGAAGACAACTTTAAACGGCTGGATGAGAGCAAGATCAAGGGCCTGATTCTCGATCTACGGGAAAACCCCGGTGGTCTGTTGAACGAAGGAGTCGCGGTGGCGGATCACTTTCTGCAAAAGGGTCAGATGATCGTCTCGCACCGGGGCCGTTCGTCACCGGATAAACCGTACTATGCACGCCACGGGAATATGGGGCGTGACTATCCGATTGTTGTCCTGGTGAATCGTTATTCCGCATCGGCGGCTGAGATTGTCGCAGGCGCTTTGCAGGATCACGATCGCGCCTGGATTTTGGGAGACGTTACATTCGGCAAGGGCTTAGTGCAAACGGTATACCCGTTGTCCGAAAACACCGGTTTGGCGCTGACCACCGCTCATTTCTATACCCCGAGTGGCCGCCTGATTCAGCGCGATTACAGCAACACATCCTTCTACAACTACTATTACAACCGGAAAGAAGGAGACACGAAGAATTCATTGGATGTGAAAATGACCGACAGCGGCCGGACGGTGTATGGCGGCGGCGGCATCACTCCCGACGAGAAGTTCATGCCTCCGAAGGCGAATCGCTTTCAGACGGAACTGCTTCGGAAGTATGAATTCTTCAATTTTACAGCCAAGTACTTCGGCACGCACGACACGAAGCTTACGAAGGACTGGGCTCCCGATCAAAACATGATGAATGACTTCCATGCATTTCTTCTGAAAGACGGCGCGCAATTCACGGAAGCGGAGTTCGCGGAAAATAACGATTGGACCAGGCAGCAGTTGCGCCGGGAAATGTACATCACTGCATTCAGCGTGGAAGACGCCAGAAAGTTGGGCGTGGAGAACGACCCAGTGGTGCTGAAAGCTATTGATGCGCTACCCAAGGCCAAGTCCTTAACTGAGACCGCCAAGAAGATGATTGTGCAGAGGGTACAACAGAAATCAGACCGCTAGTGATAAACCCCACGCCGGTCATCGGCGCGACTGAGTACCGTCGATGACCGGGTATTTCCCGAACCTGCAAATAGGAATTCTCGACACCGGCGGTCAATACTGCCATTTAATCGCGCGGAAGGTGCGTGAGCTTGGTGTGTACGCTGAGGTCTTCCCTAGCGACACATCAGCCGGCATACTCTCCGGGGTAAAAGGCTTGATCATATCCGGCGGCCCGGCCAGCGTGTATGAGACTGATAGCCCCTCGGTAGATCCTGGCATTTTCTCCTCGGGTCAGGCAGTCCTCGGCATCTGTTACGGCCAACAGGTCATGGCTCTTTTGCTCGGTGGCGCCGTTCAGAAGGGCGATAAAGGCGAGTATGGATTGTCTGTTCTAGAGCCGGCCGCGATGCCTGGGTTGCTGTTTCAGAAAGCTGCAGGTACGCAGCAGATCTGGATGAGTCACCGCGATTCGGTTAGCGCCGTCCCGGCCGGATTCGAAATCATCGGCCGGACTCCAACATGCGAAATCGCTGCGATTGCCGACGCGAGCCGCCGTCTGTATGGGGTCCAATTTCACCCCGAAGTAGTTCACACGCGGCATGGCCGGCAGATTCTGTCGAACTTCCTTTTCGATATCTGCAAATGCACGCCGGACTGGGATCCGAAGCACCGCATCGCTTCGATCGAACAGCGTATCGGTGACGTGGTGGGTGATCGGAATGTGTTCTTTTTTGTGAGCGGCGGCGTGGATTCCACTGTGGCTTACACGCTTTGCTTGCAGGCGCTAGGTAAGCACCGGGTTCGCGGCACCTACGTGGACACCGGCCTGATGCGCGAGGGCGAGACCGATTTCGTGCGCGGCCTTTTCGAGTCTCTTGGGAGCGAGGACTTTCAAGTGGAAGACGCCTCGGCGGAGTTTTTGGGTGCTCTGCATGGGGTGTGCGATCCGGAGAAGAAGCGGCATATCATCGGTGAGCAGTTCGTTGACGTGCAGGACCGCATCCTAAAACAGTTGGATGGACACTGGATTCTGGGGCAGGGGACGATCTATCCCGATACCATTGAATCGGGCGGATCGGCAAAGGCCGATCTGATCAAGACACATCACAATCGTGTAGCGGGCATTCAGAAGCTGATGGACGAAAAGCGCATTGTGGAACCGCTTGCACTGTTTTACAAAGACGAGGTGCGTGAGATTGGGCGTGAACTCGGGCTGCCAGATGCATTTCTCGACCGGCATCCCTTCCCCGGTCCTGGCTTGGCGATTCGCTGCCTCTGTTCCGGCGATGCACTTCAGTTGCGGCGTTTGGAGGAAGGCTGGCTGATCCCAGTACACTCCGTTGGAGTGCAAGGCGATTCCCGAACTTATAAACCCATCCTGGCTATCAGTGGGAACGCGCTGCACGAGCGGGCAAGCGAACTGACGAACCGTCTGGAACAGGTGAATCGCGTGGTCACCCTCGCTGGCGCAAATATCCCCATGGAGCAAATGGCGGTACAGCCGAGCGCACTTACACCGGAGCGTTTGGGCCGGTTGCGGCGCGCTGATGCGATTGTTCGCCGTATTTCCGGCGAGAGCGGTTTTGAGAAGCTAGTCTGGCAGTTCCCCGTTGTGCTAATCCCCGTTGGGAGTACGCGCACGCCGGACTCAATCGTATTGCGGCCGATTGATTCGGTAGATGGCATGACCGCGCAGTCTGTCGCGATGGACCCGCCGCTGCTGCTGCAACTGGCGGCGGAGATCCTGCAAGTCCCCGGAATCGCAGCCGTGTTCTACGATCTGACGCACAAACCGCCCGGCACTATCGAGTGGGAGTAGCGCGAACCAAATAAGGCTGCGCTACCGCCGCACTAGAAACACAGCGGTTTCGGCTGTCAGATTGGGCAGTGCTACCACTTTCCGATTTCCCGCCAGAAAGATCCCGCGTTCAATCGTCCAATGCTCCTGCTGCGCCAGTGCCTGGAAATCATACACGGTCAAGAAATGGATATTTGGCGAGTCGTACCAGTCATGCGGAAATAGTTTGGTTTTCGGCGCGCGTCCTGTCCACAGATGCGCGAGCCGTACGGACCAGTGCCCGAAATTCGGAAACGCAACAATCGCCCTGCGCCCTACGCGCAACATCTCATTTAGGACTTTCAGCGGTTGCCGGGTCTCCTGCAAAGTCTGGCTCAGAATCACGTAATCGAACGCCTGGTCCGGGTAATCCGTAAAGCCTTGTTCAATGTCGCCCTGGTACACTGACACGCCACGAGCAATTGCCCGCTGTACTTTTGTGCCCACAATTTCAACACCCCGCGCATCCACGCCCTTGTGTTGGGCCAGCCACTCCAGCAATTCACCGTCGCCGCAACCAACGTCCAGCACGCGCGTGTTTGGCTCCACAATTTCGCTAATAATCGCATAATCGCTGCGGCCCAATACCTCATGGACGAAGGGTCCAGCCTGGGCTGCTGTGGCTGCGTTCACGACTTGCTCCGGAACGTGCTCACCAAAAATCCACGTACCAGTTCCGTCTGTTCCCCAACATCCACCAGAAACGCATCATGTCCATAATTCGACGGCAGCTCACAGAACGCCACATCCCGGTTTCGCCCGCGGAGCGCGCTCACAATCTCCAGTGATTGATAGGTGGGATACAGCCAGTCCGACGTGAAACTCAGCACCAGGAATCGGGCCTTGGCTCGTTCCAACGCTGCTGCCAATGACCCATGCCCGTTCGCGATATCGAAGAAGTCCATGGCTTTGGTAATGTACAGGTACGAGTTCGCGTCAAACCGGTCCACAAACTGACTCCCGCGATAGCGCAAGTAGCTTTCCACCTCGAACACTTTCGAGAAATCCGGCAGCGCGTCGTCCTTATCCTGGAAACGCCGCCCGAACTTCTCGCGCATGGAATCGTCACTCATGTAAGTGATATGCCCCACCATGCGAGCCACGGCAAGTCCCCGCGCCGGAGGCTTGGCTCCGTAGTAATTGCCCTCATTCCAGTCGAGATCGGCCATGATCGCCTGCCGGCCCACTTCGTTGAACGCGATCTGCTGGGCGCTATGCCGAGCCGTAGTGGCAATCGGAATCGCCGACGCGACGGCATCCGGAAAAGCCACCGCCCATTCCAGCACCTGCATCCCACCCATAGACCCGCCGGCCACCGCTAGCAGCCGTGAAATTCCCAGATGTTCCACCAGCATCTTCTGCAGCCGCACGATGTCGGACATCGTGATGACCGGAAAATTCATGGCATAGGGACAGCCCGTCTCCGGGTTGATCGATTGCGGTCCGGTGGTTCCCTTGCACCCGCCCAGCACGTTCGATGAAATAACAAAATACTTGCCGGTGTCGAACGCCTTCCCTGGGCCAATCATGTTGTCCCACCAGCCCGGCTTGCCCCCGTCGTGACTGATTCCCGCCGCATGTGCATCTCCGGAAAACGCATGCAGAACCAGAATTCCGTTACTCTTCGCCGCGTTCAACTCTCCATAGATCTCATAAGCTACATCCACGGGAGCAAGCGCCACCCCGCAATCAAGAGAAATCGAGTCAAACCGTACACTTTGGGTCTCAACTATCATGTGGCAGCGGGAAACTTCATCATAACAGGGCGCCTGTCGATCAAAGACGCAAGTACTTCGCGGGATCTTTGCGGCTCGCCTTGGCGGCGTGTTTCAATAGTAGTTACACCACCCCCCAAGGAGTTTGATATTGAACAAAGCAGTGCTCGCCTTGGAAGACGGGACTGTCTTCGAGGGCCGAAGCTTTGGTGCGCTCACGGAAAGCTACGGCGAGGTCGTTTTTAACACCTCCATCACCGGGTATCAGGAGATTTTCACCGATCCTTCCTACTCCGGCCAGATCGTTGTTCTCACGAATCCGCAGATCGGCAATTACGGAGCCAATGAGGGCGACAGCGAATCGCGCAAGCCCTTCATTGAAGGTCTGGTTGTCCGTGAAATTTCTTCCGTCGCCAGCAATTGGCGGTCGGAAGAGAAGGCCGAACACTTCCTTGCGGCGAGTCACATTCCCGTTGCCAGTGAAATTGACACCCGTGCCCTGGTCCGCCATCTCCGCAGCCGTGGCGTGATGCGTGGCGTCCTTTCCGGGGCTGGCGGCAACCCCACGCAACTCGTCGAAAAGGCCCGTAGCATTCCCTCCATGACTGGTCTCGACTTGGCTACTCGCGTTTCCACAAAACAAACATACGAGTGGGCGCATGGGATTGAATCCTGCTCGCCGTCGGACCGCCTCATTAAGCAGGTGGAAGCGCGGCACCATGTGGTCGCCTACGACTACGGCATCAAGCACAATATCCTTCGCAAACTAGTGCATACCGGCGCGCGAGTCACAGTGGTTCCGGCAATGACCCCGGCGGAAGATGTGCTCGCGCTGAAGCCCAACGGGGTCTTCCTCTCGAACGGTCCCGGCGATCCGGAGCCGCTCGAATTCCAGACCGCGCAAGTGCGCAAGCTGATCGGAAAGACTCCGATTTTTGGTATTTGCCTGGGTCATCAAATCATGGGACGTGCACTTGGCGGCAAGACTTTCAAGCTGAAATTCGGCCATCGCGGCGGCAATCATCCCGTGCTGAATCAGGTGACTGGAAAAGTGGAAATCACTTCCCACAATCATGGATTCGCGGTGGACCCGAGTTCACTCAAGGACAGTGAAGCCGAACTCACTCATATCAACCTCAATGACCAGACGCTGGAAGGCTTTCGCCTTCGCAATCATCCCGCCTTCTGCGTTCAGTATCACCCCGAAGCTGCGCCCGGCCCGCACGATTCTTACTATCTGTTCGATGAATTCATGAAAATGATGGACGAGTTCAAGAAATAATGCCGAGACGCAACGACCTCCACCGTATCTTGATCGTTGGCTCCGGCCCCATCGTAATCGGCCAGGGCTGCGAGTTCGATTACTCCGGCGCGCAGGCCTGCAAGGCCCTCAAGGCCGATGGCTATGAAGTGGTCCTGATCAATTCGAATCCGGCCACTATCATGACCGACCCCGAGCTTGCCGACCGCACGTACGTCGAGCCGCTCAGCCTGGCATTCGCCGAGGAAGTGATCCGGAAAGAGCGGCCGGACGCGCTGCTCTCGACTGTTGGCGGCCAAACCGCCCTCAATCTCGCGATTGAACTGGCCGAAGCCGGCGTGCTTGATAAGTACGGTGTCGAATTAATCGGCGCCAAGATCCATAGCATCAAGAAGGCCGAAGATCGCCTGCTGTTCAAAGATGCGATGCGCAAGATTGGTCTCGACATGCCGCATTCGCAGTTAGTCAATAGCGTGGATGCCGGTCTGGAATTCGCTGGTAAGAACGGCTACCCCGTCATTCTGCGCCCCAGCTTCACTCTGGGCGGCACCGGCGGCGGCATCGCCTACAACAGCGAAGAATTGGAAGAGATTTTGGATCGCGGGCTTGATCTCTCCCCCGTTCACGAAACGTT
Organism: Bryobacterales bacterium; assembly: GCA_038200305.1. Lineage (GTDB taxonomy): Bacteria > Acidobacteriota > Terriglobia > Bryobacterales > Bryobacteraceae > JANXXV01. Next base: position 64,046 of record JBBPYD010000065.1, read on the forward strand.
GATTGAAGAGAGCGTGATCGGCTGGAAAGAGTATGAGCTGGAGGTGATGCGCGACCTTGCGGACAACGCGATTATCGTCTGCTCCATTGAGAATTTCGATCCCATGGGCGTCCACACGGGCGACTCCATCACGGTGGCGCCGGCGCAGACACTTACCGACCGCGAATACCAGATGATGCGCGATGCGGCTCTTAGCTGTCTCCGCGAAATCGGCGTAGATACGGGCGGGTCGAACGTGCAGTTCGCCATCAATCCGGCCAATGGACGCATGATCATCATTGAGATGAACCCGCGCGTGTCGCGCAGTTCCGCGCTGGCTTCAAAGGCGACGGGTTTCCCCATCGCGAAGATCGCCGCGAAGCTCGCTGTGGGATACCGGCTGGATGAGATTCGCAACGATATAACGCGGCTGACTCCCGCGTGTTTTGAACCGGCCATCGACTACGTAGTCGCCAAGATCCCACGTTGGCAGTTTGAAAAATTCCCTGGCGCGGAGCCGGTGCTCGGCACGCAGATGAAGTCGGTGGGCGAGGTGATGTCCATCGGACGGACGTTCAAGCAGGCCATCGGCAAAGCGGTCCGCAGCCTGGAAACGGGCAAGCCGTTGACGGCGGAAAAGTTTGAGGATCACCTGATTCCGAAGCGGCTGATTACGCCAAATCCGGATCGGCTGAACTATATTCGGTTCGCCTTCGAGCGCGGCTACACTGTGGATCAAGTGCAGGAGATGACGGGCATCGATCCGTGGTTCCTGAAGAATCTGAAAGAAGTGATTGAGCTTGAAGCATCGCTCGAAACTGAGAAGCTCGGAACCATCTCGAAAGCAACTTTGCTTAGAGCCAAGCGCGATGGAATCTCCGATGAGCGGATCGCGCGAGCAGTGGGAGCCACTTCTCTGGAGGTTCGCGCGAGGCGCAAGAAACTCGGCGTAAGTGCCGTGTTTAATCGCGTAGACACCTGCGCCGCCGAATTCGAGAGCTTCACTCCTTACCTGTATTCGAGCTATGAATCCGAATGCGAGGCAAACCCTTCGGATCGCAAGAAGGTGATGATTCTGGGCAGCGGCCCCAACCGGATCGGACAAGGGATTGAGTTCGATTATTGCTGCTGTCATGCCTCGTTCGCGCTGCAGGAATTCGGCGTCGAGTCGATCATGGTCAACTGCAATCCGGAGACCGTGTCCACCGACTACGACACAAGCGATCGTCTGTACTTTGAGCCGCTCACGTTGGAAGAAGTGCTCAACATTGTGGACACCGAAAAGCCGAGTGGGGTCATCGTGCAGTTCGGCGGACAGACGCCATTAAATCTGGCGCTGCCATTGAAACGCCTGGGAGTGCCGATCATCGGGACCGACCCCGAAAACATTGACTTGGCCGAAGACCGCAAGCTCTTTGGCAAACTGCTGGACGATTTGAAAATTCCGTCGCCCCCGAACGGAACGGCCACTAGTGAGCAGCAAGCCTGCGATGTCGCGCGCGGTCTTGGGTTTCCCATTCTGGTCCGCCCCAGCTATGTGCTGGGAGGCCGCGCTATGGTGATCGCCTACGACGAAGACACCGTGCGACGCTACATGCGGGAAGCGGTCACGGTCTCTCAGGATCGCCCTGTGTTGATCGACCGCTTTCTGGAAGACGCAATTGAAGTGGACGTGGATGCCCTGTGCGACGGCGAAGAGGTGCTAATCTCCGGCATTATGGAGCACATTGAAGAAGCCGGCGTGCATTCCGGCGACAGTTCTTGCGTACTGCCCGCGTACTCCATCGGCAAGCAGGAAGTAGAGACCATCAAGACTTACACGCGCAAGCTGGCGTTGGCGCTGAAAGTTATCGGCTTAATGAACGTGCAATACGCCATCAAGGACGGCAAGGTATTCGTTCTCGAAGTGAACCCGCGCGCCTCCCGCACCGTTCCCTACGTCAGCAAAGCGACTGGAGTGCCGCTTCCGAAAATTGCCGTTGGTCTGATGCTCGGCAAAAAGCTCTCCGATTTCAGCGATCTGCTTGCCGGTGCCGTGGATGGCGTTCTGGTAGCCCCAAAGTTCTTCGTTAAATCGCCTGTTTTCCCGTTCAGCAAATTCCCTGGAGTCGATCCGGCTCTTGGCCCGGAGATGCGGTCCACGGGTGAAGTGATGGGCGTCGGTGAGAACTTTGGCGAGGCATTTGCCAAGGCTCAACTCAGCGCCGGAACCCCTTTGCCTGAGGCGGGGACGGTGTTCCTCAGTGTGAACGATCGTCACAAGGCCGATGCGGTGGAGGTCGCGAAGCGCTTTTCGCAATTTGGTTTTGATCTTGCCGCAACTCGCGGCACCGCTGCCGCCCTTCATGCCGCCGGTCTCCGTTGCAAGACCATCTTCAAGGTCAATGAAGGACGTCCAAACGCGGTCGATCTGCTGAAGGCAGGGTCCATTCAACTGGTGATCTACACGGCCACCGGCGCACACTCATTCAGCGATGAGAAAGCGATTCGGCGGGCGGCCGTCGCCTATCGCGTGCCTTGCATTACCACGATGAGCGCAGCCAAGGCCTCAGCCGAGGGAGTCGCGTCGCGCAAGCGGGACCCCATCCGCGTTTGGAGCCTGCAGGAGATTCACGCGGGCAAAGTGATTACCGCACCCAGATAGTCACGTTCGCCGGGCTGGCATTATTTCCCACCAGCACGGATACTGGGACCGCCCCTGTTGGTGAATCGCTGGGAATTTGTACATTGATCTGCATGACGCCGGCGGTTAATCCCGGTGCAGCGCCCGCGTAGGAGACAACTGCCTCGCGGCCGCCGATGATGGTCTTGACCGGCAGCACGGGCTTCGGTAAGGGCGCAACGGCGGGCTTGCCGTCAATGCCCCCTGGTGTGGTCTGCCCTTCGCCGGTCCCATAAAATACGACGGTTGAGCCACGCATTGCCGGGTTGTTTTGTGTGTTCGTCGATCCGTTCTGGTTGAGCGCCGCTGCGGGACCTTTGCCAGAGGAATCATACGTGAACAGGGCCGGCACGGCCGCGACTACCGGAACCACCAGGGCGAATGGGGCCTGCCCGTTGTAGTTGATGGACACTCGCGTGGTGGAGTTTCCCGCCACCGCGTACGGCACGATGGCGCTGATCTGATTGGCGGATACATAGATCAACGGCGCAGGCGTGTTGTCGAAGAGCACGCGCGTATCCGAGAGCACGGTGTCGAGTTTCTGGGTTGCAGGGTTGATCTGCGAGGCCACCAGCGCCCCCGGCCCGAACTCAAGGCCGAAGATGGTGACGATTTCGCCGGGTGCAACACCGCCGTTCAAGATGAAGTTCGCTGCGTTCACCAGGCCGGTGGCGGTGAGTTGCCTGGGTATCCCGAAGTTCGCGGCTATGACCTTTTGGTCATCCACGATAACCATTGCCGGTGCGGCCGCCCCGCTGAGATCGCCGGACCAGTTGACGAACTTGTAGGCGCCTGTTGCGATGGGAACAATCCGGAGTTCGGTTTGCGCATCGTAATAGTTGTCAGCGGAGAGGGGTTCCATCTGCAGCGTCCCTCCCGCAATGGGCGATGTATTCGCCGTGACCAGGTACTGCGTCTTGAAGCCTGCGGTGTACGTGGCCGCGTCCACCGTCGCAGTAATGGTATGCGTGGAATCGCCGCCATCGCTCCAGTTCTGAAAGATGTACCGGAGAGCCCCGCTGGCATTGGTCTGCGTGCCGGTGGCAATGCTTACTGTATGCGTAGTTCCAGTGGACCATTGGTAGCTTCTTGGGGCCACAATCTGCACGCCATCCACGGTGACGTTCAGTCCTGGGGGATCGCTTGCGATGGTGGTGGGCGGAACCCGGGCGAAGTTTGCATCGTAGCGGTCGTTCGGACCTTGCAGTGTGAAGCGCGCCGGATTCGGGCTCACGCCGTGAGTGGAGAAAAACCCGAAGCCGGACCAGCCCAAAAAGTAGTAACCAGGGTTTGGCACGGCGCTAATCTCCATCTGCGTCCCGTAGGTGAAGAATCCATTATCGGGTGGAGGGTTGTATTGAACTGCACCGCCAGCGCTGGGAAAAGAGGAGCCGGGCACTTGAAATTGCTGGATGAAGTTGGCCGTGAACACGGTTGTGCCGGCGGATGCGGCAATCGTGTGCGCCTTGCCGCCATCGTCGCTCCAGCGCGCGAAAAGATTGCGCGTGTTGGCGTCCTGTTGCGTGCCCGGAACATCTAACGTGTGCCGGGTCCCGAAAGCCCACTGGAATATCTTGGGCGCAATGTAGGTCTCTCCATCCACGATGACGTTCAACCCGGCGGGGAACGTCGTGATGGTGGTACCGGTGATTGGTTGATCATACAGCCGTTTCACGGCGTCGAGATCGCCGGGCGACAACACCAGGCGCTGGCCGATTGGGATACCGGGCGGGACGGACTGCATATCCGGTTGACCGCTTCGCGAGAACCCGGCGGCGCCATAGTGCATGATCGAACCGTAATCGTATCCGCCCAGATCGTTCGCACCGGAAAGCTGCTGGTTGTATTGCAAGAACTGAAGCTTATCCAGGTTGTCGTAAACCACCTGGATGTAGTAGTCGCGATCCTGCCGCGACTGTTCATGAAAGAGCCCAACGGCATGGCCGATTTCATGAATGGCGTTTCCGGTGGTGCAGCTGTCACCCAGTGAGATTTGCTGTCCGCCAAGACTGACCATGCCGACAAACGAGCTGCACGATCCAGAACCGCGGACGAATCGCACGTAGTTCGCCTCATCGGTGTGGGGCACCAGACGAATTTGAGTGTTGTCGTTCCAGTGCTTCACCGCATCCTCAACGCGTTGAGGATTGGGAAATCCTGGATCTATGACATACGGGACGACTCCGTCCAGCCACCGGTATCTGGCGGCCGTAATCCCAATCGCCTCTCTGCCGGCTGCCTTGCCACTGTCCGGCTTGCTGGCCGCCAGATTTTCCGCCGTGCCTAAAATAATGTCACCCTCGGTGACAGCAAGGCCGTCGATCACCTTGTAATGAATCGCATTCCCCAGGTAATATCCGCTCTTGATCTCTTGAGCCTGGGCCAGAACGCAGCCAAGCATCCCCACGGCTAAGAAGAACCTGTTAAGCGGATGCATCTGTTTGAAAAAGCCGTATGCCGGCAATTCCGGCCACTCCATTCAGCATACAAAATTCCGCATTGCCGCTCGTGATGCCGCCAAGAGCGATCACTGGAAGCTGAACCGCGCGCGTGGCTTCGCGGAGTCCGGAGAGACCCACCGGCTGGCCCTTTCCGGGTGTTTGAAAAACCGGCCCAAAGACCGCAAAATCGGCTCCTTCCCGCTCAGCCGCTCGCAGATCGCCGATGGTATGACA
>JBBPYD010000066.1:0-89525 GCA_038200305.1 Bryobacterales bacterium
CCGAGGAGTTGGAGAAGGCCATATATCAGTGGCTGGCAAACTGGAACGGCGATCCCACCCCATTTATCTGGAAAGCCTCTGCCGACGTGATCCTTGATAAGGTCCAGCGTTGTAAAGAATTATCTAAGACAGGAGACTAGCTGGGCCATAGCGAAAGCAATATCCGTAACAAACCCTGGCGTGCTGAATGTGAGCGGACCATCCCCGAAATGAATCTCGGTGAACCGCTGTACCGCCTCCCCGCGTTTCGTATCCCACGCGGTGATTTCATAAGGCCCCGGACTAAGGCCCATGACGGTGACCTCCACGGAAACCGGACTGGCGCAAGCGTCCAGCATTCCGTTCTTCATCAGCGTGTCCCGCCGCAGCAGATACACCATGGCCTGATTCTCATCCCCACAGGCGAATCCATGAACGTGTTTGCGGGAGAGCCGTAATTCCGCGGTCCGATTGACGCGGCGGAAAACGGGCCAATCCACTAGTGGGAGGAATGCGGCCAATGCCTCTTGCGATTCCCTCATGCCGCGGGTAAGCGAGTGCGGCCGCCGGTTAGGCCAACGCATTCCGCCTCCGGCTGCACCTGCGGCGAGGTGTGCCCATTGAATATGGCGGAAGTATTCATCGTCGAATGGCTCGGGCAAGTTCTTATGATGATCCTTGAACGAATGGATCGGACCGTGCTCGCTATCGAAAAAAGGCCGGCTGTCCCGGATCTCACTTAGCGCGGAGGCCACCAGTTTGCCCGTGCTCACTGCGGCATCCACCGTATTGGCGGGGCAGTCAATGGTGCCTTCTTCGTAGAGATGAATATTGGCGAAGTCCAGGCAAGGGTGGCGATACGCGATCTCAGACATGCGCCTGTCCAACGCAAGAGCCGGTGTAAAAACCGACACGGTTTGCAAATGAGCCGCTCCGTGCATTCGCGTTTCAACCGTGCGAAGGTGCGTGCTGAGATCTTCGATGAAATCGGAGAGACTTTCGGCGGAACCCGCTGCATAAGATGGATGAATTTCGTTCCACAGATCCCAGGCGAAGAGGGTTCCATCTTTGCCCCAGCGTTCGGTGGCGAAGGTGAGCCGCTCTTTCATCGCGCGGCGTGTTTCGGGACAAAGCAGAAAACGGCGGCGGTCCGCGCATGGTCCTCCATTGGCTGCGTTATAGGGGTGGCGCTTCCATCGGTTCCACATCCAAAACGTGTCGAACGGGGTCAGGAAAATGCGAAGGCCCCATTTGCGGCAGAGCGCAAACAGGTCGTCCCAAAGGCGAACCATATTGGGCCAGAAATGGCCGGCCGTTCGTTCCAGATAACGGTGACTGGTCTGGCTGTATTCCAGCATCAGCCGAAGGCAGGTGACGCCACTCTTCGCGAGGAACTGGAGATAGGCTTCCACTGCTTTGAGATCACGGCGGCGGAAAATGCCTGCGAGATCCGGCCAGGTGATGGCGTCATTTTGCCCGATAGGGGTCCATGGATTTCCCAGCTCATCCATGAAGTAGGGAGCGCGGCCGGCCGCACGAATCCACGGCACCGGGCTTGACGTGCCGGCTGCAATGGAGGCTGGATTCGGTTGTACGGGAGGAAGTTGTAGAAGCATTCCGCTTGCCTGTTTGAGAGTTGCTGGAGCAAAAGGGTTTCGTACTTGGGATGATCGATCCACGTCACTACGTCTAATACCCGGCAGGGCTAAATCGAGGCGCAAGAGATTCCAGGCGAACGGCTAATTCGAGCAGTGTTTCCTCTTCGTATGGGCGGCCTACTAGCTGGATGCCCACTGGCAAGCCGTCGTCCGTAATGTCGAAAGGGATCACCACACTAGGCAGGCCGAGCAGGTTGAACGGAGTCACAGGCATCATGGCCTGGAAGAGGCCAATCCGTTTCGTGGTGGTCTCCCAACTGCGTTCGCGATGATGGAACGCCGGAACTCCGCAGGGCGGCAGAAGCAACACGGGATAGTTTTGCATCTGGCGTAATAACGAGCTTCGCATTGCATCCCTCGCGGCCAGATTTTCCACCACCTTCACGGCGGAAATCGGATCGAGCGGAACGGAGTTCACAAATTCCGTGCCGGTCCAGTGCGCATCTTCGGGATTGATTGCGATGATCTCTCTTGTGAACGGAGCGGGAAGTTCGCCGAAGAAAAACCACCAGAGATTGGGGCTCCTCTCAAGGCCCTTCGGAGTGAAGAGATCGACTGGAAACTTCAGGTCATTGAGAGCGGCGGCGGCTTTACGAACGGCGGTTTTCATGCATTCCTGCACGGGCACATCGTAGAACCGTTCCATGAATCCGATTCGAATATTAGAGAGATCCGGAGCGCGGAGGGGGACGGGTGCCGAGAAAGGATCGGCTGGATCGTAGCCGGAGAGTACATTGAACAGGATGCGGAGGTCGGCCGCGGTACGAGCCATCGGTCCGGCGACACCCAGCAATCCGCCGGGATGGCAGATTTGCGGAAAGTGGCCTGCCGCGGAGACACGGCCGGGAGTCGGTTTTAGAGCGGCGATTCCGGTGAAGTGGGCCGGGATGCGGACCGAGCCGCCGCCATCGCTGCCGATTCCGCCCGCCGACATGAAGGAAGAGATGGCTGCCGATTCGCCGCCGCTGGACCCGCCAGGGGTGCGGGTCAGGTCCCATGGATTGTTGGTACGGCCGGTGGTGTAGTTGTCCGTTTCGTAATTGGCGAGAAATTCCGGGCAATTGGTCTTGCCGATCGGGATCGCGCCTGCGGCCCGGAACCGGGAAACGGCAGCGGAATCGGTGGCTGCCCGATGGGAGCGGCGAAACCGGCTGCCGCAAAGAGTCGGCTGGCCTGCCATGTCGAAGCTGTCCTTTATCGTGATTGGGATGCCGTGGAGAGGGCCGGTGGGCGGCTGCTGTTCGGCCAGCCGCGCGGCGGCCAGAGCTTCTTCCGCAAAGGTGGATACGAAGGCGTTGATTTGCGGGTTGTGCTTTTTTATTTGCTGAATGTGAGCCGTAACGAGCTCCACGGGCGAGAGCTTGCGGGTGCGGATTTGCTCGGCCATCTGGGCCAACGTGAGATGATTGGGCATCTTTCTGAGTATCGCTTATGGGTTGCGTGACGCGCCGCGTGACACAATGAGTTTGTGGCCACATTGCAATTCAACGAGGCGCGCGAGGCCGTGCTCCGCGAGGTTTGTGCAAGGCGGCCTTCGCTGCCTACCGAGCGAGTGAGACTCGCCGATTGCGCCGGCCGGATATTGGCTCAGGACGTATTCGCGGATCGCGATTATCCTCCGCTGGCGCGCTCGGTGCGCGATGGGTTTGCGGTACGGGCGGCAGACTTTCCTGGAAAGGTGCGGGTAGTTGGCGAAGTGCGTGCGGGTGACCGATTTTTAGGAGTTGTCGAACCGGGTCAGGCAGTGGAGATCATGACCGGCGCCCCGGTTCCGGATGGCGCCGACGCGATCGTTATGGTGGAACACGTCACCCGAGATGGGGACCGGATCACAACGGAGCGGCCTGTGAATCCGCGAGACTTCATCAATCCACAGGGTTGCGAAGCACAGGCGGGCTCTACCGTGCTCCGTGCTGGCGAACGGCTCGATTATGCGCGGGTGGCGATGTTGGCGACGGTGGGATGCACGGAAGCGGCGGTCTATCGCAAGCCGCGGGTTGCCATTCTTTCCACCGGCGATGAGATTGTGGAAGTTGCGGAAACTCCGCTGGAGCATCAGGTGCGTAACTCGAACGCGCAGTCGCTTGCGGTACAGGTATCGAGGGCTGGCGGCGTGCCTGATGTGCTGCCCATTGCGCGGGACAACTTCGATTCCACCAGGGACTTGGCCGCCCTGGGACTGAAGGCGGATCTGCTGTTGTTGTCCGGTGGTGTGTCGGCTGGAAAGTACGACATTGTCGAGCAGGTACTGGCAGAGTTTGGCACGGAGTTCTTCTTTGATCGCGTGTCGATTCAACCAGGGCAGCCGTTAGTGTTTGGCATTGCTGGAGGCAAGTTCTTTTTCGGCTTGCCTGGAAATCCGGCCTCCACCATGATCACTTTTGAGCTTTTCGCGCGTGCGGCGGTGGAGTTGCTGGGCGGAGCCTCGGGTTCGCCGCTGCCATTGTTGCTGGCGAGGCTTACGGCGGATTTTCATCATCGGCCGGGGCTGACGCGATTCCTGCCCGCGCGATTGAGTGCCGATGGCGCGGAAGTGACTCCAACGGGTTGGCAGGGATCGGGAGACGTGGGTGCGATGGCGAGAGCAAATGCATTTCTGGTGGCCGAACCAGACAGGGAATCCTGGGCGGCGGGAGATCCGATACGGGTGTTGTTGAAGTGAAGAAAGCTGAAGTGAAGAAACTGTCTCATTACGACAATGCGGGGACTGCGCGGATGGTCGACGTTTCCGCCAAAGCAGAGACGAAACGTACAGCGCGGGCTCACGCCTTCGTGAAAATCCGGCCATCCGTGCTCAAGCGGCTTTCGGATAACCCCAAGGGAGATCCGCTGGAAATCGCCCGGATTGCAGGCATCCTGGCGGCGAAGAAAACTTCCGATCTGATCCCGCTGTGCCATCCTTTGATGCTGTCTCACGTGGATTTGGAAGTGCATGTGGACGCTAAGGGAGTTCGCATTGTTTCCACGGCAACTACTACCGGACAAACGGGCGTAGAGATGGAGGCGCTGACTGCGGCGGCAGTCGCCGCGTTGACAGTGTACGACATGACGAAGGCTCTGGATAAGTCGATTGAAATTCAGGATCTATATTTACTGGACAAGACCGGCGGCAAAAGCGGGGATTTCCGGAGATGAATCGCCGCGCGGCTGTGTTCACGATCAGCGATTCCACCCACGCAGGAACACGCGAGGATGTTTCCGGGCCGGCCGTCCGTGCGCGGCTGGAACAGATGGGATGGACCACAACGTGCGAGGTGATCCCCGATGATGCGGTTTGGATTGCCCAACGGCTGGCAGAAGTGGCCGATGGCGGCGAAGTGGATGCCATTTTCACCACAGGTGGAACCGGCGTGGCTCTCCGGGACGTCACTCCAGAGGCGACGCGGTCTGTGATTCAGCGGGAGATTCCAGGGTTCGGCGAGTGGATGCGAAGCAGTGGACGATCGTCTACGCCGATGTCGATTCTGTCACGAGGGATTGCTGGAACCAGGACCGCCACCCTGATTGTGAACCTTCCGGGATCGCCCAGGGGCGCGGTGGAGTCGCTCAATGCGATTATGGATGTAGTTCCCCATGTCATTGATTTGCTGCGTGGAAAAACCGAACATACAGAGGAGCGGAAACTCGAACCTTTCAGATGACGTCACACATTAGAATGCGCCGCGCTCCTTTTGCAGTATTGGTTGCTGGAATTCTCGCCGCCGCGGGGCTTACGGTTTTTGCGTTTGCGCAGGACGGCACGGGAGATGCTCGCGTTTTCCGGACGACCTTGAACGTGGTGGTGGCGCCTACGACGGTCACCGACAAAGACGGGAACTACGTTCACGATCTGAAGCCGAGCCAGTTCACTCTTTACGATAACGATAAGCCCCAGAAGATCCAGGTGGACGAGAGTTACGCTCCCATCTCTCTGGTCGTAGCGATTCAAGCGGATGCGAAAGTGGAATCGGTGCTGCCCAAGATCCAAAAGATCGGCACGCTGCTCACCAACATGCTGGCCGGCGATCAAGGGGAAGTAGCAATTCTCAGCTTCGATCATCGTCTGCAGGTGTTGCAGGATTTCACAACTGATCCGGCAAAGGTACAGGAAGGACTGCAAAAATTGAAGCCGGGCAGTTCCAGCAGCCGAATGATTGATGCTGTGGAACGCTCCAGTCAGATGCTGAAGACGCGATCCAAGGAGCGGCGCCGCGTTGTTCTGCTGATCTCGGAATCCTTGGATAAAGGCAGTGAAGGCAAGCTGCGGGAAGCGTTGACCACGACGCAGGTGGACGACGTGATGGTCTATGCGCTGAATATATCGCGGCTCTATGCGGAAACGATGTCGAAAAAGTCCATTCCCCGGCCCGATCCGATTCCCCCGGAAGCGCGGCATGTACCGGCAGGCGGGTTGAACACCCCCACCGCGGTAGCCCAGATGACGGGCACGCAGGGATACGGGGCTAACTTCGTTCCATTATTCGTGGAGATTTTCCGGGGCGTAAAGGCAATCTTCGTGGACAATCCTGTGGAAGTGTTTACGAAATATACGGGCGGCCGTGAGATTCCCTTCGTGGGACAAAAAGCGCTGGAGACCGCCGTTGCGGAGGTTGGGCGTGAGGTTCATAACCAATACCTGATCGCCTACAACCCCGACAACAAGATGGAGGGGGGCTTCCATACAATTCGGGTGGAAGTTGCGGGGAACTATAACGTGCGGACACGGCCTGGCTACTGGTTGGCCGCGGTCAACGGCCAGTAAAGCTGAGTGCGGCGAAGCTCACTACACTTTGTTCGTCGATGTTCCATTGCTGGTAACCGCGCAGCTTTCCCTTCGTGCCGGGTACTGCCTTAAGAAACGTGTATAAAGGGGCTGAGCCGCACCATTTGAGATCGTCGCGATTTTGCTGCACCAGATCCCAGAACCCGCTTGGGTCGGCTGCGTTGATCCGGCCGATGCGGCGCTGGTCGCGTGCGGCGGCTTCCACCATCTCTCCGGTATCCGCGTAGGCCGGAAAATCGTCGCCGTAGCGGCGGCCCATGTGAGCCATGTCGATGCCGAGCACCCAGAGCAGGCGTTCGGATTCCTTGGCCGCGATCTCCCCGAGGCGGCCAAGAAACCGGTGGACCAGATCGTTTGCCTCCGGCGCGCCGCCGTGCTGGATGCTGTTCGCAAAGGAACCGCACAGGATAGGCAGGATGCGGATGTCAGGCCCGTAGATGTGCTGGAGAAAAAGCACCTGGAACTCGATGGAGTGCTCGATGGAATGGCAGTAATCCTCCATGACAACGGCTGGTTCGGCGGCCAATTGTTCCAGCAGAGGAAGATCGGTAATGGCTTGGCCGAAGGGAGTGGAGAAGCGTTTCCGCGTGAGGCCGAAACGATCGGGTTCGCCGTAGTGGGATGTGCCGAGAATGATGAATGTGCGGTCCTTGTACTCCGGAGTCAGGGCACTGTACGCATCCCGATAGGTTTCCCAACCACCAAATGGGCTGACGTGAGGAGCGGCAATCGCGACCAGATTATCTGCGGCTTGGGCAGGCGCGGCAGTCATGTATTCGTCCAATGTTTTCCCGAGTTCATCGGGATCGTTTGGATAGGCCGAACCGGCGTGCGAAGGCTCGCGAACGGCGGATTCGGAAAAGGACAGGCGGCGCTCGGACCGGAGGCGCTGGAAGGTCTTGTCTTCCAGGAATCCCGCGCCGCTCAGAGTATCCAGCAAATGCCGTTCGAGTTGGCCGACCTCCAGTTCGCCTGTGATGCGTACCAGGAGTGCGCGGAGGTCCAGCCCAGTCTGCAAACCATCAAAGCACTCCAGGCATTGCACAAGAACTGGTGGAATGATGAGCGTCGCATCGGAATACTTATACGAGTCGCGGATCAGAAGACCCGGGCGGTCTTCCACCGGCGAAGGCATGAAATCCAGATTCATACGCAAGCGGGGGAGCGGCTGTGACATGCTAATCATGATGAAATTATCTCAGCAGGAAATTGAACAGGCACTTGCCGCGCTTCCCGGATGGACGCTGACGGATGGGAAGCTGCATCGGGAATATAAGTTCCCGGACTTTATGTATGCTTTTGGATTCATGGCGGCGTCGGCCACCGCAATCGAAAAGATGAATCACCATCCGGAGTGGTGCAACGTCTACAACCGTGTCACTATCGATTTGACAACACACGATGCCGGCGGGATCACCAAGAACGATGTCCGCCTGGCGGCAACACTGGAAGGAATTGCACAGAAGCTGCTATGAGATGGTCCTCTAACGTTCTAATTGCCGGACTGGTTTGCATCGGTTCCTTATTCGCACAGGATACATTCACCGGTGGGCCGGCGCTGGACGCCGCGATCAAGCAGGCCGTCCAGGAAGACCAGATTCCCGGCGCCGTGCTGGTGGTTGGGCACGATGGCAGGATCGTTTACCAAAAGGCCTACGGATGGCGGGCGCTGACTCCGAGCAAAGAAGTGATGACACTGAACACCATCTTCGATGCGGCCTCACTGACGAAAGTGATCGCTACTACGTCGTGCGTGATGAAGCTTGTGGAAGAGGGAAAGCTGCGCATGGCGGATCGAGTGACACAGTATTTGCCCGAATATCAGGTTGGCCACAGCGACATCACGGTCAAGCAACTTTTGACGCATTTTTCAGGATTGCGGCCGGATCTGGATCTGAAACCGGAATGGAGCGGGTATGAGACGGGAATTCAAAAAGCCTTGATCGATAAGCCCACTTCCCTGCCCGGCACCAGGTTCGTTTACAGCGACATCAATTTCATCCTGCTGGGTGAAATTGTCCGGCGGGTTAGTCATGAGCCGCTGCCGCAATACGCGCAAGAGAACGTTTTTGGCCCGCTGGGTATGACCGATACGATGTTTCTGCCACCGGCATCGCTGCTGCCCCGGATCGCGCCAACCGAGGCTCTGTCCTTTGAGGGACCACCGTTGCGCGGAGTTGTGCATGACGAGACAACGCGCTTTATGGGCGGGGTCGCAGGTCATGCGGGCCTGTTCACGACGGCAGCGGATTTGTCCAAGTTTGCAGAGATGATGCTCGGCATGGGTACACGGAACGGCATCCGGGTGTTCAGCCCGCTTACGGTGCGCACCTTCACCAGTCCCGAAACGCCGGCGGATCAGCCTGTGGTTCGAGGATACGGCTGGGACATCGATTCGCCGTTCGCCGGGAACCGTGGCGAGTTGTTTCCTGTGGGGTCTTACGGTCACACCGGATTCACCGGAACATCGCTTTGGATCGATCCGGCAACGAACAGCTACGTGATCCTGCTCGCGAACAGCGTGCATCCGTTTCGCCGTCCGGCAATCACTTCGTTGCGCGCGCGGGTGGCGAGTGCGGCGGCGGCGGGGCTGAACGTGGATGCCACGCCGGGATCTGTGCTGTTGAGCCAGGTGTTGAGTCAGAGGCCAAGAATGACCCCCGCGCCTGCGGTTAGCCGGAACGCCGATGTTCTAACCGGACTCGATGTTCTGGTGCAAGAGGGGTTCCAATCGCTGAAAGGCAAGCGGGTTGGACTGATCACGAATCACACGGGCCTGAGCCGTGATGGAAAGCGAAACATCGATCTGATGCTGGCCGCCGGTGTCGATCTGAAAGCACTGTATTCACCCGAGCATGGAATTGCCGGCAAAGAAGATCAAGAAAACATTGGAAATACGAAGGATGCCGCTTCGGGCGTTCCAGTTTTCAGCCTCTATTTGGAGCAGAACCGCCGGCCTTCCGACGAAATGCTGCGGAATATCGATGTTCTGGTGTTCGATATTCAGGACGTGGGCGCGCGGTTTTACACTTACACATGCACTATGGCCAACGCGATGCAGGAGGCGGGTAAGCGGAAAATCCCATTTATGGTGCTGGACAGGCCAAATCCGATTACGGGTACGCATGTAGAAGGGCCGATGCTGGATCCGGATCTCAAGTCGTTCATCGGGTGTGACATTATGCCTTTACGCTACGGCATGACAACAGGTGAACTGGCACGGATGATTAATGACGGCCAGCAGCCGAAGGCGGATCTGCACGTAGTTGCGATGAAGAACTGGCGGCGCGGAGACTGGTTCGATTCGACCGGTCTGCCGTGGATTAACCCTTCCCCAAATATGAGAAGTCTAAATGCCGCCCTGCTCTATCCAGGAATTGGAATGCTGGAGGGGGGCAAAGTTTATTCAGTGGGGCGCGGCACCGATGCGCCGTTTGAGCAGATTGGCGCCGATTGGATCAACGGAAGGGTATTGGCCGCGTACTTAAACGCGCGCCAGATACCGGGAATTCGCGTTTACCCGACGCGCTTTCAGCCGGAGAGCTCAAATTTTGCAGGAAGGCTGATTGAAGGCGTTCGATTCGTAATCACCGACCGGGATAGTTTCAACAGTGGAGCGTTTGGCATCGAACTGGGAGGAGCATTGGCGAAACTCTTTCCGGGAAAGATGAACTGGAGCGCAGATCAGAAACTGACCGGAAATAAACGTGCGCTGAAGGGGATGGAGACCGGTGAAGCTCCTGCTGTTATTGCACAGGGCGATTCGGCCGATCTCGAAGCCTTCAAGCTACGTAGAAAGAACTACCTGCTCTATTAAGAGGGACAGAACTTAGTCTATCCCTGTTAATTTACTCTGCCGCCGAAATGTCTTTCGGTTTATTCTTGCTCCCCGGCGGGCGGCCGCGCCGGCGGACCGGTGCATCGCCGCCCTCGGCCGTCATCCAAAGAGGCGGGCGCCCGCGGCGTTTCCCGCGTCCTCTGGCCAGTCTCTCCAGAATCAAAATCGCTTCTTCAATTGCAGCTCGTTCCTGGCGTAATTCAGCCAGCATTTTGCTTACGTCCATTAATTTGCCTCTCCCAAGCAAGTCGGCCAGAAGTGCGTTTTCCGGGTGCTTGTTCCGAAACAAGAACAAACTCAGGTGCTGCTCCCCACCGCACTTGCAGTTGTACCCTATTTTTGATTGGATTTCAAGAGGATTGTTCCGAAATCAGAACAATGAGCGGTACTGGCGTCATTTAGTACTTTAGAACTGAGCCGAGGGTCTTGAGAGCCTCAGGGTAATTTAATTTTACCGGAAACTCGTCGACTCCAATGAAAATAAAAGGGCAATCCGGCCAAAATGAAGACTAAACCGAGGATCGACTCGCGTGGGAAGTGCAGCAGTGTCTGCACTAATAGAGTAATAGCTACTAGTACGAATAGGATGGGGACCACGGGATATCCCAAAGTACGATATGGCCTGGCTAGATTGGGCCGTTTTATGCGTAATACAATTACGGCGGCAGTCGCCATGGCATAAAGTATCCAACTGGGAAAGATGACCAGGGTATAAAGCTGCTCATAGCGCCCACTCAGAACCAGGACCGCGGACCAGACGCTGAGCAGGCCAACCGCGACGCCAGGCGTGTGGTATTTGGGGTTAACTCGCGCTACAGGTGCAAAGAAATACCCATCGCGGGCAAGCGCATAGGGCACTCGCGAACCTGAGAGAATAGAACCGTTAAGCGCGGCAAAGATGGAAATCATGGCAGCGATACTAACGGCGTTTGCGCCGCCCTGGCCCCACACTTTGCGCATCATCGCCGCTGCGACCCGGTCGCTCGCGCCGACTTCCGGCCCGGAAAGCACATAGAAGTAAGCTAGATTTGTCAGCAGGTAGATTAGAATTACAAGCGAAACTCCACCGATCAGCGCGAGCGGCAGGTTCCGCTGTGGATTGCGGATTTCCGAAGACACCATATTGACGTTATTCCAGCCGTCATAAGCCCACAACGCGCCGACCAGAGCCGCAAAGAAACCGGAAAACCCGCCCGCCACGGGAATGGCGGTGGAAAAGTTGGAAACGCTACCCTGGCCAGAACTCAAGCCAATCGCAATAATGGCGAAGATAAGAGCTACTTTGATAACGGTGACCGCGATCTGAACGCCCCCACCGATCTTCACACCGAAATAGTTCACAAAACCTAAGAAAAGGATCACCGCCATGGCGAGCAACTGGCCAGAACGAATCTCAAGAGGCCCGCCGTTTGGACCTACTGGAATGGGAATCGTCCACAAGATATTTTCGAGTTCGGGACGGAAATTGGCGAAATAGTAAAAGAAGGCGGTGGCCAGAGTAGCAATGGAAGCGCTTTTCGCCACCCAGGTTTGCGTCCAGCCATATAGGAAGCCGAAGAAAGGGCCGTATGCTTCCCGAAGGTAGACATATTCGCCCCCAGCCTCAGGCAGGGCGGCGGCCAATTCGGCATAGGTGAGTGCACCGAACATGGTGAGGACACCCCCGAACACCCAAACCGCGAAGACCATTCCCGGCGATCCGACCTGTAAAATCATGGCCTTTGGAACCAGGAAGATTCCGCTGCCGATCACGGTGCCAACGACAATGGCGACCGCACCCCAGAGTCCAAGATCCCGGCGCAATCCCGGAATAACTTTCGTTTGCATTTCAGGCGTGGGTTTCAACCAAACTCTCCTTGGTTACGAATGACGCTGCGTAGCCGACCGAAACCGTGACCAGTGTTCCAATAACGACGTACCAGGTCCAGGCAATGGGTGTATAAATCTTTACAAAGAACATAATGAGAAGCCCCGCCACCATGCCCACGCTGGCAGCATTCTCGCCGACTCGGGTGGTTAATAAACCAAGCAGGAATACGCCAAGCAAGCCGCCATAAAGGATGGAGGCAATCGAAAGTCCCGCTTCGAGCACGGAGCCCCAATTTCGGGCAAACAGACCGATCAGGAAGAGAACTACGCCCCAGAACAGCGTGCTGGCGCGTGCGAGCTTCAGAAAATACGCTTCGGATCTGGGGGGACCGCCGCGCCGGGCGGTCATAGGCTTATAGAAATCCATGATTGTGGTGGACGCGAGCGCATTCAGGGCGGCGCTCAGGTTAGACATCGCCGCTGCCAGAATCGCGGCGATAATGAGGCCGGCGATCCCCGGAGGCAGATTGTTCCAAATGAAGTCAGGATAGATGCGGTCAAAGTGCTTGGGAGCGGACAGCCCAGAATCCCGGTAGTAGACGAACAAAATGACACCGATGGTAAGGAACAAAGCGAACTGGAAGAAAATGACGAACCAGCTTGCGAAGAGCGCCATGCGGCTTTCCGCCTGGGTGCGGGCCGACAGCAGACGCTGAACCATCAGTTGCTCAGTGCCGTGGCTGGCCGTGGTGAGGAATGTACCGCCAATGAGCCCGGCCCAAAAGCTGTACGTACGCGAGAAAAAGTCAGAGTTTAGTGAGAAACGGAAATCGAAGACCTGGAACTTGCCAAAGGAGCCGGCGACTGCCGTTATGTGGTCCCATCCGCCGGGTACTTTGCCCAGAATGACGAAAAGGCTGAGGATGGCCCCCCCTACATATAGGAACATCTGCACCACGTCAGTCCAGATTACCGCGGTCATGCCGCCTTCAAAGGTATAGAAAAGCGTCAGGCAGACGATGAGGATAATGGACGCCACTTCACCGGTTCCTAAGATGATGGAAATTACGATGGAGATGGCAAAAACACGGACGCCTTCAGCGAGCGCGCGGAGGATAAGAAAGGTGCCCGCGGTGAGCTTGCGGATGCGCTGGCCGAAGCGGCGCTGCATCAGCTCATAGGCGGTAAACATTTCCCCGCGAAAGTAGTGCGGCAGAAAGAGAGAGGAGATAATGATGCGTGCCACCAGGTAGCCAAATATCACTTGCAGCAGGCCATAATTGCCGTTAAAGCCGATGCCTGGCGTGCCAATCACGGTGAGCGTGCTGGTTTCAGCCGATACGATAGAGAATGCGATAGCCCACCAGGGAGCGTTGCGGCCACCCAGAAAGTAATCTTTCAGCGTCTTTTGACTCGTGCGGAAACGCGAGCCGAACCAGGTGATCCCAATCAGGTAGAGAAGGATGACAAGGAGGTCGAAATGTCGCATGAGATAGGGAGTCTAACACATTGACGCGCGGCCGAAGGCTGCAGGAGAGAAGGAGATATCGATGGGAACAAGATCGAGGTTTGGCGCATCTAAAGGAAAGGACTCTTGCGGGCTGGAGATGATTCCGCTATACTCCGCAAATACGATACTGTCAAAAAGTCTCGTGGCCGCGCTGGTTTGGCGATAGACGGGGCTCCACTGTACCCGATAGAAAGAGCAATTTTAACTTTGAGTTTGGGAGGCCAGGAGTGCTGGTTAGATTTTCCAAGATGATTTCTGCGGCCGCGGCTGCGTCCGTCTTCTGCGTTACCGTATGGGGCCAAGAGGCACCGGCGCCAGCCACACCGGCAACGCCTGCGGCGCCGGGTACGCCCGCGGCGCCCGAGAAGAAGGTAAAGGACCGGGCCGAATACGATCTGTACGATTCGATCACTAAAGAAACGAACCCGGCAAAGCGGCTGGAGTCGCTGAACACGTGGAAAGAGAAATATCCGGATACCGACTACAAGAAGGAACGCCTGCTTTTCTATCTGACCACTTACGCTCAACTCAATCAGCCGGCCAAGGCGATTGATACGGCAAAGCAGATTCTAGCCATCGATCCGAAAGATTTCACGTCGCTTTTTTACATTACGAACCTGACACCGAGCATGAACGACACCAGCCCGGCGGCGCTGGATTCGGGTGAGAAGGCGGCCCAGGGCGTGCTTGCTAATTTGGACACGATTTTCGTAGCGGCAAAAAAGCCTGCGGCAACAAGTGGGGCGGATTGGACAAAGGCGCGGACGGATGCGGAAATTGCGGCGCATAAAACGCTTGCCTGGGTCGCAAACACCCGCAAGCAGCCCGATGTAGCCCAACAAGAGTACAGAAAGGTGCTTGCGTTGAACCCCGGCGCGGCTGACGTGGACTATTTGCTGGCCCAGTCCATTCAGGGTGAGAAGAAGATAGAACGTCAACCTGAGGTGCTTTTCCTCTATGCGCGTGCAGCCGCCTACGACGGACCGGGCGCTCTGACTCCAGAAGGACGCAAGCAGATTGACGATTACCTGAGCAGGGCATACAAGGGCTACCACGGCAGCACTGACGGGTTGGCGGAATTGAAGAATTTGGCAAAGACCAATGCCGTACCGCCTTCGGATTTCAAAATTGTCAGCGTTTCTGAAATTGCGAAGGACAAGGCCGCAAAGGAAGAGGAGTTCAAGAAGAACAACCCCCAACTGGCACTATGGACAAGTGTGAAGGAACAGTTAACGGGCCCGAATGGGATGCAGTATTTTGACACCAGCGTGAAGGAGGCCGCGCTGCCGAAACTGCGAGGCAAGCTGGTTTCGGAGAGTCCGGCGATCAATCCAAAGGAATTGGTTCTTGCAATGTCGGATGACACAACCCCGGAAGTCACCCTGAAGTTGAATGCTCCGTTGCGGGGCAAGGCGCCTGCGGGAACTGTGATTGAGTTCGAAGGCGTTCCGAAAAGCTTCACTCAGAGTCCGTTCATGCTGACGATGGATGTAGAAAAGGAAAAGATAGAGGGCTGGCCGGCTCAGGCTGCTCCGCCTGTACATAAAGCAGCACCACGAACAGGCGCGAAGAAAAAGAAGAAGTAACAATTGATTTACGCGGATAGAATAAAAGGACTTGGGATCTCCGTGACAAGAGATCCCAAGTCCTTTTATTTACTAAGGATATCTTCAAAGAACGACAAAGCGCGGGGATCTCGCGATCTGCCGAGCCATTGCATGGCTTGCTTTCTAACCTCAGGATTCTTGTTCGTCTTCGCAAGATTGATCAGCATGGGAACGCCTTCTTCGCGCGGAAGTTGGCTCAGGGCAAATACGGCTTTCTTCTTCACTTCCGTTTCCGGATCGTTATCGATGGCATTCTGAATGGTTCCCGTTGCCTTTTGGCCCGCCTGCCGGGCGAGCCAGCCTAGGGCCTCGCCTCTGAGACGGGGACTTTTGTCGCTCTTTGCAACGCTGAACACGATTTCGAGCGCCCCCGGCTCCCTGCTGAACGCCAATCCCTGAACGGCACTTTCGCGAACACGTTCATTGGGCTCATCCTGCACCATGCGGCGCAAGATTTCAAAGCCTTTGTGCCCGCGAAGTTCGCCGAACAATGTAGCCGTGTGACGGCGAACCGATTCCGGCTGGTCCGGGGCGATGAATTTTTCGAGTACCGCGTCGGCTGAAGGGTCCGCATGGAGAGCAATGGCGGAAAGTGTGTTGTCGCGGAAGCGGTTCCCCTCCCGTACCGTGTCATAGCGGCTCTGCTGGTAGGCCGCCAGAAGATTCACGCTATCGGACGCCTTCACTCCGGTGAGCCAGTGGACCGTTGTGCCGCCGGCGTCAAGTTCACAATCGGCGGAGAATGTCCGAAGCTTGGTCAACTCGTTGTGCTCGGCCCGGAAGAGCACGTAGAAACTCTTCGGAGCTTCCAGCGGAACAGGCCCAGCGTTGACGCCGCCCGCCTCTGGCAATGGCGATCTAGGTTCGAGCGAACAGCCACGATACGAATAGTTCATATCGGAATTCGAGTAATAGCAGCACATCTGCCGATCACCTGCCACCACTGGAACGGCGTAACCGATCCACGCAGGGTCGTTCTGTGCGGCGATCAACGGCTTGAGCTCCGGTTCCAACGGACCCTGCAATGCGTGAGTTTCAAGTTTTGCATTCACCAACCGGGGTTGCCCAAAGGCCAGCCCGCCGGCCGCGAACAGGAGCCAGCTTGCGTGCCGGATCATTTGTTCAGCAACTCCATCAAAAAGTCGGTGCCTTCCTTCGACTTCATACTTGCGAGCCGCCGGACTGCTTCCCTTTTCAGGTTGGGATCCTGCTCCTTCCGAGCGATCTCCACCAGTTCCTTCGCGCTACCCTGATTGCCGAGTGCATGTATGATCTGTTCCTTGTTGTTCCTATCCGATTCGGAGCCGTACAGCGACACCAACGCATCGGCCGTCTTGGACTTGCCCGTCGACCCCAGGACATGAATGGCTGTGGTACGCAGTTTCGGATCCTTTTCAGTGCGGGCAATCTCAATCACCTTCTCAACATTGCCGCTGTGGGCTAAGGACTGAATGATTGATTCCTTGACCTCCGGCGATTGCTCGGTGGTGTAAAGTTGCGCCAGTTCCTGATAAGCGCCCAAACTCCCGAGATATTGGATAGCGTCCCGCCGCAGGTCGGAATTCTGCTCGGTCTTTGCGGCGGCCAGCAGACGATCTTTATCGTGGGCGGAAATGAAGCTCCGCAGAATAGTGCGCTTCAGCCCAAGATCGTTCGTTGCATTGTAGATATCGCTGAGCGTCTGAAGATTGTCCTTGCCTCCATAAATGCCCAGATACTCCACGGCCTTCTGTTGCAGGTCCGGATTGCCGCCACCCCGCGCGAACTGCGTGACGATTTCATTCGATTTCGGTGTGCGGCTCTGCGCTAAAACGAAGAGCGCCCGCTCTCTCAGTTTTGGAGAACTGTTCTTCTGCAGAATCTTTTCGAGCAAGGGGAGCGCACGTTCCGGATCGCTGTTCATCAGACTGTTGATGGCGAAGAGCTTCAGATCCTCATCGCTCTGATTCTCAGGAGAAGGTCCTTGACCGCCGGCCTGCTGCACTTCGGCCTCCAGAGCCTTTGCGTCATTCAACCATCTGCTGTTCGGGTACGTTTTTCTTAACTCTACAATCGCAGCCAGGGCCTGATCGCGCCTCCCCAATTTTGAGAGGCCATAAGCTTTCCAGTAAAAGGCGCCATCGGCTTTGGCGCCTTTCTTGTCTATTACCTGATCGAAGGCGTCGATCGCCTTCTCCCATTCGCGCTTGTCCAGATATTCCGATCCGCGCCGGTACAGGCGATCTTCACTGTCCCTGCCGGACGAACCGGCCCTTGCGGTTCTGATCTCAATACGGCTATCTCGCGAAAACGGCGGCATGGGAGGCATGGGCGCTGTGGCCGGACGAGGCGCGGGTGTGCCCACCTGTGCAAGCATCATCGGCCCTATGGCGCTGAATGCGAAACCGTCGTCAGAGAGTTGCCGCACCCTGTCCATCGCGGCTCTTACATTATCTTCAGCGGATCTCATTCGGTCTTCAGCGGTTCTCACTTTGTCTTCGATGTCACCGAAGTCCACATCCAATGCCACCATGGGAGGGATTGGATGTATGTCGAAAGTGGGGGGCGCTGCAGGGGCCGGTGGCGCAGGCGGCGCGGGCTGGCCGTAGCAAGCCGTGGCCAAACCCATGGTGAATATATGTCTATATAGGCGATTCATGCTTTTCTCCGTTTACAATCTGGCCGCATTCGTCGAGGCCGCGGGCTTTGTGCCGCGATCCCGCAATTGCGAACCGACAATCTGAACTTTAAACAACAGACCCTCTGCCTGAATCCGGCTCCTCAGCGCTTCCAGCTGCTCGCCGGAAAGGTTATCGGGGCTGTTTGAAATCTCAATCAGGACTCGCTCCAGGTCATCGAGGATACTGGCAACGCCCGTTTCCCCCGCGGCAGCCGCAGTCTGGCGATATAGCCGGTTTGCTTCCACCAGGCTTTCCGCCATCTCGCGCTCCGGCGTGATATCCAACTGCTTATCCGATGAATTGGCGAGCTCGACCAGAACCATGTGAGACCGCTCCAGATGGTCGCCAACGGAAACCAGCAGAATACGATCCCGAACTTGCCCGGCTGTAGCGATGATTGGCGATGGAGCGGTTGTGCTGCGAAGCGAATAACGGCCGGCGAGGAAAGCGGCAATTACCAAAGTAGCCATGGCTGCGGCAGCAACCCAGCGTTGCGGGAATGAAAACCACTTGCGCCGCGCGCCGGGGAGTTTCGGAGCAATCCGGCTCCAAATCTGCTGCCCATAATCGGCCCCGCGGGAAGGCACAGGGGTAGAATCGACGCTGTTCAATACGCGTTGCAGCGACTGATATTCCGTCCTGCATTTCTCACAAGCCGAGAGGTGCGCTTCGATACTCGAAAATTCGGCGCCTTCCCCGTAGTAGTGCAGAATCAGTTGCTCTTCTTGAATGTGGTCCGTCATGGCATTGCTCACTATCAAGCTG
This sequence comes from Bryobacterales bacterium, assembly GCA_038200305.1. Taxonomy (GTDB): domain Bacteria; phylum Acidobacteriota; class Terriglobia; order Bryobacterales; family Bryobacteraceae; genus JANXXV01. The sequence goes on from JBBPYD010000066.1 coordinate 18,589, forward strand.
TTAAGGGCTGCAGCGAATCGCGCAGCTTCCTTACCGCCCGGAAAATACTGTTCTTGGTGGCGCTGGTCCCAAGGCTCAACACCTGGCCAATCTCTTCGATAGACATGCCTTCAAAATGCCGCAGCGTGAACGCGGTCCGTTCCTGGTCGCTCAACTCCGCCAACGCCGAATCGAGCTTTTGCTTCACCTGCACGCTGAAATACATACGGTCTTGCCCTGGTTCCGTGGTCGAAATGTTGTCGAGCATGTCTACCCCCTCAGCCGTGATGGAAGTGTGGCGGTTCTCATGACGCCGCCGCGAACGTAATAAGTCGAGCGAATAGTTCGCGGCAATCCGGTACAGCCACGTGCTGAACGCCGACCGCGATTCGTACTGGTTCAATTGGCGGCAGGCGCGTAGGAACGTTTCCTGCACCACATCCTCGGCGTCAAATTCGTTGCCGGTCATGCGATACGCCATCCGGAAGACACCACGGCTGTAGCGTTCCACCAGAATCCGGAAACCGTCGCTGTCCCCGGCAAGTGCAAGGGTTATAGCGGCTGCGTCACTATCTTCCATCTGATCTTTAGACTATAGGTTCACCACGCGGTTAGCCGAACCGGCGAAAAAGATTGCGGGCGCCACAGGTGTGTTGTGCTTCGCACACGAATCTTAGGGATTGCCGCTGCAACTGCAAGCACTTGGGGCTGGCCATTCAGATGCGAATGCAGTTGACATGCGAGCAAAATTCATTTCCATTGCGATCCATGTGGCCATTCTTGCGGCGCTTCTGCTGCTGCCGTTTACCGGCACTCCGCGCCCCGAGAAATTACCCGATGCCCCGACTCCTCCGGTCCGATTGCATCTGCTACCTGTGCCAGAGCCAAAGCCGGGCGGTGGAGGCACGCGCTCCATCACCCCGCCTGCCAAGGGGCAGTTACCGCAGTTCGCCCATCGGACATTTGTTCCACCGGTGCAACACAGTGAGACACCCAGCGAGAATCCGAAGCCTCTGCTGGCTATGGAGGCTTCTATTGCGGTGGAACTGCCGACAACGTCACTGGCTCTGGTGCAATTCGGAGATCCGATGGGAGCGCCCGGAATGCCGTCTGGAGGCCGGGGATTGAATGGCATCGGCGACCATGGCAATGGTGGAATTGGGAATCGCGACGGGGCGGGATACGATTCCGCTTCGTCAATTGGCGGCGAGGTGACCGGACCAGTCCCAATCTACAAGCCGGACCCGGAGTTCTCAGAAGAGGCGCGCAAGGCGAAATTGCAGGGCGTTGTGGTGCTGGAAGTAGAGGTGGATGTCAGCGGGCGTGCGCACATCATTCGCGTGCGGGAGGGCCTGGGGCTTGGGCTGGATGAGAAGGCGATTGAAGCGGTTCAGGTTTGGCGATTTCGTCCGGGACGCCGTAACGGCAAGGCTATTGCGGTGCCGGCGACGATTTATATTAATTTTCGGTTGCTGTAGCGCTATGCCCGTGACGCGCTTCAGTATCTCCGGGCTTTTTTGAGCGCAGCCTCAATTGCCGCAAGCGGCATCAGCAGAGATAACGGCGCATCGAGCAGCGGCACAGCGCCGTAGCTGGCATACCATCCTACTACCCTTTCATTCTTGGCATCGATGACAAGCACAACGCCGCCAACCTCCGCTGAGGCCAACAGGCAGCGTCTACCCGCCGCGAGCAGAAGCTGTCCTCCAATTCTCTGCCCCTGCAACCTGCGATCCACAGCCAGGCGCGCCAAGCGGAAGCCCGGCACGTCATCGCGTGGCAGCCTTCGCTGTACGATCTCCGGCGTCCGGGCATAGGCGACCGAGGCGGGGCTCAGGCTGTAAAAGCCGAGAATGGTTTTGTTGTCCGCATCGTCAATCGCGAGGAACGTTTTCGCACCGCCCAATTCGTGGCTCTTGCGAGCGTAACGGCGCAAGAATTCATTCAGGGCCTCTTCGCCGCAGTCGAACGCCTCGCGATCGTGTTTCTTGCCGATCGGCTCTTCGTGCCATGCCGTCACGATTACGGCCGCTTTGGCAAAGCCCGAGCGGCTGCCAGCAGTTTTGCGTTCGGCGCGGGCGGATTCTCCAGCAGATCGAGAACCCGCAAAGTATCCCTACCGGAGAGTTGCACATGATCCGCCTCCTTAATGACAGCCTTTGCGGCAAGCAAGGCGTGACGAAGGACAAAATCCGTTAGATCGGTATGATTCAGCGCCACCGCTCGCAAGAGCAGCGCTTTTTCCTCGGGCCGAATTCTCAAGGACATCCGGCTGTTGTCTTCAACGGCTATTCTTGGCATGGCAGTGACTCCTCTTTTATGATGTACACATTCAAATAGTACATTAGATGCGGCTGAGAGTCAAATCTGTGTGTATTGATTGCGTACATGATGGAAGTACGCTATGCCCTCGGCCCTTCGACAACTCTGCGGATGATGGTACGGCTTGCCTCCAAAATCTTCGGGTCTTCCAGATGAAGCGTTCTCACCTGCAAGAGCGTGAGCCGGCTGATGTCCCACAGGCCCAAACTGGCCCATCGAGGATCATAGTAAGACCACCAGCGGACACCAACGAATGCGCCCTGCTCATAGATGCGCCGCGCCCACGCCCGGGTTCGGAGATAGTCACGGCTCACCACATCCGTGGGTAGCAGATGCAATGCACTCAACTGTTCCGGATCGTCCAGGTCGCAGACGGGTGCATCATCGGGAAGCCTGAATTCAGCGAGCGCGCGAACACTTCCGGGTAGGCTGGGGCTGCCGCGCAGAATCGCCGGAGTCCATTCGGGAAAGCGGCCGAACGCCTCGGCAATTGCTCCGGCGGCGGCATCGCTCAGGTACAAAACGGAATAACTGTCTGGATTATCCAGGCGTCCGCCGCCTCGCGAAGGACGGTAGAGCGCACCGCCCGGTTCATCCGGGGCGGATTCCGGAACAAAAGGAAATACACGATAGAGGACCGGCACTCGTGCTAGGCGTACACCCCTTGCGCGATTCCATCAATAGCGCGGACTACTGGCGCTGCGCCTTCCATCACGAGCACGTCAATTGGCCGGGCGCCGCCCAGCAGAGGCTCAGAGCCTACCAGCCACATCGCAGCGGACTCGCGGTCATAGACGCGGAGAATTCGCGTAAGAATGTCGTGCAGATCGACAATCCGCCGTCCCATCTCGGCTCCCACCGGTTCGGTTTCCGCGCCCCATCGGGAAACCTGCGCACGGTCCGCGCCGAGCAAGCGTGCCGCGGCATTTGTACCGAGCGCGTCTACGATCCGCGCCAACAATGGCCGCACATCGGCCAGCGCGTCTGCCGATGGACGAAGCATAATGAGTTTTGCGGTGGGTGTCCAGCGGCGGGGCGTTCGGGCGGGTGGAGTGGTCTTCCGGGCAATAGCCATGCCCCGATTATAGCTCAACAGTTTGTGTTGAGAGAAGGCGGGCGTGTCTTCCAACGCCGGTGAATCCAGAGCCATTGATCGGGGTACTCACGGATTACCGTTTCCAACTGTTTTTGAATTGCGGCGGTGTCGATGGTTGCGTCGCCGGTCATTTCCAGAATCGGATAGAAGCGCAGAATGTATTTCTTTTCGGCTTCCGACCAGAGTGCAAAGCCGGGGATCACGGCCGCGCCGGTGCGAGCGGCAATTTTTGCGAAGGCGGCGTTGGCGCACGCGGGGATTCCGAAGAAGTCTACGAAGACCCCCTGATCCAGGCTCGAATTTTGGTCGATGAGAATGCCGGCTGCTTCGTTCCGCGCGAGCGCTTTCAGGATAGTTCGTGCAGCATCCGTTTTTTGAATAAGCGTATTCCCGGAGAGCGAGCGGTAGCCTTCGACGATCTCATCGATTTTTCTGTTATCGAGCGGGCGGACCACCACGTGCATTGGCCTCGCCATCAGCGAGTGGGCGAACGCGCTTAATTCCCAATTTCCCATGTGAGCGGTGGCGAACAGGACACCGCGCCCCCGGCTCAGCGCTTCCTCGAAATGCTGGAACCCTTCATAGCGAATCCATTCGCCGATGTTCTGCCGGTTCAATCGGGGGAAGCGCGCGAACGTGACCAGAATGCGGGCGATGGAGCGGAACACGCCGTCGATGATCGCCGTTCGGTCCGCAGTGGGAAGCGCCATTTCCAGATTGCTGTACCCCACACGGCGAAGACGCGGTATGGCCAAGTCTAGTATTTGCGTGTATAGCCTGGCGAGCCATTCAGAAACCGGTCGGGGGCTATAGGCAAGTGTCGCCAGAGCAAAGCGCGCTGCCCAGTATTCCAGATTCAATTCTCAATCCAGCCGCCGCCTAGCACCAGATCGCCATCATAGAAGACGGCTCCCTGCCCTGGGGTCACCGCTCGCTGCGGCTCGTCAAAATGCACGTGGACCCGGGCGAGATCGGACGTGGGCGTGAGCGTGGCGGGCGATGGGACGTGCTTGTTCCGGATTCTGACCTGAGCGCGAGCAGGCGCGGTAATGCCGGAGATGGAAATCCAATTCACGCCGTGCGCGAAGAAGGATGCTTTCAGCAGTCCATCGTTTGCGCCAACGAGGACGCGCTGAGTAGCGGGCTCGGTGGCGATAACATACAGCGGCTCGGGCGTGGAAATACGCAAGCCCTTCCGTTGGCCGACAGTAAAGTGATGGACGCCGGCATGCTCACCGAGCACACGGCCTTCCCGATTAACGATTTCGCCGCGCGTTTCGGCGGGCGCAATTCCCTGCTCCCGGAAATAGGCATCGATGAACGCGGCATAATCGCCGTTGGGCACGAAGCAGATCTCCTGACTATCGCCCTTATCCGCCGTGGGCAGACGCAGTTCATGCGCCAGTTCGCGCACTTGCGGCTTGGTGAAACCGCCGAGTGGGAACAGAGTGCGGGCCATCTGGTCCTGCTTGAGTCCAAAGAGAAAATAGGTCTGATCCTTCGTGGTATCGACGCTCTTTCGCATCTGGTAGCGGCCGGTCTGGGCGTCGTGCGCGATCTGCGCGTAATGACCAGTCGCAATCTGTCCGGCGCCCACGCCCTCCGCCATTTCCAGGAACTGATCGAATTTGATGAAATTGTTACAAAGCGTGCAGGGGATTGGCGTGCGGCCGGCGAGGTATTCGTTTACGAAGGGCTTCACAACCTGCTCTTCGAAGCGGTCCTCAAAATTGACCACGTAATATGGAATGCCGATGTGCTCGGCCACGTGGCGCGCGTCATAGACATCGTCCAGTGAGCAGCACCGGCCAGTGGCGGCTTCCGTCTGGACTTCGGGCAGGCGGTTCTGGTTCCAAAGCTGCATGGTGAGGCCCACCACCTTGCGGCCGCGGCGATGCATCAGCCCCGCCACTACGGAGCTATCGACGCCTCCGCTCATGGCGACAGCCAACAAGCTGTCAGAAACAGACATTTCAGGCATACGTTACAGCGCTTGGTGACAGACGGCGTAAATGCGCCACAGATGCCATAATCGCTTCGGTAAGCGCGTCCACTTGCTCGGCCGTATTGGAACGGCCCAGCGAAAAACGAAGGCTCGATTTTGCCTCCGGCGGTGAAAGTCCGATAGAGGTGAGCACGTGCGACGGCTCTATAGCTCCACTGGAACAGGCGGACCCGCTGGACACAGCGAAGCCCCTTAAATCGAGCGCGATTACCAGCGATTCTCCTTCTATTCCATCAAAGCACAAGTTCGTGGTGTTGGGCGAGCGCGAGGTTTTGCTGCCGTTAATGGAGACCCCAGGGATGCTGGCAACAATGCCTTCTTCCAGGCGATCACGGAGCGATGCCAGGCGGGCGCTTTCTGTGGCAAGATTCTGTTGCAGCCAAGATGCCGCTGCACCCAACGCGGCGGCTCCCGGAACGTTCTCCGTTCCAGCGCGGCGCTGTTGTTCGTGTTTACCCCCATACAATAGGGGCGAAAGTTTTGTGCCCTTACGAACGTAGAGCGCCCCGATGCCCTTTGGAGCGTACATCTTGTGGGCGCTGACCGAGTATAAATCTACGCCGAGCGCTTTCACATCCACTCCGATGCGTCCGGCGGCCTGCACGCCATCGCTATGCATCAAGATTCCAGCTTCCCGCGCGATCGCCGCGATATCCGCTATAGGCTGGATGGTTCCGATTTCGTTGTTCACATGCATGACGGATATCAGGCCAGTTTCGGGTCGAACCGCACGGCGAATATCGTTTGGATCGACGATGCCGGAGGAATTTACCGAAACGCAGGTGACCTGCACGCCCTGATGCACCAGTTGCGTACAGGGGTTCAAAACCGCGGGATGCTCAATCGCGGTAGTGACGATATGGCGCGCTCCGGCACCGAACAGGGCTAAGTTGTTCGCCTCCGTTCCGCCGGATAAGAAAACGATCTCGCGGGGCGTGCATCCCAGCAAATCCGCCGTCTGACGGCGTGCGATTTCGAGCTTCTGCTTCGCTAACTGGCCATCGTGATGAATGCTGGACGCGTTTCCGTAAACTTCAAGTAATACAGGAAGGTACACTTCCAGTATTTCTGGAGATACGGGCGTTGTTGCATTGTGATCAAAGTAGAAACGGTTCACGGGTTGGTAGTACTAGTTTAACAATCGGCGAAGATTCTGTAGTGATTGCGGCTGCTGCCTCTGGCAAATTGCTAAGGGATCAGTAAGGATGATTTACGCTCTATTAGAACTTCTATAGGTCTAGACCTCATACGCCAAGCCTGCATACATTCAACACAATTCGCCTTCCATAAGATGTTCATATAGAGTAGAATGCATGAAGAATGTCAAAGAAAGCGAAGCCCGAAGGAGACATGCTGCAGGGCACCCTGGATATGCTGGTCCTCCAAACACTTGTGCTCGGGCCTGCCCATGGCCACTCGATTGCCCACGCCATTGAGCGGGCTTCCAGTGAAATCCTGCAAGTGGAGCATGGCTCGTTGTATCCGGCTCTATACCGCCTGGAAGATCGCGGCTGGATTGCATCGTTTTGGGGCACGTCCGAAAATAACCGGAAAGCGAAGTACTATCGCCTGACACCCGCCGGACGAAAGCAACTCGCGGTGGAAACGTCCAGGTGGGAACGACTTGTGAGTGGTATCAGCCGCATTCTGCGGCCTGCTGCCGGGCAGACACCATGAGCTGGCGCCGTCTGTTTCGCCGTGCAAAGCAGGATGAGGAAAGTGCGCGGGACATTCAGTTTTATTTCGATACCGAAACCGGGGACAACATTGCGCGCGGGATGCCGCCAGCGGAAGCGCGCGAGGCGGCTAACAGGAAGTTTGGCAATCGCATTTTCATACGCGAGGAGATCTATCGCATGAACAGCGCCATCTATCTGGAGACCATCTGGCAGGATGTTCTTTACGCGCTGAGGACGATGCGCAAGAATCCCGCATTCGCCCTTACCGCAGTGCTCACGCTGGCCCTCGGAATAGGGGGCAACACCGCGCTATTCAGTGTGATTCGCGCGGTGCTGCTGAAGCCGCTTGAGTATCGCGATCCGGACCGGCTGGTCCGCCTGTCATTAGACAACCCACTCAAGAACGTGCAGGACATGTCCTTGACGCTGGTACATTTTGAGGAGATCAAGGCGGCGGCGCGGTCCTTCACCGGGCTGGGTGCGTTCCTTAGGTCGGCTGATACTGTGACACTCTCCGGCGGCGGCGAGCCTGAGGCAGTGAAGGGAGCTCGGGTCTCTGCCAACTTCCTGGACATTCTGGGCATGCAGCCCATACTGGGCCGCAGTTTTCTTCTCGAAGAAGAGGCACCCGCGGGGAGTCCGGTAGCGATGATCAGCAGCGGATTGTGGAAGCGCCGGTTCGGCGGCGATCCGCAGGTGGGCGGCAAAACAGCCACGCTCAATTCCATGCCGTACACGATTATCGGTGTACTGCCGCCGGGTTTTGCATTCCCATTTGCGGGAGTGGACGTCTGGATGACGAAGCCATCGGAGTGGTCCGCGCTCGCACCCCGGTTCTGGCCCTACGTTACAAGCTTGGTTGGGTTCGGACGCTTGAAACCGCAAGTCAGCCTGGAGCAGGCGCGCGCCGAATTAAGCGTGCTGCATAGCAAATACATCCTCGACCATCCTGAGCGTGTGGATGCGCAAGCGGGAATCGTCCTCCGAATGGTGTGGTGGAAGGATCAAATTGTTGGCAATGTGCGTCCCATGCTTTGGATGCTGTTCGGTGCGGTCGGTTTCGTGCTGCTGATTGCCTGCGCCAATGTGGCGAGCCTGTTGCTGGCGCGAGCAACCTCTTGCTCCCGCGAATTCGCGCTGCGCGCCGCGCTTGGGGCAGCACGTGGCCGGCTAGTGCGGCAATTGCTGGCCGAGAGCATGGTGCTCGCGGTTGCCGGCGGTACGTTGGGCGTGTTGCTCGCAAGCTGGAGTTTGAGCGCGATCGCACGTGTGGATGCCCTCAATCTGCCGGGCGCCGGAAAAATCCAGCTAGACGGCATGGTGATGGGATTCACCGTGGCGCTTTCCATCGCGACTGGCGTCTTATTCGGATTATTTCCCTCGCTGCAAGTCTCCCGGCCGGATCTCATTGATGTGCTGCGGGAGAGCGGCGTGGGTGCGGGCCGGGGATCGTCGAGGCGCGGAGCATTCGGCTTTAGCATGCGTGGACTGCTGGTAGTGGGGCAGGTCGCGTTGTCGATCATTTTGCTGATTGGCGCGGTGCTCTTAATGAAGAGTTTTGTCCGCCTGAACAGCGTCGATCCGGGATTTCGTTCCGCGAATTTGTTGACCATGAAGATTGCCCTTCCGCCGGCTCGCTACGATACGGGGCAGAAGAAGGCGCGATTCTTTGAGGATTTGGTGGGGCGGGTGGAAATATTGCCTGGTGTGCGCGGCGCGGCAGCCGTGATGTCGCTTCCAACCATGGCGCTTCTTCAGACCAACGTAGATGTTGAGGGGCAGCCGCCACTGGAACCGAGAGAGCAGCCAAGCTATCAATTCCAGAGCATCACGCCCGCCTACTTCCGTACCATGGGGATTCCGCTGCGGCGGGGACGGGAGTTTACAGCGCGCGACAACAGCCTGGGCGCGCCACCTATTGTCATCATCAACGAAAGCTTCGCACGGCGGTTCTGGCCAGCGTATCCAACCGGCCTGGACCCGGTGGGCCAGCACATGGGGGAGGGCGTAGATAAGATCAAATCGGCTGAGATCGTTGGGATTGTGGCGGACGTACACGAGCGAGGTCTCGCCTTCAACGCAGCACCGGAGTTCTACGTTCCCTATGTCATACACCCTCCGCAAACGGCGTATTTAGCAGTCCGGACAGAGCGAGACCCGCTGCGTTTGAGTAATGCCATTCGCAATCAGGTGCAGGCGATTGACCGTGATCAACCCGTCTCGGATGTCAAAACGATGGACGAAGTGCTGGAAGCGACAGTGGGACAGCGGCGGCTGACCATGCTGCTGCTGGGAGCGTTCGCCCTGGTGGCGCTGCTGCTCGCCGTGGTTGGAATTTACGGAGTGATCGCGTATTCGGTGGCGCAGCGGACCCAGGAACTGGGTATTCGCCGGGCGCTCGGGGCGCAGCAGGGCGACATTTTGCGGCTCGTGTTAGGTCAGGGGCTAGGACCTACGCTGGTTGGCGTGGTGATCGGTATCGGCGGGGCGTTTGGGCTCACCCGCGTGATGGAGGCCCAGCTATTCCACGTGAGCGCTACCGATCCAGTCACGTTTGTGGGCGTTGCGCTGCTGTTCGCCGGGGTGGCGTTGCTGGCCAGCTTCATTCCGGCGCGGCGTGCCGCCCGAATTGATCCGATGGCGGTGTTGCGAGATGGATAGACCTCTCAGCGCGCTGCTGCTCATGTCCTTGCTACCGTTCTGCTGGTCCTGCGCAACCCGGCGGCCGATGCAACCGTTCCGGGTTCTCCGGGCCAACCCGGATTATTTGCTCCGTTCGCCCGATTCCAATAACACTCCGTTCGCGGAAGTGCTCAGCCAGTACAACAGCTTTGTATTCGGCAAAGGCTGGTTGGACCTACGTCCGCAAATGGAGCTCCGGATCGAAAATGCATATTATCGGGATGGCGTGCCCAAGCGCGGACTTGCCGGCTACCTGGGTACGGAGATCGCCCGGTATCAGGTCCGGCCAAGTGGATTGCGTCTGGTTTCTGTTCAGTCCGGTTTGAAAGAGCGGTCTACCGCCTATCTCCCTGTTCAGCAACTGGTTCGCGCTTCACAAAGACACTACCGTCACTACCGGTTTTTCTACGCGGTAGTGTTCAAACAGAAGGGAGATACCCGAGGTTCCGTCCTATTGGGCGCCGGATCTAGGGATGAGCTCAACCGCCTTGCCACGCAATTGCTCAGCGATCCGGACTCGGTCTGCAGTGCCCGATCCATGCACTGCACCGTATTCCCCGAAACATGCTCGGTGTCGCTTGAAATCGAGATTGTCGTCAAGGGCGCTCCCCGAACCGTGCCGTGGGGTAGTCTCCTCGCGAGCCTTGCCGCCCACCCCCGGCACGTCGAGTTGTTGCGCCTCTATTCCGGCAGGTTGACTCCAGTCGAAATTGATTCCAGCGATCCTAACGCGCTCCGGTTGCCTCTCTTGCCTGGCGACCAGGTCAATTGGGATTGACTCAATGACCCTGACGGATCAAGAATTTCAGATTATGAAAGTTATCTGGGAATGTGGTGAGGCGACCGTCCGGAATGTGTATGAAGAAATAAGGACGAAAAGGAAATCGCATATACCAGCGTAATGACGATGATGAACATTCTGGAACGTAAGGGCCGCCTGCGAAACGTTACAGTGGCAGAGCTTTCCTATACACGCCCGTACATGGCAGAGATCGAGTGCTTGAGGAGATGCTACGGATTTTGTGGACCGGGCGTTCGATGGGTCGATCTCTTCGCTTCTGCAGTTGATCGAGAGAACGCCGAATTTGCCCCGTTGAGAATTGGACAGCGCTGCCTTTCCAACCCCTCTGCGTTAGACTCTTTAGAACGCCAATGAAATTTCTTACGTTCTTTCTGCTCTTGTCCAGTATCGCCCTCGCCCAGAAGCCGTCCACGGAAGTGCTGAAGCAGGCCGCGACGGAAATGGTGGAAGGCCGCCGCGTGTTCACGCAGCAAATGATCGACTCCATTTTCAGCTTCTCCGAACTGGGTTATCAGGAGTTCGAGACCTCGGCTTACGTCACCAAAATTCTCGAAAAAGAAGGTTTCCAGGTGACGCGCGGCCTGGCGGGTATGCCTACGGCGTTCGTTGCCACCTGGGGCTCCGGAAAGCCGGTCATCGGTTTCATGGCGGATATTGACGGACTACCGGAAACATCGCAGAAGCCCGGTGTCGCGTATCACGATCCGCTGATTGCGAACGGCCCAGGACACGGCGAAGGCCACAATGCCGGGCAGGCCCTGAACGTCACTGCCGCCATTGTGGTGAAGAATCTGATGCAGAAGCACGGCTTGCAAGGCACTCTTCGCGTTTACCCCGGTGTTGCGGAAGAACTGCTCGGCAGCCGCACTTACATGGTAAACGCAAAGCTGTTCAACGATCTGGATGTGATGTTGAGCTCGCATATCAGCAGCGATTTCACGACGCATTACGGAGCCAGCGGTTCGGGTCTGATCTCGACGCAGTACAGCTTTCACGGCGCCAGCGCGCATGCGGCCGGCAGCCCCTGGCTAGGCCGCAGCGCCTTGGATGCCGTTGAGTTGATGGACATCGGATGGAACTTCCGCCGCGAACATCTGCGGCCCGAGCAGCGCTCGCATTACGTGATCACCCATGGAGGCGATCAGCCGAACGTGGTGCCGCCCGAGGCCACGGTCTGGTATTTCTTCCGCGAATGGGACTACGAGCACATCAACAACATGCACGAGATCGGCACGAAGATTGGGAACGCCGCCGCGATGATGACGGACACCACCATGACCGAAGAAGTTCTGGGCGCCGCCTGGCCGGGACACTTCAACAAGCCCATCGCCGAAGCGTTGCAGGCCAACATTAAACGCGCGGGAATGCCCACCTGGAGCGATGCGGACCAAGCGCTTGCGCGCGCAGCCCAGGCGGAGCTGAAAGCAAAAGTAGAGGGCCTCAAAACAACAGTCGGAGATCTGAAAGAACCCGATGCCATGCGGGGCAACGCCGGGTCGGACGATATCGCCGAGGTTTCATGGAATCTGCCAACGGTCGTGCTGCGCTATCCAGGCAACATTCCGAATCTCATTGGACATCATTGGTCCAGCGGTATCGCCATGGCCACTCCCATTGCGCACAAAGGAACCACCGCCGGCGCGATTGCGTACGCGATGACGGCAATCGATCTTCTGACCAAACCCGAAATTCTCGCGGCGGCAAACGCCTATTTCGCGGAGCAGACCAAGACGGTGAAGTGGAAATCGTTAATCCCGGAAACCGCGCATCCGCCTACTTATCTGAACAAGGACAAGATGGACAAATTCCGGCCCGCGCTAAACAAGCTTCGTTACGATCCCACGAAGTACAAAACCTACATGGAGCAACTCGGCATTGAATATCCGACCGTGCGCAAGTAAATCAGGCGGGAATCGTTTCCGGTTCTGGTGCGCCCACTCGGTCAGGAATTAACTGCTCGTTCGGATCGATCTGCGTATAGAACACAGCGGCCACCAGCAGCATCGCGGCCATCGGTAGCAACGGTTGATTGTAGTTTCCGAAATACATCACCAGCTTCCCGAACACCACCGCCGTAGCGAACGATCCAATCTGCCCCGCCATGTTCATGGCTCCCGTGACCGTGCCGGCGTACTTTTTGCCGACATCCAAACAGATGGCCCAGGAGACTGGCAACATGCAATCCATGCAGCCGTACCCAAGCGTGAGAAACGCGACTGCTGCATACCTGTTGGCCGTCATGGCCGTGGCCAGCAGGAAGCAGGCCGATAAGAGTAATCCAGTGGTTCCCACCACGACGCGGCCAAATTTCAGTCCGCGCCGCTTGCAGAGATAATCACTCACCGTGCCGCCGATGATATTGCCAAAAATACCGGCGACGAACGGGAGCACCGCGTAAATCTTCATTTCAGACTCACTGAAGCCCCGGCCCTTTTGCAGATAGTTGGGCAGCCACGAAAGATAAAAATAGCCGCCCCAGCAATACGTGTGATACATCAACATGATCATCCACAGATTTTTGCTGCGCAGCGCAATGCCCCACGGCAGCCCTTCATGCACCGGCTTTTCACCGCCGCCTACTTCAGCCAGCTCATTAGCCGGGACGCCTTCTTTTTCCGCCGGATGATTTCTATACCAGCCGTACCAAACGATGGCCCACGCCACTCCAGCCGTTCCGAACACATAAAATGACGCTCTCCATCCGTACGCCGCCTGAATCGGCACCACCAGCAGCGGCGCAATGGCCCCGCCGATGCGGCTCGCCATCCAGACCACGCCATGCGCCCTGGCACGCTCTCCTACTGGAAACCACCGTGAAATCGCGGATGAACTGTTAGGGTAAGCCCCCGCCTCGCCCGCGCCAAACGCGAAGCGGACGGCCAGCATACCGTAGTAAGTGGAAACAAGACCGGTCAAACTAGTGAAAACCGACCACCACAGAACGATCCTGGTGAGCACCTTCCGTGGGCCGATCCGGTCGCCGAGCGCTCCGCTCGGAATCTCAAACAGCGCGTAAGAGAGGGCAAAAATACCCAGCACCCAGCCGAGTTGAGACTCGTTCAAACCAAGATCGGCCTGAATGCGTTTTCCTGCCAGCCCGATGCAGACACGATCCATGTACGTGATGATCGAAAGCAGGAACAGGAGACCAAGAACTCGATTACGATACTTCATCTTCGTGGATTATGTCACAAGCGGCCAGTTGCACCGCAGCATCGGAGTGCGCTATCCGTAGAGTCACACCTAATCAAGGTTAAGAGGATAACTGCACATGAATCGACTCACCACGTTGTTGGCCGGCGCGGCGCTCTGCCTCGCTCCCGCGTTCGCCCAGAATTCAAATATGGATATGTTGAACAAGCACTGGAAGACATCGGCTGCGTTCACCATGGAGGTTGCCAAAGCCATGCCGGCCGAAAGCTACGATTTCAAGCCCGCACCGGAAGAGATGAGTTTTGGCGAGCTGATGGCGCACATCGCGCAGGCCAATGCGGGAGCCTTTGCGCGAGCATCCGGCCAGAAAAACACGCTTACGAAGCCGGCGAAACTGGATAAAGACGCAGTGATCAAATATATGACCGATTCGTTCGCGTTCGGAACAACGGCCATGGGGGGCATGACTGACGCCGATCTGGCGAAAATGGTGGGGCCGGAAGGGAAACAGATGACTGCCGGCGAGACGCTGTGGGCTTACTTCACGCACACGGCGCACCATCGTGGACAGGCCGAAGTTTACCTGCGCGTAAAGGGCATCAAGCCGCCCACGTACGTGTTCTAACCTACCTTTAATTGGCGTGCGAGGAACGGAAGTCCTCGCACGCCGTAGAAACTGTGTACCCCTTCAAAGATTTCGTGTTCTATCGAATTATCCGCATCGAATACGCCATAGATCTTCTTCACGCGCGCGAAGCTTTCCTTGCTCGCCTCAATTGGAAAGATGGGGTCGCGCGTTCCCGACTCTGCAAACAAGGGACGCGGCGCGATCAGCCCCGCCACATCGTACATCTCAGCCCATTGCAAAATTCCAGGCACATAATTATCCATGCAGTGCGCAAGGCTCAGAATGCAATCCCGGAACGTATTCAGATAGCCGCTCACCATCGCTACTTTGATGCGGGGCTCCAGGGCGGCTGAGAATAACGTGCACGTGCCGCCGCCGGAAATGCCCATGCAGCCCACACGCGCACTGTCCAGATCTTTCCGCGTTTCGATCCAGTCGATCGTGCGCATCACATCAAACACCCGCCAGCCGATCATCGTTTCCCCGAACAGCAACGCGGCGCCGGCCGCGGGTTGGCACGCCGAAGTACCGGCTCCCTTCTTTTTAGTGATCGGGTCACGGCGGCATCCGAACGCCATCGGTTCTATCGCCACCGCCGCCATTCCGTGCTCCACCGCCTGGAGGGCAAAATCATGCTGGTACCCAGCCTTATCCTCGCGTTGCCTGCCCTTGTCGTCAATCCCTACAATGTCGTCCACGCCCCGGCCATGGCCCGGCACGCAGATCATGGCCGCGTGCGGCCCGCTCTTCTTCGTGGGCGTCAGCACATAACCCGCGACGTTCATGCCCGGTCTGCTGGTGAAGATAAACCGTTCGCGCCGATAGCCTGGGAATTCTTTCACGTCAATGATCTGGGCATTCAGCGGCACTCTGGTGGACGGAAACCCACCCAACAGCTCCGTCATCTTCGGGCGCAAGCGCTTCTGCCATGCCTCCGCCTGTTTGCGGTTTTCCGCGCGGAAGGCGAGCCGCAGAGGCGCCGATTCATAACGCATACGCGTCCAGAGCACCGGGTCCAAAGCCTTATCGTCCAACTTCTCAGCCATTCCGCCGGCCTCCCGTTCCTGTGCCTGTCCGAGCATCGTGCCCGCCAGAGCCGCTATTCCCAATTCGCGCCGTGAAATCTTATGTGACATCGTCATCATCATATCCGAGATTCAGAAACCCCAGAAATGATAAGCTATGCCTTTCACTATGAAACTTCCCGTTATTCTACTGCTGACCGCCATCTCGTCCTTCGCGCAGAGCGCCGTTGTTAGTACAGGCATTCCTCCGGCCATCAAGCCAATTCCTCCTCCCGGCGTCGCCGTCTCGCCGTCTGACCAGAAGGAACTCGAAGCGGGACTCAAACGGCTGTCGGCATCGATTGAGAAGTTAAAGGACAAGCCACTGCTGCCCGATGTGCTCGTCTTCCGCGAGGCCGTGCGCTATGCGTTGACCTACAACGAATTCTTCAAGCCGGAAGAGGTCTTCCGCGCCAAGGAACTGCTGCGGCAGGGCCAGTCCCGTGCCGACGAGCTTACAAACGGTACCGCTTCCTGGACCACGGCCACCGGCCTTATCGTGCGCGGCTACGTATCGAAGATCGACCAAAGCATTCAACCGTACGGACTGGTTGTGCCTCCAACGTACTCGCCGTCGCTCCCTAATAAATGGAGGCTCGATGCCTGGTTTCACGGCCGCTCAGAGACTCTGAGCGAAGTCAATTTCCTTTCCGACCGCCAGCGCAACCCCGGCGAATTCACGCCCGCGAATACGATCGTCCTGCACCTGTATGGACGTTACTGCAACGCGAGCCGGTTCGCGGGAGAAGTGGATTTCTTTGAAGCGCTGGATGCTGTCAAGCGCGGCTATTCAATCGATCGGAATCGCATCGTGATCCGCGGCTTCAGCATGGGCGGCGCTTCCGCATGGGACATCGGCACTCATTATGCGGGACTTTGGGCCGCTGTGGCTCCTGGCGCCGGATTCAGTGAGACCGCGGACTTTCTAAAGATCTGGACGCGCGAGCCGGTCAAGCCCACCTGGTGGGAGCAGAAACTGTGGCATCTCTATGACGCAGTGGACTACGCCGCCAATCTGTTCAATACAGCCCTGGTCGCCTATAGCGGCGAGATCGATGGCCAGAAACAGGCTGCCGACATGATGGAGAAGAGTCTGGCCGAGGAAGGCATGCAGATGACACATGTGATTGGCCCCAACACGCCGCACAGGTATCATCCGGATTCAAAGCCTGTGATCAACGCGAAACTCGACGCCATCGTGGAGCGCGGCCGCGATCCGTATCCGCGCAAGATCCGGTTCACCACGTGGACGCTCGCCTACAACCAAATGAAATGGGTTACGGTGGACGGCCTGGAGGAGCATTGGGAACGAGCCAGATTGGATGCCGATATCGTGGACGACAACAACGTAGATGTGCGCGCGTCAAACGTGAGCGCCTTCACGTTGGCCATTGGACCGGGTGGTTGTCCGCTCAATGTAGGCCGAAAGGCAAACGTCACCATCAACGGTCAGAAAGTGGCCGCCTCCGCCCCTATGACGGACCGCTCATGGACCGCTCATTTTGAGAAAGCGGGCCAGCGTTGGTCATTTGTGGAGAAGCCGGCGCCGGATGGCAAACTGCACAAGACGCACGGACTGCAAGGCCCAATCGACGATGCATTCCTCGACAGCTTCATCGTGGTCCGGCCAACCGGGGAGCCGATGATTTCTGAAATCGCGCAGTGGGCCGCCAAAGAACAGGAGCATGCGATCACTGCATGGCGGAGCCAGTTCCGGGGTGACGCACAGGTCCGCGACGACTCGCAGATCGGTGATGCGGATATCGCCGCCAGTAATCTGATCCTGTTCGGCGATCCAGGCAGCAACAAAGTACTCGCCCGCATCATCGGCAAGCTACCCATTCAGTGGTCTAAAGATTCCATCACCATCGGACAGAAGAAGTATGCCAGCGCAACCAATGTTCCAGTGATGATCTATCCGAATCCACTGAATCCGAAGAAATACGTGGTGATCAACAGCGGGTTCACATACCGTGAATACGATTATTTGAACAACGCGCGGCAGACCCCGAAGCTTCCCGATTACGCCGTGGTGGATATCACCACGCCACCGGATACGCGGTTCCCCGGCAAAATTGTGGATGCGGGATTCTTCAATGAGCACTGGGCATTCAAGGCCGCCCAGCGCACATCGCAGACCAGAACCGATTAAAATCTTGCACGTGACGAAGTGGGATGAACGATATCGTTCCGGCTACCGTAGAGATGGCGCGGCGGAGCCTGTGCTCCGGAACGCCGTGGCACAATTGCCGCCGGGTACCGCTCTCGATTTAGCATCAGGGCTGGGCCGCAACGCTTTGTATCTTGCCTCGCTCGGATGGAAGGTGACGGCGGTGGATTCCTCTCAGGTGGCCATCGACTCTCTCCGCGATCTTGTAAACGCGCAGTGCGTGGATCTGGAGTCTTCCGATTTTCGCATTGAGCCGAACGGCTACGATTTGATTTGCGACTGTCACTACCTGCAGCACAGTCTGTTTCCCCAGATCCGCAACGGAGTCAAAAATGGCGGGATCTTCATCGGTGTGATCTCAATGGGGGACGATTCTTCCGCCGTGCGCCCGATGAATCCCAAGTATCTCTGCCAGCCCGGAGAACTGCGTGGCATCTTTCCGGATTGGGAAATCCTGCATTCCTATGAAGGTAAACCAGGCGGCGATGCCGGCCGACGGCGAGTTGCGGAATTGGTGGCCAGAAAACCGGCAAGGTAGTGCCGGCAACAGGCAGGGAGGCAGGCAGGATTGCCTGCCCGGTGTTACGCTTCGATCTCTTCTTCCTCTTCCCCTTCTTCCGAAAGGCTGGAGGCTTCCTGTAACAGTGACTCTGAAATTTCGGTCAGCTTTTTATCGGCCGCTTCTTCCTCTTTCAAAGTTTCCTGAAGCAGCTTCGCCGCTTCTTGATTTCCAAGCGCTTGCGCGAAGGTTCGCAGAGAGCCATAACCGGAGATCTCGTAATGTTCCACCTTCTGCGCGGCCATGATCAGCCCTAGATCGCCAAGTTGTTCCAGGGCGTCCTCTTCCATGGTTTCCTGACCCTCTTCAATCAGACCCTGCATTCCTTTGCACGTCTTGCTCTTCGCCTTTTCATCCATCGTCTCGAAAACCTGCTCAAGCCGCGTCACATGATTCTTGGTCTGCTCCAAGTGCTCAGTGAATGCCTGCTTCAGCTCGGCCGAAGTTGCCCCTTTGGCCATCTTCGGAAGCGCCTTAACCAACTGTTTCTCGGCGTTATAGGCGTCTTTCAGTTCTTCTACAAATAGCTCTTCCAGCGTTTCGATTTTCATGATGTCTCCTGTGAGCCGGTGCCCCAGCATCTTTAGTGTCGGACTCGCGCGCTGACAGAGTGTTTCACAATTAACTGCGGTGCTACTCGCAGGTAAGAGAAGTGACCGCATTACCGGGCCGTCCATATATCGAAAGAGAAGATTGTGCCCTTCCCAATGTCAGAGTCGAGTTAAATCCGCCCGCCGTAGGCTTCGATAATTCGCTTCACGACAGCCAAACCGATTCCCGTCCCTGGAAAGCGATCGCCGCTGTGCAGCCGTTTGAAGAGACCAACGGTTCGTTCGTGATACTCCGGGGCAATCCCAATCGAGTTTGGCATCGATTAACTTATTGCACTATGAATCGACCTGCGGCTTGCGATAAACTGGCATCCGGCGATGCCGTAGAGGAGATTTTAATGAAGAAGCTGATCGCAATCGCATTGGCGTGTGTTTCGCTGGGCTTTGCCCAGAACAAAAAGATTATTGCACCCGGTATGTCCGCAAAGATGGTGCAGGAAATTCAAGCTGCCGTTCCAAACGTGACAATTATCACCGCGCGCGGACCGGAAATGGCCAAGGAGCTGGCCGATGCGGATGCGATCATCGGCGGCATTACTCCTGAACAGTTCAAAACCGCAAAGAAGCTGAAGTGGGTTCACATCTCCAGCGCAGGTGTTGAAAAGGGTCTGTTCCCCGATCTGGTGAACAGCGATGTGGTGGTGACCAGCGCGAAGATTATGTACGGGCCGCAAATTGCCGACCATGCGTTTGCTTTCCTGCTGGCGCTCACCCGCAGACTGAACCAGACGATCCCGGCGCAGAGCCAGGAAGAGTGGGGCGGCGGCCGCGACAACATGTTTGAGTTGAACGGCAAGACCGCCGTCATCATCGGAGTAGGCGGAATTGGCAGTCAGATCGCCCAGCGCGCCCATGGATTTGGCATGAAGGTGATCGGCGTCGATCCGAAGGATATTGCACCCAACAATGAGATCAACCGGGTGGTTCCCCCAGACCAGCTTGATTCCGTGATCCCGCTGGCGGACGTCGTCTTCATCTCCGCGCCGGATACTCCCAAGAGCGAGGGCATGATGGGCGCGAAAGAGTTTGAGTTGATGAAAAAGGGTTCGTACTTCATCGCCGTGTCGCGCGGAAAGGTTTACAGCACAAGCGGGTTGGTGAAAGCGCTGGATAGTGGAAAGCTTGCGGGTGCGGGCATCGACGTAGTGGACCCGGAACCGCTTCCTAAAGGCCATCCACTCTGGAAATTCAAGAACATTGTGATCACTCCGCATACAGCCGGCGGATCGGACAACTTAAACGCACGGTTAACGGCCTTGGTGGAAGAAAACATCAAACGCTTTGCGGCCGGGGAACCTCTGAAGAACGTCATCAACAAGAAAGAAGGATACTGACGGCCGCTGGGCGCTCAGAAAAGGCGCGACCGCTGTTTGCAGGTGAGCGCGCCAATGTTTCCGGATCGCGTGCGTTTAACCGCCTGATCGCGGCAGGCGAATGGGATGCTGCGATAGATCTGGCGCTCGGGCAGATTGCCGAAGGCGCGGATCTGCTCGATATCTGCTTGATATCCCAGGACCGTGACGAATTGCGGGACGTTGAGGAGTTTTATTCCCGGATCTCGCGCCGGCCCCATCCGCCCTTAATGATCGACACTATGAAGCCGGAGGCGATGGAGCTTGCCCTTAGCATCTGTGGTCCTAACGCCATTCTCAATTCCGCGAATCTTGCAGACCTACCGCAACTTAATGCAGTTTGCGATTTGGCCCGTTCGCACGCGGCCAGTATCGTGGCCGGGTGCCGAGATGCGCAAGGAATGGCCACTACGCGGGAGCGCAAACTCGAGGTAACGCTCCGGGCTGTGGATAGGATCGCCGAAAAACAAGGTATCGCGCCTGAGTACGTGATTCTGGATCTGCTGGCCTTTCCGGTTGCAACGTCGCCCGAGTATTTTGACGAGACCGTTGCCGCAATCGAACTGATCGGCAACGCACTTCCGAACACCCGCACATTGCTCGCACTATCTAATTTCTCTTACGGTCTTCCGGAGCGCGAACGTACCGCCGTTGAAGTGAGCGCGTTAGGACGAATTACGGCGGCCGGTCTCGATATCGCGATTCTGAATACTTCCCGCCACCGGCGTGTAACCGATTAAAAGGTCACCTTGTCCCCCGCTTGAGGGATGCTGGGAATGGAGTTTATGATAACATCCGTCTCGTGTAAGGAGGCTATTCAGAATGAAAGTTTACGAAGGCAAGGATATCCGCAACGTGGGCCTGGTGGGGCACGGCCATTCCGGAAAAACAATGCTCACGTCGGCTCTTCTTTATACGGCGGGCGCAACCAACCGGCTGACACGGCCCGACGAGGGAAACACCATCACCGATTTTGACGACGAGGAGATCAGCCGCAAAATCACCGTTTCCAGTGCCCTGGCAGTGGCGGAATGGAAAAAAACAAAAATCAATCTGATTGACACGCCGGGTTTTAATATATTCATCCAAGACACACGGGCTGCGTTGATGGCGGCAGACTCCGCGCTGGTGCTGGTGGACGCGGTTGCGGGAGTTGAGGTTCAAACCGAAAAAGTTTTCAGTTTCACCGAAGAGTTCCAGCTTCCACGTGCGTTTATCATTAACAAGCTGGATAGGGAGCGCGCCAGTTTTGAGCGCGCACTGGAGAGCATCCATCAGACATTTGGGCGAATTGCCATTCCCGTCCAATTGCCCATTGGGTCTGAGAAGAATTTCACCGGCGTGGTGGATCTGGTGACGATGAAGAGTTACACGTACACCCCAGGCGGCGACGGAAAGGGCAAGGAAGGCGAGATTCCGGCGGACATGGCGGAAGCGGCTCAAGCGGCTCACGAGGCTCTGGTGGAGATGGTGGCCGAAGAGAATGACGCTCTGATGGAGGAGTTCTTTGAAAAGGGAACTCTGCCCGTGGAACACATCATTGAAGGCATGGAAAGAGAGATCCGGGACCGGCGGCTGTTTCCGGTCCTCTGTCTGTCGGCTTATCACAACATTGGAAGCGATCTCTTGCTAAATTTGATCGCGGACCACTTCCCCGCTCCCATTGAGCACGCTCCGCTCAAGGCCAAGTCCAACACTGGTCAAGACGTCACGCGCGAGATCAAGGACTCCGCTCCCCTCTCGGCGTTCGTCTTCAAAACGGTGGCGGACCCGTTCGCCGGGCGCGTGTCTTACTTCAAGGTCTGTTCCGGTGTGCTGAAGAACGATGAGCATCTGCAAGATGTTCGCACCGGCACCGATGAACGGCTGGCGCACGTAGGCGTGCTAATGGGCAAAACCATACAACCCGTTCCCGAGTTGCACGCCGGCGATCTGGGCGCGGTCGCCAAACTGAGAGATACGCTGACCGGCGATACCCTGTGCGCGAAGAATTCTCTGATCAGTTATCCGGCTGTGGAGGCGCCTGAGCCGTCCATCGCCTACGCGATTGAGGCGAAGTCCAGGAACGACGAGGACCGGATGGGCAACGCGCTGCACAAGATTCTAGAGGAAGACCAGTCGCTGCGTTTTTACCGCGACCCGCAGACCAAGGAGTTTCTGCTTGCCGGCAATGGCCAGCAGCATGTGGAAATCATCGTTAGCCGGTTGAAGAAACGCTACGGCGTGGACGTCGCCTTACGCGCACCGAAGATTCCGTACCGCGAGACGATCCGTGGAAAGGCCGAGGTGCAGGGGCGGCACAAGAAACAGACCGGCGGTCACGGCCAGTTCGGCGATTGCTGGATACGGATGGAGCCATTGCCGCGCGGCGCGAGGTTTGAATTTGCCAACGAGGTTTTCGGCGGAGCAATCCCAAAGAACTTCATTCCGGCAATCGAGAAAGGAATCCTGGAGACGGCAGCCATCGGCTACTTGGCCGGATTTCCAGTGGTCGACTTTAAGGTGACCGTCTTCGATGGCTCCTATCATGACGTCGACTCCTCCGAAATGGCGTTTAAGCTGGCGGCTCGTAAGGCATTCAAACTGGCCATGCAGCAAGCCAAGCCAAGTTTGCTGGAACCGGTAATGAATGTGGAAATACAGGCTCCGGTGGAGTACGCTGGCGATCTAATGGGCGACATGAACGGCCGGCGGGGCCGTATTTCTGGAATGGATACGAAGGGCGGAACGCAGATCATCCGCGCGCAAGTCCCCATGTCGGAAATGCTCAATTATCAAAACGATCTGATCTCGATGACCCAGGGACGCGCGTCGTACCATATGGAGTTCGATCATTACGACTACGTGCCATCCCTGCAAGCCGACAAAATCATCGCCGCAGCGAAGGCGGCGCGAGCTGGCGAAGAAGAGGAAGAAGAGTAATTTCGTTCCGATGATGCGGGGCACTTGGAAAGCCGCTGCTCCGCATCCTTCACTCGGGCTTTTTTACCATTCCACCCCTTCTTTGTACCATTTGACCCTCCTCTGCTTCATCTTGACCCGTTCTCTCAAATGGGTTACAGTGAGAACCTGGACGGTGGTTAAATCCTCGAATGTTTAAAAGGCGAGAATGCCCTTACGTCAACTATATTATGTACTCTGTTCATCCTTAATCGTCATATTTTCAGTAAGTTGCACCACAGGTAAGCCACAAAGATTTGGACTGGCTTTTTTGCCGCCGGCGCCAAAACCGGCTATCACAGTCCCGCCTCTTCCAGATCCTCCACAATTAACAACAAATCCCTATCTTTCACAAACTCCCAGCTTCCTGAACCCTTCCCTGCAGCAGATTGACCGCCCATCGCCCGCCAGCCTTCGGATTCAAAGGGCGGACGAACGGTTCCAGGCCGGAAAGAATCTCTATCAAGCCAATGACCTGGACAGCGCGAGGCGTGAATTTGACCGGGCGGTGGATATCCTTATGAGTGCGCCCGAAACCATGCCCGATCGGGCAAAGGTGGAGAAGCGTTTGGAACAGATGGTGGCCGCTATCCATCGTTACGACGTGAACGGCCTTGGCGCAGGCGATTTGTCCAGCCAGCCTGGGTATGACAAGGCTCCGCTTGAAGACATTCTTGAGATGACCTTCCCTGTAGATCCAAACCTGAAGCCCAAGGTGAGCGAGCAGGTTCTGGCTACTACTTCGCAGCTTCCTCTCCAGGTGAACGACTCAGTTCTTAGCTACATTCACTTCTTTTCCGGCGAGCGCGGGCATCGGACGCTGGTAGCCGGCCTGAAGCGGTCTGGCAAATACCGGTTTTTGATTTCTCGAATTCTGGCGGAAGAAGGAGTTCCGCAGGAGCTAATCTACCTGGCGCAGGCGGAGTCCGGTTTCTATCCTCGGGCGGTGTCGAATAAAGCAGCCACCGGGATGTGGCAGTTTGTGCAATGGCGCGGCCGTGAGTATGGCCTGAACCAGACTTCATATATGGATGACCGGCTCGACCCGGAGAAGGCTACGCGGTCGGCGGCACGTCATCTTCGCGATCTGTACCAGAGGTTTGGAGATTGGTATCTGGCGATTGCGGCATATAACTGTGGACCGGGGGGAGTCGAAAAAGCGGTGGAGCGCACCGGCTATGCCGATTTCTGGCAGCTTCGGAGCCGCAATGCAATTCCGAAAGAAACTACTAATTACGTTCCCATCATTCTTGCTCTGACGATCATGGCGAAGAATCCGAAAGATTACGGAATCGACAATTTGGAACTGGATCAGCCTCTTGAGTACGAAACGATGAAGGTTGCGGCGCCTACTCACATAGCGCTGGTGGCTGACGTTGCCAAGCGGCCTGTATCGGAGATCCGCGAGTTAAATCCCGCTCTCTTGAGCAATGTGGCGCCCAGCGGTTATGAATTGCGCATCCCGAAAGGCAGTACACCGGCTGTACTCGCAGGACTGGAAAACGTTCCAGAACTGCGGCGTGCTTCCTGGCGTGTGCATCGTGTGGGGCAGGGTGAGACGCTCGCCTCCATTGCAAGGCAGTACAACACTCCTGTGAGCAGCATCGCATCGGCAAACAGTTCGGCAGCCGTCGGTATTGGAGACGTGCTTCTGATACCAGCCGCGATGCAGGAAACCAAAATTCGCGTGATTGCAAGCAAACGGACGCCTGTGAGGAAAACGTCTGCCACCGCCCGCCACACACTTGCGAAAAACACAGTTTCGAAAACGCCAGTCCGGCGTGCAGTCACTACGCAGCGCACACCGGCAAAGCCCGTTCAACATAGAGCGTCTGCCGCCGCAACGCAACGCGCCAGCCTCCGTTAGGTAATCGCGAATTTCTCGATTTCAAGAGCACTGCAACCGGGCAACGGTGGCGGTGCTTTTGTTTTTTCTGTTGCCTTTGAAATAAAACGAGTTATGCTAGGGTTTGTAAATAGCCTAAGGAGGCCTTTTGCATGCACCATCCGCGATTTGTTGCTCGCGAAGACGAAGAAGAACTCGACGACTTCGACTATGACGATGAGCATGTCGAGCTGGAGTCAGAGATTGGAGAATATCGCTCCGAGGATGAGGATGAAGACATGGACGACATAGTGATCGACAACATTCCGCCAGAACCAGGCGGCCCTGCTACGGCTCGCGCGCCAGAACCAGAGGACAAAGAAACGCAAAATGGCGCTACCGAAGATTCAGCGCCCGATTCCACTCCGATGCCGGCCGATACGGGATTTCAGACGTCAGCATCTCCGGACAAGCCAGTGAAAAAGGCAGCGGCAAGGGAAACGGCGAGGCCGCTTGCCAGAAAAACCGCTGCCAAGGCGCCGGTCAAGAAAGCGCCTACGCCCAAAGCACCAGCTAAGAAGGTAGCAGCGCCAGCAAAAAAGGCCTCGGCTAAGAAAGCCATGGCTAAACAAACTCCAACAAAGAAGGTACCGGTGAAAAAGACAGTAGCGAAGAGCGCGGCTTCCAAGACCGCATCTAAGGCCGCGCCGGCGAAAACAGCAGCCAAGAAGGGAGCCGCAAAGAAGGCGGCGCCGCAGAAAACCACCGCGAAGAAAGTAGCACTCAAAAAGGCAGCGCCCCAGAAGACAGCAACTAAGAAGGCAGCAGCTAAGAAGACCGCGCCCAAGACAGCAGTGAAAGCGCCTGTGAGGAAAGCGGCTGTGAAGAGCACCAAGAAGAGGTAAGTTTTTTTCTAAAGACAACAGGCACGAAACCATTTCGTGCCTGTTGCTTTCACGGCGCAGCTACTTCGCAACCACTGTACGGCACCTTTCAAAGAGTTGTAATAGGGAATCGGCATATTCTTCCGACGTCTTACCTCCCTTTCCGCCGTAACCGGTTGATGTAGACCCTTTGCCATAACCAGTAGTCACCGCGATGAATTTCATCAACTCCAGCGCAATCTCATCCTTGCTCCGCCCTTGCGGCTGGGGCTGCGGCGCGTTGTTTTCGTCCGACATCTTCGATAAGTCCTCCGGATTAGAATAAGCTCTTAGGTTACTCTACTCATGCCCGTCAATGCCCGGAGGCTGATCCGAAAAATGCGTGGCGGAGCACAATCGCATCTAATCGAAGCCGACGACGGCCGCTTCTACGTTGTAAAATTCCAGAACAATCCTCAGCACCGGCGCATTCTAGTGAACGAATGGATCGCGTCTAAGTTTCTGCAGTACTTGCAGATCGCGATTCCTGATACGGCCATCGTACGGCTCTCGGAAGAGTTCCTCGCAGAAAATCCCGACGTTCACATTCAGCTTGGGAATATCCGCGCAGCGGTCTCACCGGGCTGGCATTTCGGTTCCTGTTTTCCAGGCGACCCTGCAAAGGTCGCCGTGTATGACTTTGTTCCCGACGCATTGCTGAAGCAGGTGGCGAACCTGCCGGAATTCCTGGGCATCCTTGTCTTCGACAAGTGGACCGCGAACGCGGACGCGCGTCAGTCCATATTTATTCGAGCGCGTCTGCGTGAATTTGCACCGGCGTTGTCCGATCATCCTCTGCGTACCGGCTTCATCGCTCTGATGATGGACCATGGCTATATTTTCAACGGCCCTCATTGGGACTATCCCGATTCACCCCTGCAAGGGATTTATTACCGTCCTATGGTCTATGGGAGCGTCAGTGGCTTCGACGATTTTCAACCCTGGCTGGACCGGGTGACAAACTTTCCAGAAAGCGTAGTGGATGAGGCCTACCGGAGCATTCCGCCGGAATGGGTGAGAGGCGATGAAGACGCGCTCGAATGCATGCTGCAGAAATTGATGCAGCGGCGCAGCCGTACGGCCGCCCTAATCAAGGATTGTTGCGAAGGGCGGATAAGGCCGTTCCCAAACTGGAAGTGACACCGTCCGCGATGCGGTGCGCCGTCGCCGGGGCCGCCAGAATTCCGTTTCGGTAGTGTCCGTATGCCAGCCAGTAGCGGGAATCCTCAAACTGGCCAATCGCGGGTTCAGGTGTCTCAATTCCTGGACGAAATCCAATCCAGCAACGCGCTGGAGCAACATCCCGCAGCACCGGGTAGAGCGTCTCCGCTCGACTGCGGACGTCTTTCACGATTTGCCGGTTTACGTTTGTATCGAAGCCCACGTGCTCGGTTGTGGACCCAGCTACCGTGAACCCGTTCTGGCGCTGCAGTAGATAAGTGTGGCCGCATCGCCGGACTGGGCCGAGACTTCCGGCCGGCAAACCATACCCGATTAAGTGCCCCTTCACTGGAAAAGACTTTGGAATTCCGTTTACGCCCGCAATGCCGCCGCTCCATGCACCGGCAGAGAGCACCACAGCCTGGGCGTTAAGGTTGTCCAGCCGCTCGACGGGCGATCCTTCCATCAACTCCACCCCCAACTGAAGGCACGCGGCCCGCAACGCTTGCAGGACGTGTACAGGATCGACAATGGCATCATCTGGATAGAACAGCGATCTCTCGGCGCATGGTTCCGACCGGACTCCCATCTCAGCCTGCACTCGAGCGCGAGCGATCAGCGCTTCCCAGCCCTGTCCGGATTCGGCGCTTTCAATCGCGCCGCATCTAAGATAGTCGATGAACACTCCCGTGGTCTCCGAGAGTTCCCGCACGAACTCGGGATAGAGGCGCAGGCTGTCCACCAGCAGCCGTCCAAAGGCGGAGGGTGATTCGATTTCGCCGCCCGGCGCCAGCATTCCTGCCCCTGCGCTGCTTGCTTGCCCGCCCATCTTCCCCGCATCCCGCAATTGAACATGCAGACCACGTTGCGCGAGCCGCCACGCAATGGACGCCCCGATGATGCCTGCGCCCACTACGATCACTTCCGGTGATTGATAACTCATTCCTCTCTTACCATCGTATCCGTTAGAATTATGGTTGCTATGCATCGTTATATTCTTCACAACGGCGAAATTCTGAATGCGGATGAAAAGGTACTTGCGGCGGGCCAAGTCGGATTCCTGAACGGCTGGGGAGTATTCAGCACCATTCGTGTGGCTCGTGGAGTCTTGTTTGAGTTTGCGCGACACTTCGACCGGATGAAGCGCGATGCGTTGTTGATGAAAGTTCCCTTCCCCGGCGATCCGGATTGGTTGGAGCGGCGTCTGCTTCAGTTAGTGGAGCGAAACCAAGCCAATGACGCGACGCTTCGGGTGGCGGTGGTGCGGAATCGCGGCGGAATCTTTGAAGGGCCGGATCTAGAGCGGGATTTCGATGTGGTCGCCTTCACCACCGGGCTCAAGAACTGGGGTGTTGGCGTGAAACTCGGAGTGCTGCCGGACGCAAGACACGCAGCCTCCCGTTTTTCAGGCGTGAAGGTTACTTCCTGGGCGATGAACCTCACCATCTACGAGGAAGCACATGAGCGTGGTTTCGACGAAATGGTTTTGCTGAATGAGCGCGGCGAAATCAGTGAGTGTACTTCGGCCAATATTTTCATTTCGGTTGGCAACCAGGTATGGACACCTCCGCTGAGTTCCGGCTGCCTGCCAGGGATCACCCGCGAGTTGCTGTTGTCCGAAATTCGCGTTCCAGGAATTCGCATTGCCGAGAAAACCCTAACGCTGGCGGATCTGCAAGCCGCCGACGAGGTCTTCATCACTTCCACCACGCGCGATTTGCTCCCGGTGCTGTCCATCGATGGCCTCGGCATCCAGCATAACGGACGCAGCCGCGGCTCCCTGCAAGCCGCCTTCTCGCAATATATCGAGGACTATGTGTGCGTCCGGGCTGGTGTGTGACGGATAAGCGCTATGCTGGCCATCCATTGTCCGGAGTGCAATTCACGCAATTTGCGGTTTTCGCTCTCCAGGTCTTTGGGCGAGCGGCTCATGAAGACGTTCGGCGTCTTCCATCTCCGTTGCAAGGATTGCGATGCACGCTTCTCCAGCCAGATTTTGGATCTTCGTAACGCTTTTTACGCCCGCTGCCCGCGTTGTTACCGCTTGGACTTGAGTACCTGGTCACTTGAATACTACCGTCTTCCCACGCGATGGCGCTTCTGGTTGAAGCTCGGCGCTCAAGCGCACCGGTGCGAGTATTGCCGTAATAACTTCGTCAGTTTCCGCCGCTGCAAGATCAAATTTATCGGCCGCACACGAGCCCCGGACGGACTGCCGGCGGTTTCAAACAATACTCCGAACAAATCCTGAACAAATCTGTTGACACAAACCGGCGTCTAAGGTACAGTCTTACTGTGCCACTTCACTAGTACAGTAAGACTGCGATGCATTTCAGACTCAATCCAACTTCGGGCGTTCCGATCTACCTTCAGTTGATGGAGCAGATCAAACACGCGGTTGAGACCGGCGCACTGCATTCAGGCGATCAATTACCGGGCATCCGGACACTCGCCGGGACTCTGGTAATGAACCCCCATACCGTAGCGAAGGCCTACCGCGAACTTCAACATGAAGGCCTGATTGAAGTGCGTCACGGTTCCGGGGCATTCGTGGCGGGAGGCTATTCATCGACGAACGATTCCCTCCGGATACGGAAGGCGCAAGGCATTCTCAAATCCACGGTGGAGCGCTTGATCTCTCTCGGCATGGCCGAAGATGAGATGCGCCGGTTATTCGAATACGAATTGTTGCAATTGCGGGAGAACACGACGATAAGGACCGGCAAATAGATGAGCGGCTTCATCATTGAGACCAACAATCTGCAAAGCGATTCGGCCAGACCAGGGCGCTGACCAGTTTGAATCTCGCAGTGCCACGCGGCTCCATATGCGGATTTCTCGGATGCAATGGAGCAGGTAAGGCAACGACAATCCGGCTTCTGCTTGGCATGCTGCGGCCCGGCGGCGGAGAAGGAGTCGTATGCGGACATCGCATTGACACCCGCATGGGAAGCCTTGCAATTCGCCGGCGTGTGGGATTCGTGAGCGAAACCAAAGATCTGTATCCAAGTATGACGGTGGCTCAGGTTCTGCGCTTCACAGGCCTTTTTATCCGGAGGCGCCATGATCGCGAGCGGCAGTATTTGGCTCTATTTGAACTGCCCATGGACAGACCAGTCACTAAGCTGTCGAAAGGGATGCGAACCAAGCTCATGCTATTGCTCGCCATGTCGCGAGGGGCTGAGTTGTTAATTCTGGACGAGCCCACGGACGGCCTGGATCCGGCGATGATAGAAGATGTCTTGCGAGCATTGGTGGGACTCACCGCCGCCGATGGAGTAACCATTTTCTTCTCTTCGCATCAACTCTCCGAAGTGGAACAGATTGCCGATCGCGTTTGCATGATTGACGGCGGCCGTACCGTGATTTCGGATTCTCTCGACAACCTAAAAGCCCAATACAGGCGTGTGCAACTGGTCTTTGAGGACGAGCCGCCGGAGCGTGTTCTTGCTTATACCGGAGCTGACGAAGTACAGCATCAGGGGCGAACGGTTTCAATTCTCGCCCGCGAGGGTATTCAGGAAATCGTGGACTGTGCACGGTCGTGCCGTGCGACATCATCGAAATACAGCGGGTTACCTTGAAGGAATTGTTTCTGCAGAAATCGAGAGGCGCCCATGCTCTGGTATAAATCGTTGTTTGAAGTCCGGTCCCGTTTCCTGCTGTGTCTGGCCGGGGCGCTCTGCTTGTGTTTCATGGGCTCCACCATATACAGCCGAGCCTGAGAGTCATGGCGGAGAGTCCCTGGTCGGCAAAGGCTTTGGCGCCCGCGCTCAGGGCCGCGATGACGGGGAGATCGGCGGGCTTCAATTACGTGCAACTTGGGTTAATTCAAGCTACTCTTCGCCCTTGCCATGCCCATGTTCGCGTTTCTGTTGGCGGGAGCCGGCATCAACTCTCAAACCAGCTTCGGAGTAAGGCGAACATTTCACGGCTCCATGGCTTTCACCCTGTCGATTCCAGTCACACGCCATTGCCTGCTTAGCATGAGGGTGGGCATTGGCCTCTTTGCGTTTCTCATCCTGCTGGTGGCAGTGGTTGCGATGATCCTGGTGATGGGGGCGAACTCTGGATTTCCATTCTCGCTCGCCGAACTGACGCCGCTCGCCGTAAGCCTGCTGGCGGGTTGTCTGGTGTTCTATTCGATTCAACCCTGCTGGCGGTCTTCCTGGACGAGTTTTGGCAATGCAATGCCTCGTTATCATTATCGGGATTCTGGAATATCTGTCTGTCAGCTTTCCAGCACTTGCGCCATTCAATATTTTCGGCTGATGAGCGGCGAAATGTACTTGTATGCCGGTGGACTGCCGTGGGTTGCCATCGGCTCCGCTTTGCTCACCTCGCTGTTGATCTACGCGTTTACCGCCGCGGCAATTGAGCGCCGGGAATTCTGAGGCCGCAACGGGAGTATCATACAAGACGAACCTGTATGCCCTCCCGAAGACAATTCCTCTTATCCACCGCAATAACATCCGCAGTTCCGGCCCTATCGCTGTTGCGTGCCCAATCGAAGCCGGACAGCAACCTCCGCCTAAGATTACGCAGCCGCGTGGAGGCATTCAAGGGCAGCGGGGTTTGGAATGAGGTCCACTTCGAGCAGACGTTTCCAAGCGCCGAAACCGCGGTGATTATCTGCGATATGTGGGATAACCACTGGTGCTCCGGAGCAGCGCAACGCGTTGCTGTGCTGGCCCCGAAGATCAACGCAACGGTAGAGTCTGTCCGCAAATGTGGTATTCGCATCATTCATGCGCCCTCGGAAACAATGGCGTTCTACAAGGATGCTCCGCAACGCCAGGCCATGTTGAAGCTGGAGAAAATAGCGCCGCCGCCCGGCATCGACCTCCCTTCCCCGCCGCTTCCTATTGACGATTCCACCGGCGGATGCGACACCACTGCCGACAAGTTTTTCAAAGCATGGACGCGCGAGATCGCCGCCATTTCTATCGCCGGTAATGACCTGATTTCCGATAATGGGCCGGAAGTCTACAGCTTGCTGAAGCGCGACGGGATCAAGAATCTGTTAGTGATGGGCGTGCATACGAACATGTGCGTCCTCAATCGCACGTTCGCCATTAAGCAGATGACCCGCTGGGGAATTCGTTGCATTCTGGTCCGCGATCTCACAGATGCGATGTACAATCCCGATGACCGTCCGTTTGTATCTCATGAACAGGGCACACAGAAAGTGATTGAGCACATCGAGAAGTACTGGTGCCCAACCACCCTTAGCTCCGGCCTGATTGCAACGTCCGCTTAAACTGCTAAAATTATAACTGCCGAACTCAGCCATTGAGGCGGGGGACCCAAGTTTTCGGGGCGCAGTTCACCATCAGGGTGGACGGGGTACTTTTAAGCCCTAGCCCGTCAGCTAACCTCGCAGGCGAATTTGAAAGGCGCTGCTTCGCTTCACGCGGACAGTGAAAGGAGAGTTTTGCTTGCTACCTGAAACCAGATCCGCCACGACCAAGGTCGTGGTCGCGAGTACGGTCATGCTGTCCTTCATTTCGTTCTGGAGGGCAAGCGCCATCGTCCTGAGTGACCTGGCGTCATCCGCTTTTTACGCTGGTGGGATTGCGGAGCACGCGATCGGCAACAGCGCGCCATGGTTTATTTTGGGCGTCATGCTGTTCAGCTTCGCGGTACGGTCCATCTATCTTGAAAGCAGCAGCATGTTTGTGCGCGGCGGTGTTTACGTGGTCGTCCGGGATGCGATGGGGCCATTTCTCGCCAGAATTTCCGTTTCCTCGCTCCTTTTCGATTACATCCTTACCGGCCCCATCAGCAGTGTTACCGCCGGACAATATCTGGGACGCTTCATCAACGAATTAAGCGGGATGCTGCATTCCACGTTCCGGCTGAATCCAAACTACTTCGCCGCCTTCTTCGCTGTTCTTGTGACTATCTATTTCTGGTGGGCCAATATTAAGGGCCTGCACGAATCCAGCGGCAAGGCGCTGAGGATCATGCAGATCACAACGGTGATGGTGGTTGCGTTCCTGATCTGGTGTCCATTGACCATCTTGCTGCGTGGCGCCGCTCAAATTCCGCCCGCGCCTATCCCCTCGAACCTGCACTTCAACGCCGAGAGCCTCGGCTGGTTCCAGGGGACCATATTCCCGACGATTTCGGCAATCGCTATTGTCATCGCGTTTGGACACTCGCTGCTTTCCATGAGCGGCTTTGAGACACTGGCGCAGGTCTATCGCGAAATCGCTTCGCCGAAGCTGAAGAACCTACGGATCACCGGAAACATCGTCTGCATCTACGCGGTGGTTTGCACCGGGGTAATCACGCTGTTTGCTGGAATGATAATTCCGGACGCCATCCGCAAGGAGTACGTGGACAACCTTCTCGGTGGCCTTGCCATGCACTTAATCGGGCCTCCACTGCTGCGCATGCTGTTCCACGTCTTCGTCGTCGTGGTCGGTGTTTTGATCCTCTCCGGCGCTGTGAACACTTCGATTATCGGTGCCAACGGCGTGATGAATCGGGTGGCCGAAGATGGTGTGCTGGTGGACTGGTTCCGCAAGCCGCACAGGCGGTTCGGCACCACTTTCCGTATTATCAACCTGATCGCGATTCTGCAGGTATTTACGGTCGCGCTGAGCAGGGGCGATGTTTATCTGCTTGGGGAAGCGTACGCCTTCGGCGTGGTGTGGAGCTTCTTCCTAAAGGCGCTCGGTGTTCTGGTGCTGCGATTCCACCGCAAAGATCAGGAGTACAAGGTCCCGGGGAACATCACCATCTGGGGCCGCGAATGGCCGATTGGCTTGGCCCTAACTACTGCCGTGCTTTTCCTAGTCGCGATCGGCAATCTGTTTTCAAAACGAATCGCTACCATCTACGGCGTCGGTTTCACCATCCTGCTCTTTGCCGTGTTCACCATTTCCGAGCACATCAACGCCAAAAAGAACAAGAACAAAAAGGGCGGAATGGAGGAATTCAATCTCGACATCCGGTCCGATATCAGCAGCGATTCCGTCACGGCGCGCGAAGGTTGCATCCTGGTGGCGGTCCGCGATAGCCGCCGGCTGGGTCATCTGATCAACGTCCTGGAGAAGACGAACCTGAGGCGGCACGACATTGTTGTGATGACGGTGCGGCAGGTCAGCACCGGAGCCGGCGAATACGAGCTCGCTGACAACCAGCTCTTCACAGATTACGAAAGGGAGCTCTTCACGCGAGTGGTTTCGGTAGCCGAAAAGGAAGGCAAGCGAGTGGATCTGCTGGTGGTTCCGGGCGTAGACATATTTGAAGCGATGGTGCAGACCGCGGCGCGGCTGATGGCGTCACGCCTGGTCACGGGCGTTTCGGAAACCATGAATCAGGAAGAGCTTGCCCGCCGAATCGGTCTGGCGTGGGAGGCGTTGCCGGAGCCCCGTCATGCCTTTTCACTCGAAGCGATTCCACCTGGCGGGCGTAAATCGATTTACGTCAACCTGGGGCCGCACCCGCCGCGGCTCTGGCCGGAAGATCTGGCCCGCCTGCATGAACTGTGGCTGCATCTTTCCGGGGATGGCTTCGGATCACGGCTGCATCATCGGGATGTGGTGGGGGTCGCCCTGCGGCGAATGGAAGAAGAACTCAGCGGGGAAAACCGCGATCGGGTGCTTTCGGCAATCGACCGGGAACTGGAAGAACACAATACCTGAACCTGGACCGATGGACTTAACAGATCTTAAGTCGCTTCGTCAGGGCGGGCGTAGTAGTAGGAATGATAATAAGTGTACTTGCTGTAGAGTTCGCCGCGCCGTGCACCGTTTACCACGATGCCGAGCACATTGTTTTCGCACAACGACTGCATGGCGCGTGTGACCGAATCGATAGTCGTTGTTCCCACCCGGACAACTAGCACGGTTCCGCTGCACATGGTCGATAACAGATTTGCGTCGGCGGCAAACAGCAGCGGAGGCGAATCCAGAATAGTCCACTTAAACACATTCGACAGATTATCCAGCAGCGTTTTCACTTCCCGGAGGTTCAACAGTTCCAGAGGATTGATGACCGCCTCGCCCGCTGGCATCACGTAAAGCCCAGTACCGCCGATCTTGCGGATGGCGTCTTCCAGCTTGCACTTGCCCAAAAGATAGTCGGTCATTCCAGGCGTGCGGTCCAATTGAAACAAACTGTGCGCGATGGGCCTCCGGAAATCGCAGTCGATCAGTAGAGTCGGATTGTTCGCCAACTGAGCCTCAGCCAACGCGAGGTTTACCGCCGCAAATGACTTGCCTTCAGCCGGGGATGGACTCGTTACAACCAGCGTGCTGATCGGCTGCAGGGTCTGCAGGTGGTTTAGCCGCGTTCGCAGAGTGCGGAACTCTTCTGAAGGAGCTTCATGCGGCTTCGACATGTCGATCAGGTGCGAGTCCACTGACGGAGTAAATGGCACTTCTTTGATCCGGTTCAGGAGATCTCCCGGAAAACCGAGATCATCCAGTACGGCCCTTGCCGTGACGGTCTCAATGGCGGCTGCCGTCCCATTATGGTTAGAACCTGTAACGGGCGTTCCATTGGAAGCGGCCTCAGCCATATCTTCCGTTGCCGCTGAAACCTGCTGCTCGGCGCGCCGCAATGCATCGTGAACTCGACTCATAGATTCTCCAGACTGCGTTGTACCCGCGCCTATACCCGGGTAGTGTAGTAATAAAAAATAGATCCAGTCATGATGACGATCCCCACCAGACACGCCGTCGACCACGCCAGCCACGCCAGCCTCTTCCGGCGGCGGACTACCAGGTCGTTCTCAAGAAGCGGAACGCTTCCCAAAATCGTAAGCTGTGTGTAAGCACGCACGTCCTTCAGATTTTTCAGCGAAGCATCCTTGGCCTCGCGGGCGCCGGCAAAGCAGAGTCCAAGAATCAATCCCACCCCAGTACCAATTGCAATCCACGTCGGCCGTTTCGGCTCGGTGGGGCTCTGCGGCAGCGAGGCAGGGTCCAGCACTTCCAGAGTTTCTCCCTGTTGCCGTTTTTCCAGTTCCTCGGCAATTGCCGATTGCGAGCGATTTTTGTTTAACGTCTCATAATTAACCCTCGCTACCTCACGGTCGCGGACCACTTCCGCGTATTGCTGCTCGCCAACCGGCTCAGATTCAATCCGGGCCCTCATCGTCTTCACGTTCTGCTCCGCGTCGTGCATCTCCCTCACGTAATTTTCAGACTGTATATCGGCCAGTTTGATTTGAGCTTCCAGACGTTCGATGATCGCGTTTACCGCTTGCGAGTTCCGCGCGTACTCGGGATCGTAACGCGGTACTTCCTTTACCGGGTTCGCCGCTTCCGTCTTCTTGGCTTCCTGGTCTTCCTTCTGAAGTTGAACCCGTATCTTCTTCAGGGTTGCCACCTGGGTCTCCATTCGCCGAACATCCGGATACGTATCCTTGTAGTGTTCCTTCAAATTAAGCAGGATCTGCTCGGCCTGATAGATATTCGCCTCATTTTGCGCCAGCTTTTCGTTCTTGGCTTGCACCGCCACCTGATCGGGCCTGGGCTTTAGGGATTCCAGTCCCGCCTTGGTGGTGCGCAATTCGGTCTCAAGCAACATCTTGTCCTGGCTCAAGCGGCTGATATTGGCGTTGATGTTCGAAATTCGCGCTTCGGCGGCATTCAACAGGATCTGATTGTTCTGCATTTGATCTGGAAGCCGGCCATTATTCGCCGTCCTGAACTTGGCCAAACGGTCCTCAATGGTCTCCAGTTCCTTCTTCGCGCCTTCAGACTGGTCTTTCAGAAACTGCGTCGTCAAAACTGAGGTCGTGGCCCGATCGCGCGTGTTCTCCGACATAAAACGGCTCACCAGATCCGCGGTCACCTTCTGCGCGAGGATCCGGTTGTCATAGGAGAAAGTGATCGAAAATGCCGTTACGCCGCGGTTGGCAGCCGTCACGTTGGTGACGTTGCTTATATGGACATTGCTCTTCATTTCCTCCACCAGGTCTTCCGTGGGTTTACGCTGCCGGTCGCGAGGATAGAGATTGAAGTTGTTGATGATATTGGTCAAAACGCCGCGGCTCAGAATGGTCTGCGCCATGGAGGTGATCCGCTGCGACATCTCCATATTCACGTTCGCGTGGACATAAGCATCCGGCACCTGCGGCGGAACCACGCGGATGATGGCCTGCGACACGAAGGTGTCTGGCCAGAGGAATGCCACTACAACGGCAAGCACCAGGGAACAGAATGCCGGCCCCAGAATCCAGGCCTTGTGCCGCCGGACAATGTCGATATAATCTTCGATATCCAGTGGCCTCCTCGAAGTACTTCCATATGATTCGGTATTCGTAGGCTGCATATTTCTTACTCTCTTCTACCCTCTTGACGCACGGAGTCTCCCATTACGGAACGATGATATAGTCCCCATTCTGCACCAGGATGTTCTGCCCCAAGTTCTTCCCTTTGATTACTTCTTTGTAGTTGAAATTGATCCGTTCCGTACCCCGAAGAATTTTTATCTTGTTCGGTTTAGCGAATTCGCGGAATCCCCCGGCGTTGGTTAGCGCTTCCAAAATTGTGACCGGGACAACCAGTGGAAAAATCCCAGACCGATTTACCTCGCCCGTTATGTAATAGCGCTTACTTTGGACAGACTGCAGGGACACCATCACTTCCGGTTCTCGAATCTGAGTTTTGAGCGCCTCGGTTACCTTGGCAGCCAGCTCGATAGGTGTCAAACCACTCGCCAGAACATCGCCGATGACCGGCAGCGTAAACTTACCGTCCGGCCTCACTTGTACCGAGCCCGTGAACTCTGGCTCTTTCCACACCCGAATGTACAAAACGTCTTCGGGACCAATTCTGTATGCATTTGGATCCACAGGCGCCGAAAGCCCCGTCGGTTCAGCCGCCGCACCCGCCGCGACCTTTGAATCCTTATCGGCAAGATTCGGCTTCGTGGCCGGGCCTAACTCAAGCGGAGGGTCCTTCTTGGTGTCCTGCGCCCAAAGACCCAGCGCACTCATCAACACCAGAATTGCAATTCGTTTATTAACTACGCGCATCGCTACTCCTGTAACTTAGGTCCGCAACATTTCTCAGGCCAAATGATTGCTAACCATTGTACCGCACTCATTCTTATACCAAATGGATTCCACCAACACTGGAAAGTTACCTGCGGCTCCATTAAGATCTATAAGTGAACTACTTCCTGGCAAAGTCCGAGCCCGGCGTCTATTCCATCTCCGATCTGGAACGCGATAACACCACCACATGGGATGGAATTAAAAATCCTCAGGCCCTGCAAGCAATCCGTGCCATGCGCCCAAACGACCGGGTCTTCATTTATCACAGCGGCGGAGAGTCCGCGATTGTAGGATTAGCCGAGGTGACCGGAGATCCCCGTACCGATCCCAAAAATCCGAAATCGGCAGTAGTGGAGCTCAAATTCCTGAGTAAGATCGAGCCTCCTACCTTACTATCGGATGTTAAGACATGTGGCCTGTTTAACGACTGGGCTCTGGTACGCCAAAGCCGGCTTTCTACCATGCAGGCGCCACAATCATTCGCCGTCTGGATGCGTAAGCGATACCCAAAGCTCAAGATTTGAGATTCCCCCAATAACTAAGTCCTCCCGCGGAGTTCACCGTTTACTTTGGCAGAAGTTCACCGTGAACTCTAATATCGGCAGATTTCGGCGCGGCATTAAGGTTGATTCCGCCAGATCTCCTTCAGGTGCCGGTACACCAGCGAAACCGGTAGACCCACCACGTTGAAATAGCACCCTTCAATGTGCCCGATAAATTTCGACGCCAAGCCTTGTATCGCGTATGCGCCAGCCTTGTCCATCGGCTCCCCGCTATGCGCGTAAATCTCGATCTCCTCCTCTGTCAGAGGCACGAATCGCACCAACGTCTCGGCGGAGTCGCATACCAGTCCGGCCTCATAACGGAGGCAAATACCGGTGATCACCCGGTGCTGCTGCCCCGAAAGCATCTGCAGCATCCGGATCGCGTCCTCAACATCCAACGGCTTTTCCAGAACCTCCTCACCGAGGACTACTACCGTATCGGCAGCAAGGACCACTTCCCCCGAATTGCAACGGACCGCTTCCACTTTCGCACGGGCGAGCCGGCGCACATACGCAACCGGGTTTTCGCCGGGAAGCCGCTCCTCCGGCACCCCCGAAACCCGAACGGTTACTTCGATCCCGGCCCGCTCCAGAATTTCTCTCCGGCGAGGCGACTGCGACGCAAGCACCAGCATTCCCGCATGCTAGCGCAACGGGGAGGCCGTCCGCGTCTCTAGTGGGTGCTACACTCAGGCCGGCATTGCGGAAGCTGCCTGGTGGAACCCACTTTCACCAAGGAAATTATACTTACCGAGCACGACTGCCGCCCCATGCTCTTCGGGACCGCGCCCTGACGATTGCGGCTCTGTATCGCCGGGTGTTTCTGAACCGCGCGTAAGCGAGTCGGCGGGCGGCTTCCAATGCGCGTTCAAAAGCTTTTGACAAACATCCCTTACCCGAAATAGCTCTGATGCACATCCCGCGGGTGCTACACTGTGGTTTCCTCCAAACAGTATGGAACGCGCGGGCCGGGTCTTGGGAAAATTGAAGTTGACAACGGATGAGCATCTGGCTCAGTCCGCCTGGCCACAAGCTGTAGGCAAGCGGATCGCATGCCATACGGGTGCCATCTCGCTTGTGCGTACGCGCCTGGTCGTTGAAGTGGAAGATGCCATCTGGCAGCGGCAGCTCTTCGGACTTCGAGGGCAAATCCTGGCGCGCCTCGAACAGGTCCTCGGGCGGCAGGTCGTCCAGGAACTCGAATTTCGCATCGCCATACCGCGCCGCGCGCCACAACGCGAAGAAGGTCCCAAGCCGGTTCCCGTCCCAGGAACAGCCGATGAAGCCGACGGTATTCGCGATCCGGCGCTTCGCAATCTCTATAAAG
Organism: Bryobacterales bacterium; assembly: GCA_038200305.1. GTDB lineage: Bacteria > Acidobacteriota > Terriglobia > Bryobacterales > Bryobacteraceae > JANXXV01. The sequence goes on from JBBPYD010000066.1 coordinate 58,432, forward strand.
CCGCCAGAAAAAAGGCCATCGCTTGAAAATCACGGAACAAGAGGTTCGGTACGTTGCGGGCCTCGGCAATCTAAAGCTCACTGACGAAGAGGTTGTCCGTCTCTCTCACGACCTCGATGAGATTCTGACCCATATCGAGAAGCTGAATGAGCTCGACACCTCCGATGTGGAACCCATGGCGCAAGTACTCGATCATTCCGGGCAGACGGCGGGTGAAACGGCCACCTTGCGCACAGACCTGGAGCGCCCGCCATTGGGAAACGCGGCGGCGCTTGCCAATGCTCCTCTGGCCGGCAATGGCTACTTCAAAGTTCCTCTTGTCATTGAGAGATAAAAAGCCGAGAGATAAAACGCCCGACATGGATATTGCTTCCCTCACCATAGACCAGATCCGGACTGGTCTCGCCGAACGAACTTTCAGCGCCACTGAACTGACCACAGAAGCATTGCGTTTCGCCGCGGCCGAGAATCCCAAAACAAATGCCATGCTGCACTTCTGCCCCGAACGTGCGCTGGCGGCAGCGAAGAAAGTTGATCGGCAAATCGCCACTAATGAACCTCTGGGGCCCCTGGCCGGCGTGCCCATTGCAGTGAAGGACGTCATCGTCACCAAGGGCGTCCGCACCACTTGCGGCTCAAAACTGCTGGAGAAATACATTCCGCCCTACGATGCTACGGCAGTGATCCGGCTGGAGCAGGCGGGGGGCGTGATTCTTGGTAAGGCAAATTGCGATGAGTTTGCCATGGGCTCCTCGAACGAGAATTCAGCCTTCGGGCCGGTCCGGAATCCAATTGCTCCGGATCGTGTGCCGGGCGGTTCCAGCGGCGGGTCGGCCGCAAGCGTAGCGCAAGGGACTTCGGTGGTGTCGCTGGGCTCTGATACGGGAGGATCGATTCGTCAACCCGCGTCATTCTGCGGCGTGGTCGGCGTGACCCCCACGTATGGACGTGTTTCCCGCTATGGCCTAACCGCCTTTGCAAGCTCGCTCGATCATATCGGCCCGTTTGCGCGCAACGTTCGCGATGCCGCCACGCTGCTCACTACGATTGCGGGACGGGATGAATGCGATGCAACGTCGGCGTCGGCTCCCGTGCCCGATTACGCCAGCCTGCTTGACGGCAATGTGAGGGGCGTGAAGATCGGCCTGCCAAAGGAATACTTCAAGGACCTTGCCAGCGAAACCGGCGGCCTGATTGCGAAAGGCGTGGACGTATTACAAAAGCTTGGCTGCGAAATCCGCGAGATCAGCCTTCGCGCCACCGATTACGCGGTCGCCTGCTACTACATCATCTGCACTGCCGAAGCGAGTTCCAATCTGGCCCGCTATGATGGCGTGCGATACACCACGCGTTCGGAATCGGCACCCACGCTGATCGACATGTATCGCAACACGCGCGGTGAAGGATTCGGAGCGGAATGCAAGCGGCGCATTATGCTGGGGACCTACGTGCTGAGCGCGGGATACTACGATGCTTATTACCTCAAAGCGCAGAAGGTGCGGACTCTGATTGCACGCGATTTTGCCCAGGCCTTCACTGAGGTGGATGCGATCGTCACGCCCGTTTCACCGTTTCCGGCATTCAAACTTGGAGAGAAACTGGACGACCCGATGCAAATGTACCTGTCCGATATCTATACGATTACGGGCGATCTGGCGGGCATTCCCTGCATGAGCGTGCCTTGCGGAAATACTGCAAACGGGCTGCCGGTAGGCATGCAAATTTTCACCAGGCACTTTGACGAAACCGGCATGTTCCGGTTGGCCGAAGCATTCGAACGCGCGGGCGGCGTGGCCTGATCGTTGGCGGCTATAATTTAGACTATGGCATTCACACTACCTCCGCTCCCGTACCCAGCCGACGCGCTCGAGCCTCACATCGACAAGATGACGATGGAAATTCACCACGACAAGCATCACAATGCCTATGTAACCAACCTAAACAAGGCGCTGGAATCCGCGCCCGATCTGGCGAACAAGAGCTTGGAAGAGCTGCTCGCCAACAATTGTGCGATCGTGCCGGAATCCATCCGGACGGCGGTGCGCAACAATGGCGGCGGACATGCAAACCATTCCATGTTCTGGACCATTCTTTCGGCGAATGCCGGCGGCCAGCCTGTAGACAGCCTGGCTGACGCCATCAAGAGCACGTTTGGCAACGTCGAGGATTTCAAGACGAAGTTCAACGCCGCAGCCACCACGCGATTCGGTTCCGGTTGGGCTTGGCTCACTCGCGATGGTTCGGGAAAACTGGATATCAGTTCCAGCGCAAACCAGGATTCACCAATCATGGAAGCGAAGTACCCGGTGATCGGCCTCGATGTCTGGGAACACGCTTATTACCTGAAGTATCAGAATCGCCGGCCCGATTACATCTCGGCCTGGTGGAATGTAGTGAACTGGAAAGAAGCTGAAAAGCGCTTCACTTCCGGCAAGTAAGTTTCGATTGCAAAAGGCAGGCTTTCCCGGCCTGCCTTTTGCCACAGCCCCCGCCACAGTCCTAGCCAGCGGCATACTCAGCCTTTTCTCCAATCCCTCCGGCGCTTATGAGAGATTTGAACTGGCGTCGTCCCGGACAGCCTCAAAGTCAAGGTCCAACTTTGCAAAGCCCCGGTTCGAAGGACACAACTCAATGGCCTTTTCAAGATCGTCAATAATTTGGGAAACAGAACCGCCCATAAGCGCCCTGTAGCAAGCCCGGTTGTAATATGTGCGGTCGTCGATAGGATTCAGCCTGATAGCGCTAGAAACAGCCTCGATCGCCGCCCGGTACAACCTTATCTTTTCTTCCTGTACGTTTGTCTCGCCGGCGAGACGTTTTAGAGACTTGCCGAGGCAAACAAACGCCACGGAATGCCCATAATCGATTTCGGTAGCCTGAAGAAAGATGCTTCTGGCCGACTCGTATTTAGCAATTCGCGTTGCGGCCCCCATTCCTCGCCCCTCCTTAAGATAGCGCTCCCCCTCCTTAATCAGCTCATTGACGCGGTCAAGCCTCTTCACGTCATTTTGAAGTCTGATTTGTTATTTACGAAGTTGCTCGGTATCCGAAACCAATTTTCCAATTACCGCTTCAGACATGCCCGCCAACGCCTTTTTGCTGACCACTCCAGCCATCAGGCTAATGGGAATGAGACGTAAGTAATCCACCTGGTTGGCTTCGCGAAAGTTGTTTGTGATGCCGATGTTAATGAAGAATACGATAGCGATTCCAGCGGCTCCGCCGACAAGCAGGTCACCCACAAATCCGAGATCAAATGACCCCGGAACACCTTGTTTAGGTTTGGATTTACGAATCAGATCGATACTGTTGTTGCTCGCCGAGTTAATGCCTGCAACAACTCCCCCGATACCGCCTGCGGCGCTGCTAACGGCAAATTCCTGTAATGCCTGGGCCAGGGCTGGATCCATCTGCATGTGATTATTCTTTGGATAAGCGTTTCATCGCGGGAGTCAATGCCAAAAGCAAGGCGCCGGCCCCAAGAACCGCGGCGCCAACAAAAACATAAAGCTGGTTTCCGAATACGTTCGACGCCGCATTCCCCCCGATAAAGGCCAGAAAGGCCGTGGCCTCCCACACGGCAAGAAAAAAGGCCTTCGCCCTCCCCGGTACATTCGCGATCACGAAACCTTGTCCTATCGGCTCGAAAAAAAGCTCCCCGAGAGAGTGCCACACGTACAGGCCGATAAACCACATCGCCGAAATCGGATGCCCATTCGACAGCCCAAATCCTACGGACAGCGTAAGAAAACCAATTCCCAGGCAAAGAAGACCGGCGCTCATTTTTAAGATAGGGCTCGGATCGCGGCCTTTCTTAGAGAGCGCGTGCCACGCGGAAGCGAATGCGATGGCGAGGACCGCGACAACCAGCGGCTTGACGGATTGCAGATCGACACCAGGAAAATAAATCCCGAACAAGCTTTGATTCATGATCGACGGGTCACTCGCATCCTGGTTGAGCCGTCCGGATTTCAGTTCGAAACCGAGCCAGAACAGGACGCTAAAAACAGTTACGATCAGAACGCCGCAGATCCCTCCGGCGCTTGGGTTTCCTGCGGATGATTCGGATAAGATATTTGCACGCACGGCTTGTAACCCTTCCAAATGGCTTCGATCCGCATTCCACCAAAACACAAAGACAACAGCATGCATGCGCCACACCACGCAAAAACTGGACTGGGAGGCGGAATCGGCGGAGTTCCATTCGGGTTGTGCGAAAAGAAGTGAGCGACAACAAGCGGAGCCAAGAACGATCCGATATTGATGGCCAGGTAGAGCCTGGTGAAATGAACGTCTAGTTCCTCGTCGAATCGCCTCATAGAGGCGCTGAAGACTGTTTTGAAACTCACCTTAAATAAACCAATTCCTGCGATCAGACAGGCGCCCGCGAGATAACGGTTCAGATCGAGCGCCAGAAGAGCAAAGGCGGAAATCAGAAGCAGTTGACCCAAATAGACCGCGCGGCGCTGGCCGGCAAGGGTTGTAACGACGGCGCCCACACAAACCGGCGCGAGTGACAGAGCCGCGAAAAAATAGTTGTGGAATTGCAATCCTTTCTCGCGATTCTGGAGGATGCTCGCGAAATAGAATACGCTGATAGCTCTCAAAATGAAATAGGAATGGCGCTGGAAGCCAAACGAAAGGCAGAAGCTGTGTAAAGTTTGGGACCGTGTGCGGCGGTCCGCCTGGTATGCACCGCCAACGGACACAGCGTTGACCGAACTTATAAGTCACATCGCCAGTCGGTTGAGCGCCGTGAGAGGATCGAACTCCATCACGGCGCTATCAATGAACCAAACTACTAACCGCCCATCGCAGACGGCTGCATCTTGACCTTGACGCCCACTTTCGACCAGGCATCTAGAACCGCTTTCCGTTCTGCGCTGCTACTCCCATAACGGCGGCCGGCGTTGAGCGCCGTCAAATTTCCAAAACTGGCAAAGTTGGCTGACGGCTTCAGCCGCGGGTCCTGTAGCGTGTCATACCAGATCTGCCCGGCTTTCTCCCATGCATGCCCGCCCAGACTCATGGCAAGCAGGTAGAACGCATGGTTCGGGATTCCGGAGTTCGTGTGTACGCCTCCATTGTCCTGCGTCGTATGAACGTAGTTCGCCATGTTATCCGGCTGGTTATCCTTGCCCAGTGTCGGATCGTCAAAGGCGGTTCCAGGAGCTTTCATCGATCGCAACGCCACCCCTTGAATGCCGGGGGCAAGCAGCCCCGCTCCGATCAACCAATCCGCCTGCATCGCCGTTTGTTTCAGCGTGAATTGTTTCACCAGCGATCCAAATACGTCCGAGATCGATTCGTTCAGCGCACCGGGCTGATTATGATAAATAAGATTCGCTTCGCTGGCCGTTACCCCGTGGGTTAATTCGTGTCCAATTACGTCCAGTGAGATGGTGAAGCGATTAAAAATGATCCCGTCTCCATCGCCAAAAACCATTTGCTGGCCGTTCCAGAAGGCGTTATCGTAATTTTTGTCGAAGTGTACCGAAGCCTTCAGCGGCAGGCCCTGATTGTCAATGGAATTCCGCTGGTAAACATTCAGATAAAATTGGAAAGTATCGTCCAAGCCATCGTACGCTTCGTTTACCTCCACATCCGCAACCGGCGATTGTCCTTGGGTCCGCGCGATATCTCCAGGCAGGTTCTGTGTCTGCTTGGAATCGAAAATGGTGATCTGCGGGGCGGGCGGACCAGTGGTAGCCGCCTCATGCGAGATCTTCAGCCCGCCAAGCAAAGAGAATTCCTGGCGGCTGGAACGGAAACTGCTGTCAATCGCCAGTGCCTTCAGTGCAAATTCACGCTGTTCTTGATTACCGTTTTTTGCAATTCGCAGCAGGATATCGGGAGGCAAAATGCAGAAGATGGAATGTTGGTGACTAGCATTACACATATCAAGTCTCCTTTAACAACACAGATTTAAACTCTGTGGGTGAATACTACCACCTAGTTGTCCTAAGCCATAGCCCATTCAGAGATCGGTTAACGGTTAGTTATCCGGTGCGCCCAGATCTTCTGCGCCTCCTCTTGCACCCAGGCCAGCAGAGCCTGTAGTTCCGGCGAAATCTTCTTTACGCTGCCGTCCGCGTTGACTTCCAGCTTATGGGTCTTCCCATCTTTTGTCGCGAGGCTAATCTGGTATTGATAGCCGTCGCGAACCGGACTGGACTCCGCCGCCGGCCCGTTCAACGCCTCCGCCAAATGTGCAGGATCGGCTGAAGTGCGAAGCTGCTCCGCTTCTTGCGGCGGCAGTTCACGAGCGTACTTTGTGCCTTCGGAAATGACCTGGGCGCCGCTTTCGTCAAAATTCACCGTACCTGTCACGTTTGTCGCCGCGCCGGCAAACCCGCCGCTTCTTACGAACTGTATCTGCATAACTGGGCTCCTTTTTTCAAGCATAGCCACTCCGTTCGAGGGGGGCCGCAACGAAGCGGTCTCCGCCGGACCCGCTCCGTACCGCAATCGGAGCAGAGAAACATCCTGGCCTGAAATTGTACACACAAAAAGATCGTTAAAGGCATTCTCGGCGACTGCAACCGCCGGGCCGCCAAGAGCGGACAGAATCGCCGGAACGGTGTTGCTGTGTCCTATCACTAGTACCGTGCCGCCGTCATGCCGCCGGATCGCCGCGATGAGTTTCGCCGTGTTTGCGGCATCCACCCGTTCCGGCGCAAGATGGAGGCGCTCGGCTAATGGCCGAGCCGTCTGCTGCGTGCGAACGTACTCAGTCACGAAAATTGCGCCTACACCGGCATTGGCCAACAGGGACGCGAGTAGCTGTGCTCTCTCACGTCCAATTGCGGAGAGCGGAGGGTCGGCGGCGGGCGCCGGAGCCTTTTCGGCGTGACGCGCCAGAATCACCGTGGTCGCGCAGACGGCAGGAAGCGAAAAAACGAGGCAACCCAGAAAAAAAACGATCGCAACTCGCCGGCTCATCGGTCCCCCGCTTTTCTGGCCCGGCTCCAGTACCACCAATTGCGTTTTTCGACCGGTAAATCGGGATCGCGCGCTTGCGCTACGACTGCGCGGAAGGTGTCCAACACACAAATATCCTGTTTCTGATTAGTCACGCGGCAGAGCCGTTGGTAAAGGCCGGCGGGTTCCTGCCGGGACAGTTCTTCCACGGAATGAATGCCGAGCAGTTCGAAGTCTTTCAACATGGCGGGGCCGATGCCGGCTAAATCATGAAGTTTTCGCATACTTATTTTGTCGAGATAATAACGGATTCTTCCGTTGGAGGCAGCGGCTGAATCTCGCTCTTGGAAAAACCGGCGTTGCGAAACATGCGGTCGAATTCCTGGAACGAATAGGCCTCGCCGGCCGGCGTGGATGCCAGCATCACAAAGCTGAACATCGCGGCTCCGGCGGGTGAAACTTTGTCGTCGTTCGGAACGAACTCCAGCGTGATTGCCCAGCCTCCCGGCTTCATGCTCGCATGCACCTTGCGCAGCAGCGCCTCACAAGTGGGCGGATCGAAATGATGCAGAAAATTCGTCAGCAACACGACGTCGTAGCCGGTGCCAAAGTCAGCGTCAAACGCGCTGCCGGGGATTGTTTGATAACGGTCCGCCACACCGGCTTTCCTCGCGTTCTCTTGAGCCACTTCCAGCACGTTTGGCCAATCCAGCGCCACAATGTGCGCGTTCGGATTGCGCTGCGCAAGAGTAATGCCGAACAATCCGTGGCCTGCCGCGATATCCAGCACCTTCCAAGGCTCGGGTGTGCCCGGAACAATGCGGTCGGCTATTAAGCTGGCGGGCAGCGACATCAATGGCCCCATGGCCCGCGCGAAATCAACCCACACGGGATGGTCGGGCGCGGTATTGGCGTCCGCGTCAACCGCACAGCCGCCTTTGCGGACGAAGGCGGCGGCATCCCTGAAATGATCCAGCATGGTCTCGCCACATAAGAATTTAGCGGCATCTCCCACGAACGCCGGAGAGCGCCGGTTGAGAAAAACGGCAGCGTCCGGAGCGAGCTGATACCGGTCGCCACTCTTAGTCAGGAATTCCTGCGTTGTCAAAAAGTCGCAAAGGATGCGGATTCCCCGCTCGGATGCATTGCAGCGTTTCGCGATATCCGGAGCGCTAGCGTTTCCCTCCGCTATGGCCGTGAACACGTCCAAATCGATTGCGCCTTTCAGGGCGGAACTGCTCTGGTAAGCAAACAGCGTTTCCATGATTCTGCTTGGGCTTGGTTGCGGGCTGGTCATCCTCGCATTTTCGCACTGAAGCTCTACCGCGTGGCGGCGATGTGAAAACTGACAATTATCAGTTCTTTAGTGCCTACTGCACCCAGCAGCGTAACGGGCGGTTTCAGGCCGTAATTCTTCATGTTTACGGTAGCGGTGCCGTCATAGGTATCTCCGGTTTTGGTGACCGCGACGGTCACGTTCTGTAGGATGCCACGGAGGGAAAGGCCGCCCAATACATCAAACCGATTATCGCCCTTAGCTTCAATCCGATTCGATACGAAACTGATGGTGGGATATTTATCGGCCGCGAGCATGTCCTCCAATGCCACCTTCATTATTTTTACTTTATCCTTATCGCTGACCCAGGTATCCAGGCACATGATAGTGTTCGATTGAATTTCGAATTGAACTTTCGATGCCTCTGGCCTCTTCGCATCGTATGCGACAGCACCGTGGTATCGCCCGAACACAAATTGGTGTTTCTTTCCGCGCAGCAGGCCGGTCTTTTCCACCTCGAGCGAAAAGCGGTTTTCAGGCGAGGGCCCTAAGCGGTACGAATCGAGAGCGTCCGCGGAAGCAATCATTGCGGTGAGCACGACGAAAACTTTCTTCATGGGACGTAATGCTAGGATAGAAAATCCCCTTGCGAATCGGCTTGCACACCTCTATTTCCGCGGCCCTTGAAAAAGCTGCGCTCCGCGCGTATGAATTGGGCGCGAACACGTTTCAGATCTTTTCCGCCAGCCCCAGAATGTGGCGTGCAACTTCTCCCGATCCAGCCAATATCAAACTGTTGCAGAACGCCCGCGACCGCTATGACCTGAGTCCGTTGGTGATCCACGATAGCTACCTAATCAATCTTGCCTCATTCGATCCGGTGGTGCGGGCGAATTCCATCGCGGGGTTTCGGGGGGAGCTGCAACGCGCCATCGCGATCAACGCCGACTATCTGGTGATGCATCCCGGAAATTACAAGGGCCAGACGGTGGAGGAGGGCATGATCGCGATTGTGCGCGGTCTTGCGGAAGCGGCGCACGGGCTTTCCAGCAACAACCTGCATATTCTGCTGGAGAATACGGTGGGCTCTGGCGCCTCCATTGGGAGCTGCTTTGAAGAGCTCGCCGCCATCAAACAGCTTGCCGGTTCGCACTTGGATATCCCGGTGGGTTATTGCCTCGACACCGCGCACTGCCTTGCGTGCGGACACTATGACGTCGCCAGCGCCGATGGTTTACGCGCCACCGTGAAGGCGGCCGAAGCCGTGCTGGGCCTTGAAAACGTGAAAGTGATCCACACGAATGATTCCAAGGTTCCGCTAGGCTCGCGCGTGGATCGCCATCAACATATTGGAGAAGGCTATATTGGAAAAGAAGGGTTCCGCCGCATCCTGTCCCATCCAAAACTGCGTTCCAAGCCGTTCATTCTGGAAACGCCTGTCGACGAGGAAGGCGACGAGCGCAGGAATCTGGAAATGTTAAAAACACTATGCCGGAAAAGCAGTACGACCATAACCTGATTGAGATGAAGTGGCATCGGAGGTGGGAAAATCAGCCTCTGTACAAGCCGGAACACGATACAACGAAGCCGAAGTATTACGTGCTTGAGATGCTTCCCTACCCCAGCGGCACGCTCCACGTGGGCCATTTGCGGAACTACGCGATTGGCGACGCGCTGGCCCGGTACAAGTGGATGCAGGGCTTCAACGTGCTTCACCCCATGGGTTGGGACGCGTTTGGTTTGCCCGCTGAAAACGCCGCGATCAAAAACAACCGGCACCCGCGCGAGTGGACGCTCGCCAATATCGCCGCGATGAAGCGGCAGCACAATCGCATGGGTTTCAGCTATGACTGGGATCTGGAAGTCTCCACCTGCGAGCCGGAATATTACCGCTGGAACCAGTGGTTTTTTCTCAAGATGCTGGAGCGCGGCATCGCGTACCGGAAGAAGGCTCTGGTGAACTGGTGTCCCGAGTGCGCCACCGTGCTCGCCAACGAACAGGTAGTGGATGGCTGCTGCTGGCGGCATGAGACCACACCCGTAGTACAACGTGAACTGGACCAGTGGTTCTTCCGGATCACGCAATATGCCGATGAGTTGCTGGCGGACATCGCGCAACTGGAGGGTGGCTGGCCGGAACGCGTCCTCACGATGCAGAAGAACTGGATCGGCCGCAGCGAAGGCACTGAGGTCGATTTTCAGTTGGCGGATTTTGAAACGAAGATCCGCGTATTCACAACGCGCGTGGACACCATCTTTGGCGCTACGTGCCTGATCCTCGCTCCCGGACATTCCCTGGCGAAGGAACTTGTCGATGCCGATGGACAGAAGCAAGTGAGAGCCATGCTGGATGCACAGGCGCGGAAGGACCCCGGCGACGTGCTGAAAGAAGGCTTTGCAACTGGCCATTACGCGGTGAATCCATATAGCGGCGGCAAGGTGCCTGTGTGGGTGGGCAATTTTGTACTGATGGGATACGGCACGGGCGCAATTATGGCGGTGCCCGCGCACGATCAGCGCGACTTCGAATTCTGCACGCAATACGGCCTTCCGGTGGTTCCTGTGATCCGTCCAATGGATGGCGCCCTGGCTGATCCGGCCGCCATGAAAGAGGCGTTCGGGGATGACGGCATTGTTGAGAATTCCGGCGAATATTCCGGCCTCGGCAGTGAAGAAGCGCGCACCCGCATGAACGCCAGGGCGAAGGCGGAAGGGTTCGGCGAAAAAGCGATCACGTTCCGTCTCAAAGATTGGGGAGTCTCGCGCCAGCGCTACTGGGGGACGCCGATTCCCGTCGTCCATTGCCCAACGTGCGGCGTCGTGCCTGTGCCGGAAGATCAACTCCCAGTGTTACTTCCGTTGAACGTTGCCATCACCGGCAAAGGCAAGTCTCCGCTGGAAAACGTGCCGGAGTTCCTGAATGTCAAGTGCCCTGTCTGCGGCGAAGATGCGCGGCGCGAGACCGACACCATGGACACATTCGTCGATTCATCCTGGTACTTTTACCGCTACTGCGATGCGCACAATTCGTCGGCGCCCTTCGATTCAAAGAAGATCGCGTACTGGTTTCCCATCGACCAATATATAGGCGGCGTGGAGCACGCGATTCTCCATCTGATTTATTCGCGCTTCTGGACCAAGATGATGCGCGACATCGGCGTGATCCAAAATGACGAGCCGGTGAAGCGCCTGTTCACGCAGGGCATGGTGATTAAAGACGGCGCGAAAATGTCGAAGAGCAAGGGCAATGTAGTGAGCGCCGATGAGATGATCGATAAATTCGGCGCCGATACCGGGCGCGTATTCGAACTGTTTGCCGCGCCGCCGGAGCGCGACCTCGATTGGACCGACACCGGTGCCGAAGGCAGCTACCGGTTCCTCGCGCGTGTCTACCGGTTCGTGACCAGGAACGTGGATCGCGCGGACCTGTCGTCCACCCTCCCGCGCACCGAGGCCGACAAGCGGGTGCTCCGGAAACTGCATCAGACCTTAAAGAAAGTGACCGAAGATTTCGAGTCTCGCTGGCATTTCAATACGTCCATCGCCGCCATCATGGAATTCGTGAATGAGTTATACGCGTCGGAAAGCGAGTTGACGCCCGCGGTAATCGCGCACGTATTGGAGAGACTCACGCTGCTGCTGGGTCCGTTCGCGCCCTATGTCGCCGAAGAGATGTGGGAGGAGTTAGGCAGAACCGGTCCGGTGTTCAAGCAGAAATGGCCGGCCTACGATGACGAACTGGCGCGAGAAGCGGGCGCTGAAGTCGTGTTGCAGGTGAACGGAAAGATGCGGAGCAAGATTGTGGTTCCGTTCGGCGCATCGAAAGAGGATCTGGAACAAAGGGCGCGGGAGGATGATAAAATTCAACCATTCCTTGCAGGCAAGCAGGTGGCGAAAGTGATTATAGTGCCTGACAAGCTGGTGAATTTCGTCGTGAAAGGATAATAAATTCGCATGGAAACCGATCGCAGAGACTTTTTTAAAGCCGCGGGCGCGGCGCTGACCACGTCGATTTTTACTGGAAATGTAAAGGGCGCGAACGATCGCGTGAACGCCGCGCTCATCGGCATGGGCAAGATGGGCCGGGCCAATCTCAACGTCGCCATGCGGCAGGAAAACCTTGAGGTTTCCGCCGTCTGTGATATCTTCCAGCGGAACTTGGACATGGCTGTCCACGCCACAAAAGACAAGGCAAAACCGGTGAAGGATTTCCGCGAGATTCTGGCCGACAAGTCGGTGGACGTCGTCTGCATCGCAACGCCGGATCACTGGCATCCCTACATGACCGTCGAGGCGTGCAAGGCGGGCAAAGATGTCTACGTGGAAAAACCCATCTGCGTCACCGTGGACGAAGGCAAGAAGATGGTGGAGGCTGCCCGCAAATACAAGCGCGTGGTGCAGGCCGGCACCATGCAGCGCTCCGGCATCCACTTCCAGAAAGCGGTGGAGATTGTAAAGAGCGGCGAACTGGGCGACGTCACTTTCGTGCGTACCTGGAACTACGGGAATTCACCTGTGGAAGGACTGGGCAATCCACCTGACAGCGATCCGCCGCCGGCTCTCGATTGGGATATGTGGCTCGGCCCCGCGCCCAAGCGCCCGTACAACGCGAACCGTTTCGGAGTGGACCCCGAGGACAAATACTTCTCCAGTTTCCGCTGGTTCTGGGATTACGCCGGCGGGATGATGACGGACTGGGGCGTGCATTGGCTCGATATCGTGCAGATGGCGTTTGATGAAAAGATGCCGTCCACCATCACTGCTTTGGGCGAGAAGTTCCGTCTCACAGACAACCGGGAAACGCCGGATACCCTGCAGGTGACATATGAATACCCTGGGTTTCTTGCTACCTATGAGAACCGGTATGGCAACGCTCAGTCAATGTTCGACAAGAGCGGCGGCATTCTGTTCTGCGGCGACAAAGCCACGTTGTATGTCGATCGCAGCGGGTACAAGGTGGTTCCCGAAAAGCGTGGTGCGGAATCCGTCGAAGTGAAATCATCGAACAATTCCAACATGGCGCACTGGGCGAATTTCCTGGATTGCGTAAAAACGCGCGAGAAGCCAGTCAGCGATATTGAGAAGTGCCAGCGGTCCACAACCACTTGCCTGCTCGGAAACGTCGCTCTTCGCAGCAAGTTGCGAATCGATTTCGATCAGCAGAAGTGGACTACCAAGCAGGTGGATGCACGGAAATTTCTTTCAAGGGAAGAACGGAAACCCTGGAAACTGGCGGTCTAACTCCGTCCCCCCGCGTTTAGAGCCGCGCGCGTCAGCAAGCGGTTGCTGATTGACCAGTCCCTTAAATCAATTCCTTCGCTGCTTTGAGGGCTGATTCATAATCCGGATGATCGGCCACTTCCTTCACATACTCCGCGTGGCGAATCACTCCATCTTTATCCACCACGAAGATCGCGCGGCTCTCGATCCGCAGCTCCTTGATCAACGTTCCGTAATTTGTTCCGAATGAACCGAATTTATGATCCGAGACCATCTTGACGTTGTCGACCCCGAACGCGCTGCACCAACGCTTCTGCGCAAAGGGCAGGTCCATACTGACGGTGTAGATATCGACGCCCGGTAGCTTGCCCGCTTCTTCATTGATTCGCTTGGTCTGCATATCGCACACCGGAGTATCCAAGGACGGGATGACGCTGAACACGCGAACGGACTTCCCTGTCTTTGCCAGGTTAACTGGATGCAGGCTGGAATCGATGGCGTCAAAATCGGGCGCCTTATCCCCGGCCTTCAACTCCGGTCCCAATAATGTCATTGGAGTTCCCTGCAAAGTGGTAGCCGCCGCCCTCTCCTGCACTTCATCGGTTTTGATCATAATGAGCCTTATTGTAGCAACTCAATTGCTTTATCTACGCTGTTTGTTGGTGCTTGACAAGCGAAGTCTTCGCAGACATAGGCCGTCGTCTTGCCGCCGATTTCCGTCATTTCCCGCAGGGCTGGCAGAAATGCACCCAGGGTCTCTCGGGCCTCGCCGCCGTTAACAAGAAGAATCGTGTGATGCGGTAGAAAACGCCGATGAATGGCGTCCAGAAACGGCGCCGGTTCGCTGCCAACCAGCACGATCTGCTTCGGTGCGGCTATGCTGTACATGGCCCCCACCAGCATCTGCGGTACTCCAGTGGGCGTAGATTTCATACGGCTACCGAATGCGTTGAGCGTTCGCTCGGCCTCGGTGCGGTAGCGCTCGTTTTCAGTGATGCGCGCCAGCCGCAGCAGATTCAGCACAGCAATGGAATTCCCGGAAGGCTCCGCGCCATCGTAGTCCTCTTTCATCCGCATCACCAGGCTCTTATCGCCTTCCGCCGTACTGAAGAAGCCGCCGTGTTCGGAGTCCAGAAACAGGTCGAGCATCTTGTTTGTGAGATCGATAGCTCTCCGCAGATAGCGGAGATCGAAACTTGCTTCATACAGATCCAGCAGCGCTTGCGCGAAGAACGCATAATCGTCCAAGAATCCGGGAATCGCGGCTTCGCCTTCGCGGAATCGCCGCAGCAGAATATCCCCGTTGTACATTCTCGTCAGGATGAAATCGGCAGCGCGGCGTGCCGCTTCCAAATACCGCTTGTCCCCCAGTACTTGCGCGCCCTTCGCAAACGCGGAGATCATCAGCCCGTTCCACGCAGTCAGAATCTTGTCGTCCAGATGTGGACGGACGCGAGTAGCATTGCGGCGCTCCAGCAGCTTCGCGATGGCCTCATCGAGGTTCACCGGGGTGCCGAACTTCTGTGAGGTCTCCTCCAGTGTGTGAGCCGCGTACAAGATGTTCTTGCCAGTGAACTCCTCATGCGGGTCCTCGGCCACATTGCCGTTTTCTTCCACCCCGTATCGATAGCAGAACCAATCGGCCGCAGGCTGCCCTAGCACCTCCGTGATCTCCGCTTTCGTCCAGATATAAAAAGCACCCTCGCCCTTTTCACGTGGATTAGCCGGGTCAATCACGCTATCCGCATCTTCGGCGGAATAGAAGCCACTCTCCGGATGCGTCATGTCGCGGAGAACGTATTCCAGAATGTCGCGGGCCACTTGCGCCAGCCCCTCGTCGCCTGAAATCTGGAGTCCTTCCAAATAAGACACAGCAAGCTGCCCCTGATCGTAGAGCATCTTCTCAAAGTGCGGAACAAACCACCGCGCATCCACCGAATAGCGATGGAATCCGCCCGCAAGTTGATCGTTCATTCCGCCTCTCGCCATCGCGCGCAAGGTGGATAGCACCATGTCCGCGGCCTCTTCGTTCCCGGTGCGCTCGAAATACCGGAACAAGAAATTGTGCGTAACGGAGCGTGGAAATTTCGGTGCGCTTCCGAAGCCGCCAAACGTCGAATCGAATGTCCGGCGGTACTGGAAATAACCGGAATCGAGAATGGCCTGGTCCAGAATCGTTCGTCCATCCGCCGCGACGCGCGCGTAGCCTTTCAATTGCTCCACCACATCCACGCTGGATTCCACAATTCGCTGCTTGTCCGCCTTCCACGATTGCGCAAGCTGTTCCAGAATGTGCCGGAATCCAGGCCGCCCGTAACGGTTATCTGGAGGAAAGTAAGTTCCCCCAAAGAACGGTTTCAGATCGGGCGTTAGAAACACCGACATCGGCCACCCGCCGCTTCCGCTGGTCGCCTGCACAAACGCCATGTAGATGCGATCGACATCCGGCCGCTCCTCGCGATCCACCTTTATCGGAACGAAGTAACCGTTCAGAACCTCAGCCAATTCCTCCGATTCAAACGACTCCCGTTCCATGACATGGCACCAGTGGCAGGTAGAATACCCGATCGAAAGGAAGATCGGCCTATCTTCCAAACGGGCCTTTTCAAAGGCTTCCGGACCCCATGGATACCAGTTCACTGGGTTATGCGCGTGCTGCTGCAGATACGGACTCTTCTCGTCAATCAGTTTATTTGTGTACATGGGGACGAATTAGGACGGCAACTCCATCCTACAATTACACTGAAGTCGATGACGGATAAAGAACGGTATCTCGACGAACTCAAGCACTTCCTGCGCATCCCGAGCGTCAGTACTGATCCCGCCCATAAACCTGACATCGCCCGCGCGGCCGCCTTCGTTTCCAGCAAGCTCACTCAGATTGGGATGGAGAATGTCTCATTGATTGAAGGCGACGGCAATCCGCTGGTTTATGGCGAGTGGCTCGGCGCGCCCGGAAAACCCACTCTGCTCTTGTACGGCCACTATGATGTGCAGCCGCCGGACCCTCTGGATGACTGGATCACGCCACCGTTTGAACCTGATGTTCGTGGCGATAACATCTATGCGCGCGGAGCCGCCGACGACAAAGGGCTGACGCTCATCCTTGCGAACGCCGTTGAGAAACTGCTGCGCGAGCGCGGCCGCTTGCCGGTAAATGTGAAGTTCCTCATCGAAGGCGAAGAGGAAACCGGCGGCGAACACATTGCAGAGTATGTCGCATCGAAACCCGAACGTATTCGCGCCGACGCCGCGGTGATCAGCGACACCGAAATGTTTGCGCCTGAGCTGCCCACCATCTGTGTCGGCCTCCGTGGCATCGTCTACGGCGAATTGCACGTCCACGGAGCCGCTCAGGATTTGCACTCCGGCGTCTACGGTGGCGCGGCGCCAAATCCCATACAGGCGATCGCGGAGATCCTGTGCGCGCTAAAAGATCGTGACGGACATATTCGAATTCCTGGTTTTTATGATCGTGTACAGCCGCCCACCGCGGAGGAGCGGCGCGCGTGGGCGTCGTTGCCGTTCGATGAGGACGCATACCGCCGCCTGGAAATGAAAGTCCCCGCACTCACCGGCGAGCCTGAATTCAGCCTCTTCGATCGTTTGTGGGCGCGGCCCACTCTTGAGGTTCATGGCATTCGCGGCGGATTCACCGGCGAAGGCGCAAAGACTGTGATACCCGCGCGCGCAGTGGCGAAGATCAGCATGCGTCTCGTCGCGGATCAACGCCCGGAGGAGGCTGTGGCTCAGCTTCAGGCTGCGCTGATCGATGCGTGTCCTCGCGGAGTCACCGCTGAGTTCAAGCCGGTTCACAGCGCCGCGCCCTCTGTGGTGCGTCCGGATAATCCCTTCGTCCAAACCGCCGCCGTTGCTATGACCGGAATCTTCGGCGCCAAGACCGTGTACACGCGGTCCGGTGGATCCATTCCAATTGTGGGCCTCTTTGACCGGCATCTCGGAATTCCCAGCGTGATGATGGGCTTCGGCCTTCCGGACGACAATCTACACGCGCCGAATGAGAAGCTGTATCTGCCTAACTTCTTCCGCGGCATTGACGCTGTGGCGCGCTATCTCGAACTTCTAGGCTGAGGACATTATGAGCGAATCCTACAGAATCGAACACGACACCATGGGGGAAATGCGCGTGCCATCGGACGCGCTCTATGGAGCGCAGACACAGCGCGCGGTCGAAAACTTTCCAATCAGTTCTCTTCGCCTGCAAAGGCCGTTCATCCGGGCGCTCGGTCTCATCAAGGCCTCGGCGGCTGGCGCAAATGCTCAGCTCGGCTACATGAATGCCGGCAAGGCGAAAGACATCGAAAGCGCCGCCGGGCGCGTCGCAATTGGCGAATTCGACAGTCAATTCGTGGTGGATGTTTTTCAAACCGGTAGCGGCACATCCACGAACATGAATGCGAATGAGGTGATCGCGCATCTCGCGCATGCGCATCCGAACGATGACGTGAATCACGGGCAGTCGAGCAATGATGTAATTCCGTCGGCCATCCACATCGCCGCCGCCGAGGAAATTCATCGCGATCTGCTGCCCGCCATGCGCGGACTCCACGCGGCGCTCAAAGCAAAGTCGGAGGAATTCGCCGGTATCGTGAAGATCGGACGCACGCACCTGCAGGACGCCGTCCCAATGCGGCTCGGCCAGGAATTCAGCGGGTATGCGGCGCAGGTGCTCGGGGCCATTGAGCGAATCGAAGCCACTCTGCCGGGCATTTACCAGTTAGCCTTGGGGGGCACTGCAATTGGCACCGGGCTCAACGCATTGCCTTGCTTTGCCACCATGACCATTGAACTGATCGCGGAGCGAACCGGCCTTCCATTCGTGGAAGCTCACAACCACTTCGAAGCCCAAGCTTCCAAGGATGCAGTCTGCTTTCTGAGTGGCGCACTCAAGACCTACGCGGCCGGTTTGACCAAGATCGCGAACGACATCCGATGGCTCGGCTCCGGTCCACGTTGCGGTCTCGGCGAGTTGAAACTGCCGCCCACGCAACCGGGCTCCAGTATCATGCCAGGCAAAGTAAATCCCGTGATCGCGGAAAGCGTGGTCATGGCTTGCGCGCAAGTGATCGGTTACGATGCCACCGTTACCTGGTGCGCCGCCGCCGGAAATTTTGAGCTGAACGTGATGATGCCGGTGATCGCCTACGATCTTCTGGAATCGATTCACTTGCTCGCCGCCGTTTCCCGAAACTTCGGCCTCCGCTGCATCGCGGGCCTCGAAGCGGATGCCGCGCGCGCAACCGGATTCGTGGAACAATCGCTCGCAATGGCTACCGCGCTCGCGCCCGCCATTGGCTATGAGAACGCCGCCGCACTCGCGAAAGAGGCTTATGCAACCGGCCGCACCATCCGCGAAGTCGCGAAAGAAAAGAGTGGTCTACCTCCAGAAAAGCTGTCCGATTTATTGGACCCCGCGGCGCAAGCCGGCGCCAGTTAGCGTAATTGAAACATAATCGGCATCGAGCGATCCCATATGCATGCCGCCTTATGGGTTAGCTTGGGCTTCCTTAGCTCTCTCGGTTCTGAGTGCATTGGTCATCCTGATTCATCTCCTAACCGGGCGCCGCCAAAAAATGGCCATAATGAATTGGGTTTGGCCGATCACCGCTTTGTACATGGGACCTGTTGCTCTATGGGCGTACTGGAGCATGGGCCGCGATAAGGAGCAATCTTCCGCGAAAAAGGAGCACCACCAGCCCCCCGTTCTGGAAAACCGCTTTCGTCGGTTCAACCCACTGTGGCGCCGGCTGCACGCTGGGAGATTTCGCCGGGGAGTGGATCGTATTTCTAACCGGTTTCACTCTAGCGGGTTCAGTGCTCTGGTCCGATTATGCCGTGGATTTCGTTCTCGCCTACCTGCTCGGTCTGGTGTTCCAGTACTTCGCGATCGCGCCGATGCGGAATATTTCCGGCCTGGCTGGGATTTGGGCAGCAGCGAAAGCGGATACTATTTCTCTCGTGGCGTTCGAGGTTGGGATGTTCGCGTGGATGGCCCTTACGCATGAAGTTCTATTCCAGCCGCCTCTGAAGCCAAATGATCCGGTTTATTGGTTCATGATGCAGATTGCAATGATAGTAGGCTTCATCACAACGTACCCTGCCAACTGGTTTCTGATTCGGAAAGGGTATAAAAGAGGCGATGTAGAACGGCCCGCCTAGTCTTGCATCGAGTCAGGAAAAGATCCGTTTGTGCCCATCAATGCGGGAACTACCTCGTCATGTTCAATGAATTCCGCCGCTCAATTCTCGGGCGCTATTTCGACTAGTGAAACTCCAACCCCCGCTCGCGATTCAATTGTTCTGTCAAGTCGCGATCAATGGAAGAGAGAGGAATGCGTCTCTGTTCCTTATTCCGCGTCACGTAGTGCAGCATGTCGCCCTCGGTCCAATAGGCCACCGCCAATGTTACGGTTCCGTTCGGAAACGCGATTAACCAATATTCCGGCCTCTTTGCCGCAGCTTGCGGTTGTGGCAATGGCCCAGGCTGAGTGCCGTAGCCACCCGCCGAATAATCGCGGATCTGAGGACGTGCCGGTGCAGGCGGCGCGTAATATTCGTTCACCACCACCGGAGGCGGAGGCGCGTAAGAGGCCGGAGGACTCACATACTCCACTGGCGGATATCCGCCGTAGCCACCATAGCCGCCATAATAGCCGTCAAAAATCGGTGCCGAAAATCCCGAATAGAAGACCGGAAAACCACCGAAACCAAACCCGAAACCATCGCCAACGAATCCACGCCGGAAGAAAGCCGGATTACCGCGGAAGCCACCCCCAAAGCCTCCCACGAATCCTCCAGGCAGGAATCCTGGACGAACTCCGCCATGAAAGCCCCCGGCAAATCCAGGACGCCCCACAAATCCGCCCCCGCCGTGAACCCCGCCCCCGAAGCCACCGCCACTGCCCCGGAACCCGCCGCCAACGCCACCTCCACCACCGCGGAACCCGCCGCCACCGTGAGAACCACCACCCATTCCGCCACCCCGGCCACCGCCCCGTTGCGCAAAGGCGGTCGTTGTAAGCAAAAAGATCACAACACAAAAGATCGCACGCCCTGTTAGCTTTCTCACCGCCCGTACTCCTCTACCGAAGCGTAGCTCCACTCCCTGTGCAAATCAAGCCACATGCGGATCGAGTTCCGGATCGGCCTCCAGAGCGACCTCATTGTTGCGCCGCGCCGCTTTCTGGCTCAGCGCCGTCAGCCATGATGGAGATGCGGCCGAATGGCTCTCGCGCCCCGTCGCGCCGGCCGTTCCAATACCCCCGGCCCCCGGCAGCAACTTGCCCGCAATCGAAAACAGGCCCGCAGTCAGCTCCGGCATCAGCGCATCCAGTTTCGCCGCCATCTTCGCAGGCATGGAAAGAATCGCCTCGGCATCGCCTCGCCGGCACGCCGTCAGCGTCTGGCGGGCAGCCTTCTCCGCGCTCATCGACCCCCCCGGCATAGAAGCGGAAACACTAAACCATGCGTACTCGGCCTTGTGCTGGCCCTTGAATGTGGCATTCTCCGGACTCCCCGTACGCATTAATCCCGGACACACCGTGGTCACCACCACGCCATCTTTCTTCAACTCCGCCCGGAGGCCCTTTGAAAATCCCACCAGCGCAAACTTGCTCGCGCAGTATGGCAACAAATGCGGCACGCTAATTTTGCCGCCAATCGACGCGATATTCACGATCCGTCCCTCGCCCCGCCGTTGCATCTCCGGCGCAACGGCAAGCACGGTATGCACCGGTCCCCAGAAGTGGATATTCATTGCATCCTGGTAATCTTCCACGGTCATGCTTTCCATCGGACCCACCGCGATCGTTCCCGCATTGTTGATCAGCACATCAATGTGGCCGAATCTCTGCCGGACCTTACTCACCATCACGTCCACGTCCGCCTTGTTCGCCACATCGCAAGCGATAGTAATAACCTGAGCGCTCCGTTCCAGTTCCACGCGAGCACGGTCGAGTTCATCTCCATTCCGCGCGCAAATCGCGAGCCTCGCACCCTCCCCAGCCAGTTCCCTGGCGATCACCAGTCCCAGTCCGCGCGAGCCTCCCGTGATCAACACGGTCTTCCCGCCAAAACTGTATTGGCGCCTATTCTTCAGTCCCGCGTAGGCGAGCACTGCCCCCGCCGCGGCGGCCGAGTACAACATTCGTTTCCGGTTGCGATCGTTCATAACGTTAAAGACTCTGTGGATTCCGGACAGTTTCCACCCTGCAGGCAGGTATAATGCTTGCTGCTGCAAAGGGAGACTCAAATGACACGGTTGCTTCGCCTGTTCCTACTGGCTTCGTTCGCGTTTACACTGATCGCGCAAAAACCCACCGCTCTTGACAGATACATCGCCGCGCCCGATGCAAACTACAAGTACGAACTGGTGAACACAATCCCGGGCGACGGATACACGGCCTACGTTCTCGATATGACCTCGCAATCCTGGCGCAGCTCCTCCGAAGTGGACCGCACCCTTTGGCAGCATTGGGTCACCATCATCAAGCCCAACACGGTGAGCGGCCCCACCGGCTTCCTCTTCATCACGGGCGGCGCGAATGGTGGAAAGCCACCCGCCAACGTGGATGCCTCGTTCGCGGAAATGGCCGTCCAGACCAAATCGATTGTCGCCGAGTTGCGCATGGTTCCGAATCAACCCATCAAATTCGCCGGCGAGACCCAGGGCCGCGTGGAGGACTCGTTAATCGCGTATACATGGGACAAGTTCCTCCACGGGGGCGATGATCAATGGCTTGCCCGCCTGCCCATGACCAAAAGCGCCGTGCGCGCTATGGATGCAGTCACCTCATTTTGCGCCGGCGATAAGGGCGGTAACGTCAAAGTGGAAAAGTACGTCGTTTCGGGCGGCTCCAAGCGCGGCTGGACAACATGGACCACGGCGGCTGTTGACAAGCGCGTTGTCGCCATCGTCCCGTTCGTGATCGACCTGTTGAATGTGGAGAAGTCCTTCGACCACCACTTTCGGGCCTACGGTTTCTGGGCGCCCGCCGTCGGCGATTACAAGCGCATGGAAATCATGGAATGGAGCGGCACCCCGCGTTACCACGAGATGATGAAAATCGTAGAACCATACGAATACCGCGATCGGCTCACAGTTCCCAAATTCATGATTAACGCCGCGGGCGATCAGTTCTTTCTGCCCGATTCTTCCCGCTTCTACTTCGATGAGCTCAAGGGCGAGAAGTACCTGCGCTATGTTCCGAACGCCGACCATTCCCTGCGCGGCTCCGATGCCCGCGAGAGCATGTTCGCTTTCTACCAGGCTTTTCTCCTGAACAAATCTCGCCCGAAATTCTCCTGGACTTTCGAGAAGGATGGCTCCATCCGCGTAAAAACCGCAACCAAGCCGGCTGCCGTAAAACTCTGGCAGGCCAACAATCCGGAGGCCCGCGACTTCCGCCTGGAAAAGATTGGACCCGCGTACAAGAGTTCACCCGTCGAAGAGAAAGAGCCAGGTGTTTACGTAGCGGCGATCCAAAAACCTGAGAAGGGCTGGACCGCTTACTTTGTGGAGCTCACGTATCCGAGTGAAAGCAAGTACCCGTTCAAGTTCACCACGGCTGTCCGCGTGGAACCGGACATACTTCCCTTCTCCGCGCCGCCCAAGACCAAGTGATGGACCTGCGAATCGCCGCCACAGCCGTGGTGTACGTCAGTTGGTTTGCATACGGCGCGCTTTTCATCTCCCACGCAATCGCTGTCGCGGTCCGCCGCCGCGCCGATCCGGCTGCTGAATCGGAGAGAAATTCGGCTCCCGCCGCGAATTGGGGCATGGGAATGCAAGCCGTTGGCTTACTGTTTGCATTCTTTCACGGCCCTCAATCCGGTCCTTCTGCTCTATTGATCCTCGCTGCCGTGCTGGCGCCGGCGTCTGTACTGCTGGGCTGGTTCGCTACTCGCGAACTCGGAATGCAGTGGCGCATTCAGGCCGTAGTGACCAGCACTCATCGGCTCATTACAACGGGTCCATACGCGTTTCTGCGGCACCCTGTGTATACGTCTCTCATCGGCATGACGGCCGCCACCGCCTTCATTTACCCTGTATGGAAATACACAATCGCTGCAATTGCCTTTTGCATGATCGGAACGGAAATTCGTATCGCCGCCGAAGAGAAGCTGTTGTCAGGCCGCTTCGGTTCAGAGTTCAAACATTATCGCTCGCGCGTGCGGGCCTACATTCCCTTCGTGCGCTAAAGACGATCTCGCGAAGAAAAAGAGTGGTTCCAGGTACGTTCGGCGATGAACTCCACTCCTCGCCGCCCATTTCCGGACGGTTCGGGAGTCTCAACACCCATCACCTATTCCTTATCGTCTATCCAGCGCACTGGAATTGCTCCTGGAACCACCCTCAGGATGCGCTGAAATCGGTTCATAGTCAATCGGCAGTACCTCTTTTTCTGGAGATTTCCCCCGCTTTTTAACGGTCAACTTATCAAGTACTTACCTGCATGTTGAAAAGGAATTCGTGTGGATAAAACGGCGGTGCCCAGATATGTTTCCATTCAACGCGCGTTTATCACCGTAACGCCCAACTCACCCTTCCCCCAAACCGTTTGGCGGCCCACACCCGTCCACCGTGCCGCTTCCAGGAATGGCAAAAATTCCGTGAGCGGTCCACAGTACTCTGCCGTGCCCGTAAACCCCTGAAGCCGATGCTCTTGTCCCGTGCGGCTGCTGCGCCGTGTTGTGCGGACCTCCTCAATCTCACAGCGGTTTAACTGAACCTTCGCCGCGCGGCTCGCCATACCGGTGAAATCGATATCCAGAGACCCTGAACCGTAGAGAGTCCGCAACGTACTCAGCCGGTCCCGGATTCTCGCTAACAGCACCGGAAACTCAGGCCGCGCCGCTAAACCGCCTCCGCCTTTCAGCTCCGTAGCCGTGAGAAATGTCACGCGCACAGCGCTGATCGCAGGATCTGCAGGCGCAAGGTCCAGGGATATCCGCTGCGTTTGAACGTCTTCCAGATCGGCAAGCCCTCGCGCCGGACCTAGACCCTGCCGGCCAAATTGCGCGAATGCCATTTTCAATCCCGCCGCAACATGCCCGCCGCTATCAAACACATTCACGTCGAAGTGGAAATGCTCCCCCGGCTGCACTGTCCGCCCGTCCAGATGACGCGCCCGGAAACAAAAAGGGCGTGGCTGATCTCTCAAACCACTCGGGCCGCCTTCGCGCATCGTTGGCGAAAACACCCGGGCATATTCCGTTCCGGTCACTTGTTTGCGCAGAATCGAACCCAAAGCGCCGCGCAGAATATTGGCCGGCACCACCGCTGGAAATGGAATGGCGCCGCGCGCCAGAAACGAAAATCGAAGCGATTCGAAATCAAACGTCACGCGGAAAAAAGCCTACAGCAACTGCTTGCGCCAGATCGCCTGGTAACGGCGGCGGCTGATAAACGTGAATGGATACACTTTGCAATCCGGAAATGCTTTCCTTGCGCGATTCAAGCCTTCCGTTTGATCGAAAATTCCGAACAATGCAGCGCCGCTTCCGGTCATCCGTGCAGGGCGCGCGCCCAACTTGCACAGCTTTCTCTGAATCGTATCCAGGTCCGGGTGTTGCCGGAACACCGCCGGTTCAAAATCGTTTACGCAAAACCTCCGCCAGTCCCGCGAATCCAACAGCCTTGCTTCGGCTGCGGGCAACTGCGCCTCTGTACGGTTCAGAAACCCAAACGCGTCCGCGGTGGAAACATGCACCGGAGGCGCAATCACGAGACCTCGGACCTGTGGCGGATCGCCCAACACATACAGCTCGGTGCCGCGGCCCAGACCCAGCGCGCATCCGCCCGAAAGAAAGAACGGCACGTCACTGCCAAGTTCCACCGCGAGCGCAAGCAACTCCGCCATAGGAATCGTTCTGCCAGCCAGCGCCGGAAGTGCCAGCAGCACCGCGGCCGCATCGGTAGACCCGCCGCCCAGCCCGCCTCCCATCGGAATGCGTTTCATCAAATGAAAACGGACCTTCGCCGTCAGACGCATCGCATCCAGAACCGCCGCCGCCGCGCGAATCACCAGATTGTTCGCGATATCCACGGAAGAGTCCAGTTCCAGCGTGGTCCGCCGCGCTCGCGTGAACTCAATCGCCAGCGTATCCGCCAGCGAAATCGTTTGGAAAATCGTGCGCAAATCATGATAGCCGTCACGCCGTTTGTTCAGAACTTCCAGAGTGAGATTGATCTTCGCAAACGCCTTCAGCCGCACCCGGCGAACCGCGCTCATTTTCGTTAGTAGTGAACCAGCGATGTGATCTCGTAATGCGGCAGCCTCTTGCGGCCTTCCAGAAAGTCGAGTTCGATCACAAACCCATATCCGGCGATATGGCCGCCAAGCTTTTCCACCAGCCGCGCTACCGCGCCCGCGGTACCTCCGGTTGCAAGCACGTCGTCGACAATGAACACGTTCTGCCCAGGCGTGATCGCGTCCTTATGGATCTCCAGGCGATCCGTGCCGTATTCCAGCTCGTATTCCCAGAACTCAATCTCACAAGGCAGCTTTTTCGGCTTACGCACCGGAACGAAACCCGTCCCAATCGCGACCGCAATGGCCGGAGCAAAAAAATAACCCCGCGCCTCAATTCCAACTACCACGTCCACCTCCTTATCCTTCAACCGCAGGGCGAAGCAATCGATAACCTGCTTCAGGCCGGGGCCGCTTTTCAACAGCGTGGTGATGTCATAGAAAAGAATGCCAGGCTTCGGGAAATCGGGCACTTCACGGATCAGGGTTTTGAGGTCGGTCATTAGGCTTGCTATGGAAAGCCCTAGTAGTGTAACAGAGCCTCCGCTACCGGATGCGGAACCCCGTATGGTGCTCCATCGCAGCCTCTCGCTCCTCCACGCCGCGCACCTCTGAAAGTTGGGGACCCGTGCGCAGCATTCCGCCCAGTTCGGAAAGCTGGCTGACAGAACCAACAGCATAAACTTCCACCGATCCATCGGCAAGATTCCGGGCATACCCGCTCACCTTCAGTTTCGCCGCCGCCCTCTGGACAAAGTACCGGTACCCTACTCCCTGAACGCGTCCGTGGATCAGAAATCGGCGGGCAACAAGCTGGCCGGGCATCAAACTCACGATAACATTAGGACATCATGGCCTTCCCCGTCACGCGCATGCGCCGCCTGCGCGCTTCTGAATCCATCCGCAGCCTCGTCCGTGAGACCCACCTGGAGCCTTCACAATTCATTCTTCCCCTCTTCGTCTGCGAAGGCGAAGGAGTGCGGCGCGGCATCTCCTCCATGCCGGGCAACGCCCAGATGTCCATCGACAACATCGTCGAAGAATGCCGGCTCGTTCAATCCTTGGGCGTCGGTGGCGTCATTCTGTTTGGCATTCCCGATCAAAAAGATGAATTGGCCTCCGGCGGATATGCCGAAAACGGAATCGTCCAGCGCGCCGTCCGGGCGATCAAACGGGACGTGCCCAAGCTGGCCGTGCTCACCGACGTTTGCAACTGCGAGTACACCAGCCACGGCCACTGCGGAAAAGTCGTGGACGGCGAGGTGGAAAATGACAGCAGCGTGGAGTGGCTGGCGGCAGCCGCGGTGTCGCACGCGCGTGCCGGCGCCGACATTGTCGCTCCATCGGACATGATGGACGGCCGCGTGTCCGCGATCCGCAAGGCGCTCGACGCCGCCGGCTTCCCAAACATTCCAATTCTTTCCTATGCAGCCAAATTCGCCTCCGGGTTCTACGGCCCCTTCCGGGAGGCGGCGGAGTCCACCCCGCAATTTGGTGACCGCAGAAGCTACCAAATGGACCCTGCAAACGGCCGCGAAGCGATGCGCGAGATCGAGTTGGACCTTGAGGAAGGCGCCGACATGATCATGGTCAAACCAGCGCTTCCCTACCTCGATTTGATTCGTGCCGCCCGCGAGCGTTTTGACGTTCCGGTTGCCGCCTACCAAGTGAGCGGCGAATTCAGCATGATTATGGCCGCGGCCGCCAACGGCTGGATCGACCGGGATCGCGTCATGATGGAAACTCTTGTTTCCATCCGGCGGGCCGGCGCGGGATTGATCCTGACGTACTTCGCTAAGGATGCGGCACGCCTGTTAGCCCTGAACTTGTAACCTGAACCCGAAAAGATTCCCGAAATAGACCCCGGCGGGCAGCGTCTAAAGTCTGTCTGATATATAGCCCATAGTCGTCTAGTAGCCGCATTCTCCAGCTCATGGTTCGTCGCGGTAAGGCGTTGGGGCACTCTAAGGAGTTGTATTTTGAAGAAACTTTTTGTGGGTAACCTGCCTTACCAGGCAAGCGAAACAGAGTTGCAATCTTGGTTCACGCAAGCCGGCGTGAACGCCGATTCCGTAAGCGTCGTTCGCGACCGCTTCTCCGGTGAGCCCAGAGGATTCGGGTTCGTGGAAATTGCCAGTGACGATGAAGCCGAGAAAGCCGTCGCGGCCTGCAACGGGCAAGACTTTCTGGGCCGCACGCTGGTAGTGAATGAAGCTCGTCCAATGACGGAGAGACCGTCCGGCGGCGGATCGTTTGGCGGTGGGAACCGCGACCGTTCCAGCAGCGGCGGACGTAGCCGGTACTAACATTTCAGTGACAATGGAGGAAAGCAATCATGGCGAATACCACCGAACAACAACTTGATTCCCTTAAACAGAAGTACGCCTCGGTCCTCAGGACCATTGAGCAGCAAGGTGTCCGTTTGACGCACGTGCATGTGCAGGACAACAAGCTCGTCATCCAGGGAGAAGCGCCCTCTGAGGAAGCAAAGAACAAAGTCTGGGATCAGATCAAATTAGTAGATCCGCAATATAGCGATCTCACTGCCGATATCTCCGTGCAGGCTGGCGCAACCGCGTCGGCATCGCCCGGTAGCTCTGCTTCCGGAGCCGGCGGCCAGACCTATACGGTTCAGCCCGGCGACTCACTCTCGAAAATCAGTAAGCAGTTCTATGGGGATGCCAATCGTTACATGCAAATTTTCGAGGCCAACAAAGATAAGCTATCGGACCCGGACAAGATCAAAGCAGGCCAGGTACTAACAATCCCAAGCCACTAGGAGAATATCAATGAATTGGATAAATGAGATTGGGGGAATGCTCCAACAATACACCGGCGCCACCGCCGGCAACGCTCCCGCCAACACCGTCCAGGATTTCGAACACGTATCGGCCGCTGCGCCCAAGCCTACCCTCGCGGAAGGCTTGTCGGAAGCATTTCGTTCCGATCAAACGCCGGCCTTCGGGAATATGCTATCCCATCTGTTTGGGCAATCGAACGGACAACAGCAAGCGGGTCTGCTAAATACCCTGCTCTCCGTGGCCGGCCCTGGAGTGATCGGTGCGTTGGCGCGGGCTGGTGGACCATCTCTCGGAGGCATGTTGCCGGGAGCACAAACTCAGATTACGCCCGAACAGGCGTCTCAAATATCGCCGGATGCCGTTCACGAAATCGCCACACAAGCGGAGAAACAGGATCCATCAATCGTGGACAAGGTAAGCGCCTACTATGCCGAACATCCAACTCTAATCAAGACCCTGGGAGCGGGTGCGCTGGCCGTCGTGATGGGCAAGATGGCGAACAAGCTATAAGCAGCCATACACTGAAGAGTGTCGTCACAGATCAACGCAAGCGGGATAACTGCGCAGGCCAGCAAGCACATTGAGGAACGCACCGTATTCACAATTCTAGCGGCCATCAGTTTTTGTCACCTGTTGAATGACATGGTGCAATCGCTCATTCCGGCGATTTATCCAATTCTTAAGGACTCCTTCCATCTCGACTTTGGACAGTTGGGCCTCATCACCCTGACCTACCAATTGACCGCATCGCTTCTGCAGCCCCTCATTGGCTTCTACACCGATAGCCGTCCGAAGCCTTACTCCCTCTCTATCGGAATGGGCTTCACTCTCGTCGGCCTGATCCTGTTTTCCATGGCCCCCACCTTTACCATGCTCCTGATTTCTGCCGCGCTGGTGGGGGTCGGGTCCGCCGTATTCCACCCGGAATCTTCCAGGGTAGCCCGTATGGCCTCAGGCGGACAGCACGGCATGGCGCAATCGCTTTTTCAAGTTGGCGGAAACGCCGGATCTGCCCTGGGGCCATTGCTGGCCGCTTTTATCGTGCTTCCCAGGGGACAAACCAGTATCGGCTGGTTCTCCCTCGCGGCTCTTCTCGCTATTGTCGTCCTGGCCAAGGTAGGTGCCTGGTACAAAACCCACGCGGCCGCCCACGCAAGCTCCCGGCCAAAGAATAAAGAGGGACATGCAAACCTATCGTCCCGCCAGGTCGCAATCGCGATTGCCATTTTGATTGCGCTCATTTTCTCGAAATATTTCTACCTAGCGAGTTTGACCAGCTACTATACCTTCTACTTGATTGCCAAGTTTCACCTGTCCGTGCAAAGCGCGCAAATGCATTTATTTATTTTCTTGGGTGCCGTTGCCGCCGGCACCATCGTTGGAGGACCCATAGGCGATCGCATCGGCCGCAAGTACGTTATCTGGTGCTCCATTCTCGGCGTGCTTCCTTTTACCCTGCTATTGCCATACGCGAATCTGTTCTGGACTCGCGTTCTCAGCGTGGCGATTGGCCTGATCCTGGCCTCGGCTTTCTCCGCGATCCTGGTTTACGCCCAGGATCTGGTTCCCGGCAAAGTGGGAATGATATCCGGACTATTCTTCGGATTCGCCTTCGGCATGGGCGGCGTCGGAGCGGCCCTCCTCGGCCAACTGGCTGATCGAACCGGCATCGCCTTCGTCTACCAAGTCTGCTCATTTCTGCCCGTCATCGGTCTCCTCACCGGCTTTCTGCCAGACCTGGAAAACCGCCGGCGGGCCAAAATCCGCGTTGATCCGCAGCCGGCAGGTCTTTAGAGTCTTTCCCCCTTATTCAGTCCCTTCACTTTCTTCCACGGTGCGGATCTCGCGCCGCCACGCACCGCACCACAAACACGATTGGGTGCGGGAACCGCCGCTCCCAGAGCCCCGGCCGGCCTACGGCGAGGTCGCAAGGGAGTTGTCGAGAAAGGAAGTACAGATCCCAGATCCGGCTTCACTCATTCTGGCCGGCGAGGCAGACGGCTTCGCGTGGCGAGCCTCGAACAAGTCCAGGCGATTTTCGAGGAGGGGCAAATTGGCCTGATTCTCATTGGCATGCCGGGATTGGAGAAGCGGCTGGCGCGTTATCCGCGGTTCTACTCGCGAATTGGATTCGTGCATGAGTTTCGGCCGTTAGGTGCGGCGGAGATCCGCCAATTGTTGGAGCAGCGCTGGACACCCGCTGATGTAAATTTGCCTGCGCAGCCGTGGGCTGAAGATGCCGTAGCGGCCATCATCCGAATTGCGGGCGGGATCGGCTCCTCCCCCAGATGGAGCGAATTCTCGAAATTAAGTCGTTGTGGCAAGTGACAAAAAGCCGTTGTGGAAGCTGCGCGTGAGAGCTTGGTCATTAGGCGGTCTTGAGATAAGACTCTTCGCTGCGGCGTCACTGGGGATCTATCCGCGCTGGCTACTTTCCGGTATCGCCGGGCCCAACTTCGGGACGGCCGGTCTTCCGGCCACAGCGCGCCGACGCGAAGCTGCCATGCACTATATTGTGGACTCCTGGTTTACGCCCTGTCCACGTCTTCGCAATTTGCAAACCCCGATTGCAGCAATTCCAAGGATGACTAGTCCGATCGAAGA
>JBBPYD010000067.1:0-10252 GCA_038200305.1 Bryobacterales bacterium
CGTATTCGAGGAGCTTCGCGAGTCCTTCCAACAGCAATTCAACCCCGAAGGTCCAGCCGAACTGTTCTGCGTCGAAAAGATGCTGCTCAGTTTCTGGCGCAACCGCCGCATCGGCCGCATTGAAGCCGATCTATACCGTCATTTCTATCCAACCGAAGCTCAAGCCGAAAAAATAGGATTCGGCTCTCTCGGGCAATCCTTCACCATTGAGGGTCTCGGCCAGGATAACTTCTCCCGCTTGGCCCGCTATGAAACCAGCCTTGACCGCTCCTTTTACCGCGCCTCTAGAGAACTGCAAACACTCCAGAAATTCAGAATTGGCTTTGCTCGGAAAAATGAAGAAGCGCGCACGGAAATTCCAACGGCCGCAGTACCCACAGCCACGGTTCCGCCTTCCGAAATTGGCTTTGCTCGGCAAAACGAGCTCCCAAAAGCTCCTCAGCCAGCAGCAGCCACAGCTACTTTGCACCGAAATCGAAGAGAACGCCGTCAAGCACGGCTTCAAGCGGCAGTACTCTCCAATGCAGAACCGTTCGGCTGCCAGCCTGTGTATAATGTAGAGACTACCTAGTTTGTCCTCTGGACACCCGAAGTAACCATGTTTGATAACTTATCGGAAAAGTTGCAGCGTGTGTTCAAGAACATGCGCGGCGAAGGGAAGCTCACGGCTGAGAACATGGAAGCCGCGCTGCGGGAAATCCGCGTTGCGCTTCTGGAAGCCGACGTTCACTTTCGCGTCGTTAAGCAACTGGTTGAGAACGTAAAGCAAAAGGCGATGGGAGAAGAAGTGCTTTCGGCACTTTCTCCGGCGCAGCAAGTTGTTAAGATTGTCCGTGATGAGCTGATCCGGATTCTTGGCACGCATCAATCGAAACTGCGGTTTGCCAACGAGCCGCCCAGTGTCCTTTTGATAGTCGGCCTGCAGGGTTCCGGCAAGACGACCAGCACCGGGAAGCTGTCGCGCTGGCTTTCCAAAAACGGCCATAACCCGATGATGGTTTCTGTGGACGTGTACCGGCCCGCCGCGCGCAAACAACTGAGTGTTCTGGCCAAGGAATCCAAGATCCCGATCTATGAGGGGACGCCGGAGGAGACGAAACCGATCGATCTGGCGAGGTCCGCGCGGAAGGAAGCGGTACAGACCGGACGCGATGTGTTGCTAGTGGATACGGCCGGACGGCTGCACATCGACGACGAGCTGATGTCGGAGTTGCAGAATCTGAAAACCCTGTTATCGCCATCGGAAGTGCTGTTTGTGGCCGACGCGATGACCGGTCAGGACGCGGTGAAGTCGGCCGAGGAGTTTCACAAGCGGCTGGGAATCACGGGCGTAATTCTGACCAAGATGGATGGTGACGCGCGCGGCGGCGCCGCGTTGTCGATCCGGACGGTTACCGATCAGCCGTTGAAGTTTGTCGGTGTGGGCGAAAAACCGGATGCGTTGGAGCCGTTCCATCCCGACCGCGTGGCTTCCCGGATTCTCGGTATGGGCGACGTCCTGTCGCTGATCGAGAAAGTGGAAGAGCACATCGACCAGAAGAAGGCCGAGGAGATGCAGCGGAAGCTCATCGACAACGAGTTCACGCTGGAGGATTTCCGGGACCAGCTCCGGCAGTTGCGGAAGCTGGGGCCGCTGGAAGGGCTGCTTGGCATGATGCCGCAGATTGGGCCGCTGAAGGGTTTGAAAGATGTGAAGGTGGATGAGAATGAGATTACGCGCGTGGTGGCGATCATCGATTCGATGACCCAGAAAGAGCGCGTGAATCACATGATCATCAACGGAGCGCGCCGGCGCCGCATTGCGAAGGGCAGCGGAACCAGCGTGCAGGAAGTGAACGCGCTGCTGAAGCAGTACTCGCAGGCGCGGAAGATGATGAAGAGTTTCTCCGGCGGGTTACTCGGTAAGAAGCTAGGGAATTTGGGGAATCTTAAGCTGCCAGGCGGTTTGGGTGGCATGTTCGGGAACCACTAAGATTTAGGAGCAAGAAGAATGTTAATGATCCGACTGGCGCGTTTTGGCGCTAAGAAGAAGCCGACGTATCGGCTGGTGGTAATTGAGAAGCAGCGCGCACGCAACAGCATCGCTTTGGAAGTGGTGGGGCATTACAACCCTGTCTCGAAGCCCAAGGAAGTGAAGCTGGACTATGCCCGGATTGAGCATTGGGTGAAAGTTGGTGCGCAGCCATCCGGCACGGTCACTCGCCTGATCCAGAAGAATCCGGCGCCTGTGGAAGCACCTGTTGCGCAACCTGCGGCATAAAGACGAGGGCTTGTAGCCAAGGGAGGAGGGCAACTTCATGGCAGGGATGAAAGAGTTGGTTGAAGATATTGCAAAAGCTCTGGTTGACATCCCGGACGAAGTCGCCGTGAGAGAGGTACAGGGCGAGCAGGCCACCTTGCTCGAATTGCGGGTTGCACCCAGCGATTTGGGGAAGGTGATCGGCAAACAGGGCAGAACCGCACGATCCATCCGCACGCTTCTGGGCGCTGCCGGCATGAAACTGAACCGGCGCTTTACGCTGGACATTCTGGAGTAGGCTCTGGCGCCGGATTGGGTGATATTGGCCCGTTTGTTGCGAGCCCGCGGCATTCGGGGCGAGATAGCGGCAGAGGGAATGACCAGCCGATTTGAACGCTTTGAGGAATTGCAGCGAGGCACGCTGTTTGGTCCGGATGGCGCTGTTAAAGTAGTGGAGATCGAGTCGGTCTGGGAATATCGGGGGAACCCGATCTTCAAGTTCCGCGGGGTGGATACGATGACCGATGCGGAAAAGCTGCAAGGTTATGAGCTGCGGATTCCGCTGGAAGAGCGTCCCCCGGCAGCGGAGGGCGAGTTCTACCACTCGGATCTGTTTGGGTGCGACGTGGTGGAAAGAGACGGCAACGTGCTAGGGAAAGTGAGCGGCTGGCAGGATGCAGGCGGCTCCGGGTTGCTGGCTGTGGAAGGCGAAAAGGAACTGCTGATTCCGTTCGCAAAATCGGTTTGCGTGGAGATCGATGTGGCCGGAAAGCGCATCGTGGTGGAGTTGCCGGAAGGGTTGAAGGAACTATGACCTTTCACGTGCTGACGATCTTTCCGGAGTTTTTTCGCGGTCCGTTCGAGCATGGCGTGGTTGCCAAAGCTCACGAGGCCGGATGGCTGGAGATACGGATTCACAATCTCCGCGATTGGACGCACGACCGGCATAAGACGGTGGACGACCGGCCGTTTGGCGGCGGAGAAGGAATGCTGCTGAAGCCGGCTCCTCTGTTCGATGCGGTGGAGTCCGTCTGGCCGGAGCGGAATGAGAGGCAGAAGGTAGTATTGCTTTCGGCGCAGGGCCGGCTATTCGATCAGGGCGTGGCCAAGCGGTTGGCGGCCGAGGCCGATGAGTTGCTGCTGATCTGTGGCCGGTACGAGGGAGTGGATGAGCGTGTGGCCGAGCATTTGGCCGACGAAGAGCTCTCGATTGGGAATTATGTTTTGAGCGGCGGCGAGTTGGCGGCCGCGGTAATTGTGGACACGGTGGCGCGGCTAGTGCCCGGCGTTTTAGGCAATGAGGCGTCGGCGGTTTGGGAATCGTTCAGCAGTGAAGGGCATGGGCCGGAGCTACTCGATTGCCCTCAGTACACGAGGCCGGCCGAGTTTCGAGGTTGGAAAGTTCCGGATATGTTGCTCAGCGGGAATCACGAGCAAATTCGGAAATGGCGCAGGCGGGCGGCGGAAGAGAAAACGGGGCGGATGAGACCGGATCTTCTGAAGCTGGCGGATGAGAAATTTGTTGAATAAGGAAAGCACATGCAAAACGCGTTGTTAGCAAAAGTAATCAACAAGAACATGCGGACGGATTTGCCGGTGTTCCGGCCGGGCGACACCATCAAGGTGCACGTGAAAATCAAGGAAGGCGAGAAAGAGCGGCTGCAGGCTTTTGAGGGCGTCGTGATCTGCCGGAACAACACCGGCATGGGCGAGACCATCACCGTCCGCAAGATCAGCTTCGGCCAGGGGGTGGAGCGCATTTTCCCTGTGAACGCTCCCGTTGTGGATCACATCGACGTGGTCCGTACCGGCCGGGTCCGGCGCGCAAAGCTCTATTATCTTCGCGGATTGAAGGGCAAGGCCGCTCGTCTAAAAGAGCGCGTCTAGCGCCGCGGTGATCCGGTTGCGGCCCCGCGATTCCCTGCCGGCTGTTAAGAAGCGGGCGTTCGTTTGCCAAGGCAAATACGAGCGTGAAGCGTGCGCCCGTGGTTTCCGTTTCGTTGCCGGTGTAGACGAGGTGGGCCGGGGATCGCTCTTCGGCCCGGTGGTTGCGGCAGCCGTGATTCTCTCCGCCGTGAGACCTGTCCGTGGATTGCGGGACAGCAAGCTGCTGGAGCCGGAGCGGAGGGAACTGCTGGCGGAACGCATCAAAGAGCGCGCGGTGGCATGGGCCATTGGGGCCGCTGATGTGTACGAAATCGACCGGATCAATATCTATCAGGCATCGCGGTTGGCGATGCGCCGGGCGGTAGAGCAGCTCTCACCACAGTGCGATTATTTACTTGTAGACGCGGTGAAGATTGATCTTCCTTTGCCGCAGGCAGCAATCATCCATGGCGACGCGAAATCACAGTGCATTGCCGCCGCATCCATCCTGGCCAAAACCCATCGTGACGAATGCATGCGCCAGTGGGACGCCGTTTTCCCTCATCTTGGACTTTCAAGACACAAAGGTTACAGCACCCCGGAGCACATCGAAGCGATCGAAAAGCATGGCCCCACTCTGCTGCATCGTTTCAGCTTCGAGCCGGTTCGCCTAGCATGCCGCTATGAGATCTGGACGGGTTACGATCAAATTGAGATGGCGGCGAATGAAGCCAGCACCTGAGCCGGACGGTCTACAGCACACGAATGAACGGCTTGCATACCGGTGGTATCACAAACTTGCAAGCTTGCTTGTAGTCATTTTCTGTTTCGAACTTGGGGTGTTTCTGCTGGTGTTCCCGTGGGCGAGCGACTGGGACTTGAACTATTTTTCCTCGTTGCCGATATGGGCTTCAGCCATCTGGGCCAGTCCGTACTTTCGAGGCGCGATCAGCGGACTCGGCGCGCTCAATATCTATGTATCCTTCCTGGAAGTATTCCGCCTGCGCCGATTTCCAGCACCTCCTTCCGGTCTGAGTTAAACTGAAGATTAGTGAACCTTGAAAAAACGACTTCCCCGCCCCCCACGCCTGTAGAACCGAAACTGGAAAAGAACGAACCGCAACGAGGCACCATTGCCGAGTGGACCGTTACCGTTCTGCTGCTGCTTTTCGGCACTACCACACTGGTGCAGGCTTTCGTGATTCCGACCGGATCAATGGAAGACACGCTTCTGGTGGGCGACCATTTGCTGGTGGACAAGCTGGCGTTCGCGCCTGCGGGATCGATCAGCAAATATCTGCTGCCGTACACCGACGTGAAACGCGGCGACATCATTGTGTTCCGTTATCCGGGCAACATCAAAGAGACATTTGTGAAGCGTGCGATTGGAATTCCCGGCGACCGGATTCGCGTCGAGAACAAACAGGTTTATCGCAACGGAATCAGGCTTGACGAGCCGTATAAAGTTCACAAAGCCAGTTATCTCGAACCCTACCGGGACAACTTTCCCAGCCAGCCGTATCAATCCTTGAGCGAGAGAGCGCAGGAGATGCTGGAGCACAACGTTGTGAACGGCGAGGTTGTGGTGCCGCCGGACTCGTATTTCGCGATGGGCGATAACCGCGATAATTCGCTGGACAGCCGCTATTGGGGTTTCGTTCCCCGGGGAAATATTATTGGTAAGCCGCTGATCATTTACTGGTCGTACGAGACGACGACGGACCGGCTGTCGGAACCAACGATCGGCATCGACCATATTTTAGATTTGGGCCAGCACTTCTTCACCAGGACGCGCTGGAGCAGGACGCTACAACTTATCCATGGCTACCCTTCCAAGAATTAAGCGGGACCCTGCGATTTCGACTGCTCAGCCGAAGCCAGAAGTGCGGAATTTTATTTCCGAATGGGCAGTCACCATTTTGTTGCTGCTGTTCGGCACCACCACGCTCTTGCAAGCGTTTGTGGTGCCCACGGGGTCGATGGAAAATACGGTTTTAATTGGCGATCACATGCTTGTGGATAAGCTGGCTTATGCGCCGGAAGGATCGTTCAGTAAGTATCTATTACCGTATGCGCCGGTGAAACGCGGCGACATCGTCGTGTTCAGGTATCCGCTGGATATAAACCAAAATTATGTGAAGCGGGTGATCGGTGTGCCTGGAGACCGGGTACACATTCTCGACAAGCAAGTTATTGTGAATGGCAAGGCGATGACCGAGCCGTACAAGATTTTAAACCCCGATCAGACAAGCGCTTACCTGAACAATTTTCCACGGGTGGCTCCGGATGTGCAGATCTATCCTCGCGGAGTGGAGATGCTTCAGAAGTATGTGGTGAATGGGGAGCTAGTGGTGCCTGCCGGGTTCTATTTCGCCATGGGCGACAATCGGGATAACTCAGCGGATAGCCGGTTCTGGGGCCTTGTACCGCGAGAGAACATTACTGGCAAGCCGCTCATCATCTTCTGGTCGTATGACGCGCCGACGGATCAGCTTGTGGATGGGAACATCAACATCGACCACCTGGTGGATTTGGCCGAGCACTTCTTCACGAAGACGCGCTGGAGCCGGACGTTCCGGCTGGTGCGGCCTTATCCGCTGAACTAGGCTCCGGCTATCTCCAGGGAATGAGTACATCACACTACTACGGCCTGATTCTTGCGGGCGGCCGCGGAACCCGCTTCTGGCCCAGGAGCCGGAAGGCGAAAGCGAAGCAGGTGCTAAGCTTCAATGGCGAACGTTCGCTGATCCAACAAACCGTGGATCGATTGCGGCCGGTACTGGCTCCCGGGCAGATCTGGATATTGACTAACGATCACCTGCGGGATGAGATTGTCCGGCAGCTTCCTGAAGTGCCGGACCGGCAGATTCTGGCTGAACCTTCGCAACGCAACACAGCGCCGGCGATTGGCCTGGCAGCGCGAATTCTCCAGTCGATTGATCCGGACTCTGTCATGGGAGTCTTTCCGGCGGATCACATGATCACGCGGCCGGAGCGGTACATCGAGTTGCTCCGTCCTGCTTTGGGCGCCGCGGAAAATGGCAAGGTTGCGGTACTGGGCATTCAGCCGCGATGGCCTGAGACCGGGTATGGCTATGTGGAATTCGGTGAAGGCGTCCAGCCGGGCTCGTTGGAGCCGCAGCAGGTCCTCAGTTTTCGCGAGAAGCCGGACAAAGCCACAGCCGAAGAGTTCGTTGCGGCAAGGCGGTTCTATTGGAATGCCGGAATGTTCTTCTGGCGGACCGATGTACTCTTGCAGGCTTTGTGCGACTTCCTGCCAAAGACCGCAGCGCTGCTGACCTCATTACCGCCGTTCGGGGACGGGCAATTCACGCGGGCGCTGGCGGAGACTTATCCGCAGTGTGAGAATATTTCGATCGACTACGGGGTGCTGGAAAAGGCGCGGAATGTGGCCGGGATCGCGTCGGATGAGTTCGGCTGGAGCGATGTGGGTAGCTGGAACGCTGTGTATGAACTGCTTCCGCACGATGCCGATGGCAATGCGGTGGTCTCCGATGCCCTGCTGCAGTCTTCCTCCGGCAACTATGTGGATGCTCGCGGAAAGTTGGTGGCGCTGCTCGGCGTGAACGATCTGATCGTGGTGGATACGCCTGACGCGCTGTTGATTGCGGACCGCGGGCGGGCGCAGGAAGTGGGCAAGCTGGTGGCCGCACTTGAGGCACGGAAGCGCGAGGATTTGCTATAGCCGATTTTCCCCGGCCGATTCCGGCTTGAACTTGCGGAAGATCTTTGCCAAGCCGGCGACGGCGCGGTCCGCATCTTTCTCCGTCAGGATGTAAGGCGGCAGGAAGCGCAGCACGGTATCGTGCGTGCAATTGATCAACAGTCCCTGCTCCATCGCATCCAGCACCAACTGCTTGCCGGGATGAGTCAACTCCATCCCGATCATCAAACCGGCGCCACGTACTTCCTTGATGAAGCTGTGCTTTCTCGCCAACTCGTCAAGACGCATGCGGAAGTACCCGCCGACGTTCGCGATGGACGGCAGCAGGCCATCGAGAATGTCAAAGAATTCCAGGGCGACCCGGCAGGCCAATGCGCCTCCACCAAATGTGGACCCATGCATGCCAGGCGCGATCGATTGCGCGGCTCTCTCATTCGACACCACCACACCGATAGGAATGCCGCAGCCCAGTGGTTTGGCGGCTGTCATGATGTCCGGCATCACAATGGGGTCCAACATCTGGTAAGCGAAATAGGCGCCCGGCCGGCCGACACCGCACTGAATCTCATCGTCCACCAGAAGGGCATCGTAGCGGTCGCATAGCTCTCTAGCCTTGCGCACGAAGCCGGGCATCATCGGAATAATTCCGCCTTCGCCTTGAATTCCTTCCAGTAGAATGCCGGCTGTGCGCTCGGAAACTAGCTGCTCCAGCGCCGCTACATCATTGGCCGGAACGAACCGGACACCGGGCAACAGGGGCTCGAAGTCTTTCCGGTATTTCGGTTGGCCAGTGACAGAGATCGCTCCGATAGTGCGGCCGTGGAAGGAGTTCTCTACCGAGATAATTTCAAACTTTTCCGGGTTGATCTTCGACCCGTGCGCCTTCACCATCTTCAGAGCGCATTCCATCGCTTCGGTGCCGGAATTGCAGAAGAAGCTGCGCTGCAGTCCACTGATCTCCGCGAGTTTCTTCGCCAGCTTGCCCTGAAACTCGTTGTAGTAGAGATTCGATGTGTGAATCAGCACAGCCGCTTGTTCGCGGATCACCTTGACGATGCGCGGGTGAGCGTGCCCGAGGGCGTTGACACCGATTCCAGAGATGAGATCGAGGTAGCGCTTGCCATCCGTGTCATAGACGTAGCAACCCTTGCCGCGGGTGAGGACCAGCGGATAGCGCGAATAGTTCTGAAGCAGGTATTCCCGTTCCAGGGCGATGATTTCAGCAGCTGGAGTGGATTGTTGGGAAGCAGGCGTCCGGGGGGGCGTCAACGTGGGCGTACTCATCTATTAATAATACAATCTTGCATGCTTGGTGATAATACATGTATGCATACTGAATTCCTGAAGTATTCCATCAGCAGGCTAAAGCAGTCCGAATCGCGCATTGAGCAGTGCCTTGATCGGCTCTCGGACGAGCAGATCTGGACCAGGAGCGCGGAGACGGAAAACGCCATCGGCAATCTGGTGCTGCACCTATGCGGAAACGTGGGGCAATGGATTCTGTCCGCGGTTGGCGGCGCGCCGGATGTCCGCGACCGCGACGCCGAGTTCGCCGCCAAAGGAGACGTGAGCGCTGGCGAACTGAAGCAACGCATCCGTGAGCGGGTGGAAGATTCGATTCCCGTGATCGAAACGCTGACGCCGGAACAGCTCTTGGAAGTGGTCCAAGTGCAATCGTACGATGTCACGAGGCTGGCCGCGGTGTATCAGATGGTGACGCATTTTTCCGAGCACGCGGGTCAGATTTATTTTGCTACGAAGCTGCTTACCGCTGAGGATCTTGGGTTTTATGGGCATTTGGGCAGACCGGCGCGGGGGCGGAGCGCTGGGTAGTGAAGCAAGGTGAAGTGAAGTGAAGTGAAGTGAACCCCTGGAGTGAGCAGCAAGTTAAGGGGTTATCGCCGTTCCGGTGCGTGTCAATAAGAATGAGACACGAGGCGTAAAAGTTTAAGGAGTTTTCTCCTTGTCGGGCGGCTTGTTGATCCAGACGGCAGTAGGAAGAGCAGGCGGCTTGGGAGGCTGGCGGACGAAGCGCTCCGGGTGCGCGTGAAAAGCGGTGTCCAAGACGGCTTGGCGTTGGACCAGGAGATCGGCGGCCCTTCCCAGATGAACCACGGCTGGGGTCATCAAACCCAGGCCGGAATGGTGGTGTTCGAAGTTGTACCAGCGGAAGAAAGATTGGCAAAACCCACGGGCGTCTTCGATGGAGCCGAAGCGGTCCGGGAAGCCAGGGCGGTATTTGAGGGTGCGGAACTGGCTTTCCGAATACGGATTGTCGTCGGAAACATGGGGGCGGGAATGTGTTTTGGTGACGCCCAGGTCGGCCAGCAGCAAAGCCACTGGTTTGGATTTCATGGAGGAGCCGCGATCGGCGTGGATGGTCAACTGGCCGGGCGCGATGAATTGTTTGCGGCAGGAATGATCAATCAAACGCTTGGCCAGTTCGGCGCTTTCGCGATAAG
>JBBPYD010000068.1:0-15665 GCA_038200305.1 Bryobacterales bacterium
AGTCCATGAAAACCGATTATAGTGTTATTCCGTTTTCGGCTTGAATCGGCTCCTATTTCGATTTTTCAGGAGAAGGCCGTTCCTTCTAGCGCCAAGCTAGCCGGGTTGGCGGCGCTCGTCCGCACGCTTGCGCCTCCGGTACCAGTTAGAGCATCCAGAATCGTGCGTTGATGCTGATCGGGTTTGGGCAAGCGCATCGTTGAGATCTTTTGGTCGACATCAAAGATGAGGAACGACAGACGGCCGAGCGCCGTCAGCGCCTCGGAAACGGTCACTGCCTTCGGATCTTGGGCCGTGGTTCCGAACACAGCGGCCAGTCTACGTTCCAACTCGCGTTGCACTTTGAGAGCGAGTGTGCAGCAAAAAACATGTCCGCGAGTGTGGCTCTCTTGCGCACGTATAACGGCCGACTTTCAAGCAGCCCAGTCTTCATCGTACGGAAGTCCCGCTCTACTTTTTGCAAGGCCATGTAACGGTCGTGCACAGCCTGGATAGAGAGCTTCTCTTTGGCGACATCGGTAACAATAATGTAGCAACCGGCAAGCTCCAAAGCACGAAGCTCAGCTTTCCCGTCAGCGGTCTCGGTAATCTTGTGCCTCTCCAGGGGAAGCCAGACCAACCCGCCAATCTTGTGCCGCCCTATCCACTGAAGGACTGCTCCACCAGTTGGTTGCGCTGCGCGATCTTGTCGCGCAACTTGACCAGCTTGTCTTCCGGCCGGTGGCCGATGCGCCTAGCCTCCTCCGGATTCTGGCGCAAAATGTAGCGCACCCGCCCGCTTCGGCCTCGCAGACTTGCTCGCCGAACAGTTCCAGTTGCAGAATTTCTTGG
The DNA here is from genome assembly GCA_038200305.1 of Bryobacterales bacterium. Taxonomy (GTDB): domain Bacteria; phylum Acidobacteriota; class Terriglobia; order Bryobacterales; family Bryobacteraceae; genus JANXXV01. Next base: position 832 of record JBBPYD010000068.1, read on the forward strand.
ATAATAACAGGCGGATTGCGGATCGCTTAACGCGCTGATGTAGAAGGCGCCCAGCGCGTTGTCTTTCCCTTCCAGATAAGAACTGGTGACGTCGTAAAGAAACAAAGCCGAAGGAGTTTGGCAACGGGCCACTGATTTAATTATGTGGGTCCGATTGAAAACGGTACAACACGAAGGGACCAATCCTCTGTACAACGTGGAACATATCCGGACGTTCCGCGCAGTACTTCACAAGGTCGTCGTTAGCCGGGCTGCCGCCGGTTAAGACGAGGGTAGCTCCGATTTTGTTCATGTAGGACGGCAATTCGGCCAAGCCGCTATAAGCGGCCACGGTTCGGCCAGTCATAAGCGCGAGCAAACGGGGTTTACCCGCGATGAGTCTGGCGTTCGCATCGGTATTGCCTTCAACGAACCGGCACATTTCTCTATATTGGGGATCGCTAATCCCAGTGGTTTTAGGGCTCCAATCCCTGGTCGCGTAATTAGCGGTGTAGCTCAGCACCACCACGGCTGCCACCGCAGCCGCAAGCAATTTATATCGCCGTGGAAATCGCGATTTTACCTCGAACGCGCCCACGACAACATAGAGCAGGTAGTAGATCTCCAGCGGGAACATGTAACGGGGCACCACCTCTATAAACGCACTGATGAGCAGCAGGTAGCAGGCAGCGAATATATCGTAGACTCTCACCTGTTTTCGCCAGGTTGCCTCCAACCCCAGACAGAAAAGCAGTAGACTTCCGGCGGATATTAGCAGGCTGGCCAGCTTGCTAACACCGTTCCTCCATAAGCCGGGTAATAACAACAGATAATGGAAACATTGCAAAAGAACGTGAATGGGGGAATTAGCGAACAGTTGAAGGACCGAGGATTCAGCCGGCGGCAGGATCATGCCCTGGGCCGCTATCAGCAGCATGGCGATGCCCGACACAACAACTGCCGAACCTGGCTTCCGCCGAATCAACCCGTAAATTAACAGCGTTGGAATCAAAATCAGGCCAACGCTTCGGGTCGCGCACGAGAGGTATATCAGAACCCCCAGCCCAATCAATTTCGGAATCGACGTCTTGAAGCCGGAGAAGATTCGATCCGCGAAATATAGAGTCGCTAAAACCATAAACAGGAAAGGCAAGTCCGAACCGATTACTTCCTTCGCCGCTCTAAAAAGCGGATTGAAGCCAATCGCCAACACCAGCGCCAAAGCCCATTGCCACGGAAGATAGCGGCGGCCGATCTTGTATGCCATCACCAGCGCGATCAAAAATGAAAGCACCATCACCGCCTTCATACCCCGCAGCGAAAAGCCGGCGAATTTATATACAGGCAGTAGCAGGATTGGAGTTACGGGCGGATATAAACGCGGTCCCAGGTTCGGGTTTTCCGGGTTGTACAGGTATCCGGTGTCGGAATAGGGCCGGCCTTCCGATAAATTCCTTGCATGCCGAATGTACATTGCAAAGTCGTCGCCCCAATCGTGCCCGTCGCGGATTGTGAGGAACTGAAACAATCCAATCGCGGCGATGCACAGTGTCAGAAGGACAGTGGACAATTGCGGATGTACCGGCTTGGCCGTGCCGGAGGTGAAACCATCATGCATCAAATAAAAAATCTCGTGTGAGGGAGGCCAAGAAAACTATGCGCCGGCCTTCAATCGCTCTGGCGTCATCCGTAAGCCGCTCACAGAGCTTTCCTGCGCGGAGGCGCCGCTTTCGTGGTATTCGGCATCCTGGTTGACCTGCCAAACGTCGAAAGCTTGTCCGCCTGCAAGAATATTCTTCACCGTCAACATCGCGGTCATCATCGCGTGGTCCTGATTGTTGTATTTGTGCATCCCATTACGGCCCACCAGGTGAAGGTTGGGATAACGTTCCGCGATTTCGCTTCGAATGATCTCTACGTTTTTGCTATAAACATCATCGTAAACCGGATAAGCCTTTTTCTGGCGCACCACGCAGCCATCGAGAATTTCAGATGCCTTTGCCAAGCCTACGGTCTCGACCTCTTTTGCCGCGAGCTTCACCAAATCGGCATCCGCCATATCCCAAAGGCCGTCGCCTTCAAAGCAGAAGTATTCGAGTCCATAGCATGCATACGACGGATCCGGCACAAGGTAAGGAGACCAGGATTTGAAGTTCTGAATCCGCCCCACCTTCACTCCAGGATCATGGATGTAGATCCAGTTGTCTTCAATATTCTTAGTCTCCTTCAGCATCAGGGCGACCGTCAAAAACTCACGGTAGTTAAGTCCATTCGCCGCATCCACGGCTTGCCTGCTGAAACCAGGGGTGGTCATGGCCACCAGTTCGCGCATGGGAGCCGAAGAGATCACGTGAGCGGATTCGAAGCTGTGTGACGCGCCGTCCACGCTCTTAGTGGTAATGGTCCAAAGTTTGGTAGCGTCCGAGTAAGCACAACTATTAACATATTGCCCAAGAAGAATCTTACCGCCGTTTTCCCGGATTTTGCCGGCACAGGCTTCCCACATCATCCCCGGCCCAAGACGGGGATAGCGGAAGCTGTCAATCAAGCTCTTGATGACCTTGTCTTTGCTCTTTGGCTTGCGTTTGGGCAGAATTGCGTTCTTGATTGCGGTAGCTAATGACAGTCCCTTAATCCGCTGAGCAGCCCAGTCGGCTGAAATATCTTTACAGTCCATGCCCCAAACCTTTTCCGTGTAGGTTTTGAAGAAGATGCTGTACAAGCGGCGGCCGAACTGGTTCGTGACCCAGTCCTCAAACGACTTGGGATTGGGCATGGGGTTGACTCGCGCCTTGATATAGGAAAGCACGCACAGAGCCGACTCGATGACGCCAAGCTTACTAAGCGCCTCCATCGCCTTTAATGGATAAGAATAGAACTGGCCGCGGTAGAAAATCCGTGAAAGGCGAGGACGGTCGAGCATTTCATTGCCCAGAATTTCAGTCCAAAAATCCTCCACCTCTTTGGATTTCGAGAAGAAACGGTGCCCGCCGATGTCAAAGCGGAATCCCTTATATTTTGCCGTGCGCGAAATGCCGCCCACATCGGTTGGATCGGCTTCCAGAACTGTGACGGGCACCCCCGCTTTGGACAGGAGATAGGCGGCAGTTAGACCCGCTGGACCACCTCCAATCACAGTAACTCCGGAAGGTACTACTCCGGCAGAGTCCGTTGGAAGAGATTTAAGCATGACGAACGAACACCTCTTAGTGTAAGGAGCTAGACGATTACGTTTTAGTTTAAAGGTTTTACGCAGTTGGAAGCAATCCGGAGTAGTCCTACGCAGTCCTACGCAGTCCTGCGCTCCGGGGTATCTCTACGCTATTTTGGTGTATAGAAACGGACTTTTGAGGCGGCCAGATACTTACGTATCACGGTTCAGTTCGGGAACCGCTGCCAGCAGCGCGTCCTCGAAGGCGTAATTCGAAGTGTCCTTTTGATGGTGGCGTAGATACCAGCGGAGGGTTTCTGCCAATCCTACGTGAAAATCCGTGGGATGAAAATCGAGCATTCGCTGCGCCTTAGTAACCACTTGTGTAATGGGCGGCATATCGTAATACACGCCAAAATAGAGCTTTGGCCCCATCGGATGCCCGCCAGCCTTCAAAATGCGCGCCCGTGGAAGCCGTACCAGTTCGGGTTTCTTGCCAGCCACTTCCGCCAGAATTTCCACTAATTCCGATTGCGTAACCGGCCGCGGATTCGCGATGTTGAAGGCATGCCCGGCGGCCGCAGGCTCCTCAGCGGTGCTGATCGCCGCAGCCACCAGGTCTTTCACGTAAGTAAACTGCATGAGCCGGCGGCCATCGCCGGGGATGATAATCGGCCGATGGTCGCGCAGCCGGTCCCAGAAGAACGCTTCCCGATAATACGGATTTTCAGGGCCATACAAATAAGGAGGCCGAAGGGTCACCACCGGAAACTTGTTGCGCTGGTGCATTCGGAACAGGGTTCGCTCGCTCATCGCCTTATTCCGGACATATGCCTCCGGATGCGTATCCGGCGCCAGCGCGTCGCCTTCGTGATGGTTCAATCCATCGCCGTAAGCGGCCACGCTCGACATGAAAATGTAACGCTTCAGGCGATCGCTGCCGCAGGCACGGGCCGTAGTTTCTACCTGGCTGGCGGTGGTGCCGCGCTCCCAATCGTAGACGTTATCGAAGACAAGATCGAAGTGCTTACCGGCCAGGGCGGATTTCAGTGCCTCGCCATCGTTCCTGTCGGCGATAATCTCCTGCACACGCTTGCCCAAGCCGTGCCCGGGTTTGCGATGCAGAATGGTGACGTCGTGCTCCTTTTTGAGCAGTGCAGCTACAAGGCCGCGGCCGATGAACAGTGTGCCGCCAATTACCAGAACCTTCATGGGAAACTGGCCTTAGCCGTAGCATTCCAAGCCAAGGTGAGCGATCAGATCCTCGCCTTTCATCCGGACGTTTTCGTCGTTGGGCAACAAGCTCTCCTCTACGTGGCCACTCCCTTGACGGTCGTGGCTCGGAATGCAGCTTCCGAGCCACGGAATAACAATTCTCAATAAGGCTAAATGTTATACTAACATTTCATGTCGGGCCGTGGCACAACCTACCCTGCGACAGGCGTCATCACCTCAGTTATCGCCGATGACGAGCCATTGGCGCGCAATGAACTTGTCTTCTTGCTCAAGGATTTTCCGGAAATCGAGGTCGTTGGAACCGCCGTCAACGGACTCGAAGCGGTCGAGTTGATCGAAAGCCTGGAGCCCGATCTGGTGTTCCTGGATATCCATATGCCCGGCCTGGACGGCCTTGGCGTTATCCAGAAATTGCGGGACTTAGACATCCCACTGCCCTACTTCGTCCTGGCAACGGCGTTTGATCGATATGCCATTGAAGCGTTCCGCCTGGATGCGATGGACTATCTGCTGAAGCCGGTTGAGAAGGATCGTCTGGCGGAAACCGTCCTGCGCGCAAGACGCATTGTGCAGGACCGGCAACTCAAGCTGCAGCCAGAGCCGGCAGCGCCCCGTTCCACACTTCAACGCAGCAAGATCCTGGTGAAGAGCAATGGCCGTAGTTTCATTGTGGACGCGCAGGACATTGTATATGCCACCATCGACGACGGTCTGATCACGATCGTAACGTCGAGTCTGGAAGGGGAATCCAATTACCGCACCATTGAAGATCTTCAATCCAACCTCGACCCGGAAACCTTCTGGCGAGTCCATCGCTCGTTTCTAGTGAACATCCACAGAATCCGCGAAGTAATCCCCTGGTTCAAGTCCAGCTACCAAATCCGCATGGACGATAAGAAGCAAACCGAGATCCCGGTAAGCCGCGTGCAAACCAAGCGGTTGCGTTCGCTATTGAAGCTTTGACATTCAGATGGTAATCCCAATCCGCCAGAGCAGATAACCCACCGATTGCCGGACAATTAGCCACTTCTCTTTCCAGGTCCCCTTAGGCACTTCGGGCCTGGGCGATCCATATACGCTCAAGCCGCGAAATTGCAGCATTTTCTTAACCCGGAAAATATGGTAACCATCGCTGACCACGATGCAAGACTTCAAACCCATACGCCGCATCATCTCGGCTGCGGCGGCTGTGCTGTGCATGGTGCTCTCGCCTTTCGACTCCACTAGGATGGCCTCAGAGGGGACTCCCCGTTCCACCAGATAAGCCCGGGAAACCTCTCCTTCTGTAAATACCGGATCGCCCCCCGCTCCTCCCGTGGTTAAAATCCGCGGTGCCAGATTCTGGTAATACAGCCACAACGCATGATCCAGCCTGGCTTTCAGCACCGGGGACGGTTTCCCCCGATATTCCGCCGCCCCGAGCACTAGAATCACATCCGCTGGCTGCGCTTCATCGACATTCGATTGCCGGTAAATCTGTTCGCCGGCATGGAACAGATATCCAAGCAGCAACACCGATACTATGACCATGAGCCAGTTAGTGAAACGTCGCATGTTGCAATAGGATCTTCTACAATTAATCCTAATTAGGATACGATGTTCTCCGCCAGTCGAATGAAATCCGATCTACTTACTAGCGCGAAGAACCCACTGTTGAAAGAAGTGCGCCGGGCCATTGCCCGTGGCACGCTTACCACCGATGGCTACTGCATTGCCGAAACGTTCCATCTGCTGGAAGAAGCGTTGCGTAGCGATTGCGCCATCGCCGCCGTCATTACCGCCGAATCCGTGCGCTCCACCGTGGAAGCCCACATCAAAGGTCTCAAGAACCTGAACCTCATCCGCGTCCCGGATGCTCTTTTCCGCGAGCTCTCCGCGACAGAAACAAGCCGGGGTGTGATGGCGCTGGTACGTCCTCCGTCCTGGGAACTGGATCATCTGTTCCGGTGCCAATCCCTGGTGGTGATCCTCGACGGCATCCAAGACCCAGGCAATGCCGGGGCCATCCTTCGCGCGGCCGAAGCTTTCGGCGCAACGGGCGCTATCTTCTTGAAGGGATGCGTCACGCCGTACAATCCGAAAGCCATTCGGGCGTCCGCCGGTTCCGTTTTCCGGCTTCCGCTGGTGACCGCATTCGATGAAAACATCGCCCGAGCCGCCATCGAACAGAAGAGGATCGAAGCTTACGCGGCCATGCCGGCAGGTGAAAAGGCTTTGGCAGAGATCGATCTGACCAGCCGCTGCGCTCTCATTATCGGCGGAGAAGGCCGCGGCGTCAGCACCACAGTACGGTCTATCGCCCAGGATGTCCGGATTCCCACCGCGCACGTGGAATCCCTCAACGCCGCAATGGCTGCCGGAATTCTGCTCTACGAAGCTCATCGGCAGCGTCAAGTGGCTAACAGCGTCAAAAGGGAACGATGAGCTTATTTGAAGACAATCCGCTTGCGCGCATCGAAACACCACCGGACCGTGGCCGGCCATTGGCCGAGCGCATGCGGCCCGAGCGCCTGGAAGACTTTGCGGGTCAGCAACACATGATCGGCCCAGGCAAGCCGCTTCGCCGCCAGATTGAACGCGACGAACTGAGCAGCATGATCCTGTGGGGACCGCCGGGAGTCGGCAAGACAACGCTGGCCCGGCTGATCGCGAAACTCACGAAATGCGACTTCATCCCTTTCAGCGCCGTGCTCAGCGGCGTAAAGGAAATTAAAGCGGTAATGGCGGATGCCGAGCGAAACCGGCGCAGCGGACGCCGCACGTTGGTGTTCGTGGATGAAATTCATCGTTTCAACAAAAGCCAGCAGGACGCGTTTTTACCCTACGTAGAAAGGGGGGATATTACCCTCATTGGCGCCACTACCGAAAACCCCTCTTTTGAGGTCATTTCGGCTCTGCTTTCCCGCTCAAAAGTGTACGCGCTGGCCGCCCTTAGCATGCCCGATCTGGTGGCCTTGTTACGCCGCGCACTGGAGGATCAAGCCCATGGCCTGGGCGGCCGGAATCTCCGCGCCAGGGACGAAATTCTGGAGCAGATTGCGGTGTATTCGAACGGCGATGCGCGCTCTGCCTACAACATGCTGGAACTCGCAGCTGTTGCGGCGGGCAAGGATGGGGAGATCGCTCCGGAAATCATTGAAGACGTCTTGCAGCGTAAGACTTTGCTCTACGATAAATCCGGCGAAGAGCACTATAATCTGATTTCAGCGCTTCACAAATCCGTCCGATCCAGTGACCCCGATGCCGCTCTTTACTGGCTGGGGCGCATGTTGGAAGCTGGCGAAGACCGCATGTACATTGCCCGCCGGCTCATGCGAATGGCGATTGAAGATATCGGACTGGCCGACCCGCGCGCGCTGGAACAGTCGGTGGCGGCCATGCAATGCGTTCATTTTCTCGGTATCCCGGAAGGGGATCAGGCCCTGGCGCAGATTGCGATTTACCTTGCCATCACACCTAAATCCGATGCGGCTTATAAAGCCTTAAATGAAGTACTCGCGGAAATCCAAAATGGAGTTGCAGAGCCCGTTCCGCTCCATTTACGGAACGCTCCCACACGCCCGATGAAAGACTGGGGATACGGAAAAGGCTACCAGCACGCACATCAATTCCAGGATGCCGTGACCGGTATGGAATGCCTTCCGCCTTCGCTAAAAGGCAGGGAATTTTACCGTCCCACGCAACGCGGAACGGAAATCCGTTTTGCCGAACGGCTTGCCGAGCTAAAAATACTGAGAGAAAAAGCCAAAAGCTGACTAAGAAAGTACCATAGTACTACCTCAATCTAAAGCTTTCTTTCTATTGTTTGTACGCCCGTTACAGGTCATGCTGTGTGAGGGGGATTACTTCACGTGTTCTTGCAGGCGGTAACAGCGGTAACAGCAGTAGGCCGGACGACTGGTTCGGTCGAGCGGCGTAGTTCAGATCGATTCCCTATCGAACGTGAGGTGCGTTACAAAGTCCTCGGTAAAAGAGCGGCTCCAGAAGAAGGGACCGGCAAGACGATCAACATCAGCAGCAACGGGGTTCTCTTCACTACGGACCATATCCTAGTGCCTGGAAAGCGGCTGGAGCTTTCTATCAGCTGGCCGGCACAACTGGACAACAAGTGCCAATTGAAACTGGTGGCTCGCGGTAGAGTAGCACGCTCGGAACAGGGCCGGGCCGCGATTGAAATTCAACAATATGAGTTTCGCACGCAAGGGCGCCTTTAACTTTTAGAGGCCCCGCTTTCACCGGAGCCTCTTTTCTATTCTCCCTGGCTAGAAAACGATCCTTGCAACGATCGGCATTGTGCGCGAATTGCTCGGGAAGTGATTCGACCATTGGGCAAACCGCGGACTTGCCGGCCGCAAAAATATGTTGGTTGTAATCTGTTGAGTTAAGCGAACCGAGTTGATGTATCCCGCTGTGTACTGCGGATGATTGAAAAGATTAGATACATCCGCTCTGATTTCGAAACGCTTCGTTCGGTGAAGTTGAATTTCTTCGCCAGCGAGAAATCGAAGTTGTTGATTCCTGGCATTCGTAGAGTATTTCGTCCCGCGTTCGGCAAAGCACCCTGTTGCGCCCGGATGTATCGGGCATTTGGGTTCTTCGACCTTTCCCCTCTGGATTTGGGACTTCCAGGGGCGAAAAGTAGAAGCTGTAAACGGTTTTGTCGTAAACGGAGGGCCGGAAATTAAAAAAGGCGCCCGATTTCCCAGGCGCCTTACAGTTTGGCTCTAAACGAAACGCTTAGAAGATAAACTTGACCATTACACGTCCGGCGAACCCGGGGTTGAATAGATCATCCTTTCCGTAACGGGGATCATACGCGAACTTGCCTTCTGACGAGGCATTGATCAGCGCATTGTAATCGTATCCCTTGGCGAGGTCCACCTTGGACAGATTGATCGCGGAACTCGCACGAGCTGCACCTGCTCCGCGATTTAAACTGTGGAAGATGTCCCGTGACGTCTTTTGGTTGAAGAGATTTGTAGCGTTGAATTCGAAGCGCAGCCGGCGTACCTCGCCGAATTTCACTTCATGAGCCACAACAAGGTCTGTTTGGGTAAGCACCGGCGTCCGGCCCATATCTCCACGTCCATTGACGAACACAGGGATCTGGTTAAGCGTGTTGACCACTGTGCTGATCGGAGTACCGCTTCCGGCATAGAAGAAACCACCCACTTCGGTGCCGAACTTGAAGAAGTAGGATCCGTACAACTTGGCGACGTGAGGACGATCGGTAGCCAACCGGCCCCTCACATCCAGATTGCCCTTCGAATCCCACAGTATTTCGTCGATGTCCCAACCGCGGGTCGCACTGCTACCCGGACGGGCGATGCTGCCGCCCAGTTGCTGGGTCGTGCCCGAACTGACACCGGTAGTTGGGGTGTTGATCTCGTCCGAGTTGGCCAGCCCCGCGTAGTTGCCGTACAACCGGCTATACACGTAGCTGGCGCTTCCGAACCAATTGTTGCTGAAGCGCTTCGTTACGGAAAGCTCCAATGCGTCATAAACGCGCACAGGCTTCGGTGTCGGAAAGGGCTTGGTTAGGCCTGAGGTCGGGGTGGTTGCGGCAATCCCCTCGCCCGGGTTCGCGTACTTGTAGACCTCATCGCCATTCACCAGGACGCCGAGATCCTCGATCGTCCGGCGCAGGTTGTTATGCACATATCGGCCGGCAACTACTGTCTTGTTGCTGAGTTGATATTCGACACCCGCATTAATCAGTTCCGAACCCATGGGTTTGATGTTGGGGTCGATGTTTTGGAAGCCCGGAAGCCGGCGATCGCGGAACGAATTGGGAGTGTCGTTCCAGATATTTTTTCCCGGAGCGTTAGTGCCACTCAGCGAGAATACATCCGTTGTTTCCAAGGCGCGGTATCGAATGGTCCAGAAATCACCGCCGAATGTCCCGCGAGCCAACTCATACTTCACCCAATCGTAGAAACGTCCGTAGCTGCCATAAACTTTCAGCTTGCCGTCGCCGCGGACATCCCAACTAACACCCAACCGGGGAGCCATTTTGTCCTGGAAACCAAACTGAAACGCTGTTTCCTGAATGTCCCGTCGGAACGAAGGAACGATCTCCCGCTCAGTGCGAAGGCCAAGGCTTAAGGTCACCCGGGGATGAATCCTCCAGTGGTCCTGTATATACATGTAAGACTGATTGGCGCCAGTAGAGCCGCGCGTACCAATGTCGTCCACCTCATAGTAGCCATAAGGTCCGCGCTGAGTAAGTTTCGATGAACTGCTCGTGAACGATTTGTCCCAGTACACATAAACGTAGCCGCCACCGGGATAACCGACGTTCACCTTGTTAACATTCTTCTGAACACCGCCGCCAATTTTAAGATCATGGGATCCCAAGAAACGGAAAGCTTTGCTGTAATCGCCCTGCACATAGGTGCGAGTGCCCAGGTCGAAGAATGTGTTCTGCTGCCGGGGGGTGTTCTGAAAGAGCACCGGCTGGCGCAATGCGGCTGGAATATCAAACGGCAGGTTCGTAGCCGATGTCTGGTAAACCACGGCACTGTTGCCCGGAATGCCGGTCGTCTTGAAATCGTCCCAAAACCGTGCACCACGAATAGATAGCAGTGAGGTGGGGCTCAAAACGATATCCACCGTGCCAGTGTAGTTCGACTGGGGCTGAAAGAAACCAATCTGATTGTTTACCGTGTTCGAGGCGAGCGAGCTGGAAGTGCTATTGCCCTCAAAGTTGTACGCAGGCAAGCTTCCTGTGGACTTAGTCGGGCTCCAAAGGTAAGTAAAGTTGGTACGGATGCGCTTCGTTGCGTCCCACGACACTTTGTTGAAAGCTGTCCAGACCGTCTGATCACCGCTGATGGTTCCGCGTTGTGTTCCGCTGCTAAACAAGTAATCGTTCGAACGTTGAACGAAATTTGGCGAGGCTGCGGAGAAGAACCAAAGCTTATCCTTAATAAAATAGCCGCCCAGAGAGTAGCCAGGCTCATTCTGATTGTTCTTGTTCTTGTGATCCTGAACGTAGGTGACAGTGGTTTCGTTGGAGGGATTCAGAAGCAGACGCTTCACGGGTCCCGCCGCAATGCTGTTACCGCTGAAGTAATAATGAACGTCGCCATGAAATGCATTTCCACCGGATTTTGTGATCGCGCTGATCACGCCACCCAAAGCGCCGCCGTACTCGGCCTCGATGCCGCCGGTTTTGACTTGCACTTCCTGGAGAATTTCAAATATCGCGTTTTGACGGGACCGGCCATCCACAACGCTGTTCGTCGAGATTCCGTCGATGTTGAACTGGTTTTCCGCTCCGCTTGCGCCGTTCACCTGGAAGCCGCCTTCAATTTGACCGGTGTTCACTGAAGGGGCCGTGAGCGCCAATGACTGGAAGCTCCGCGTCTTCGGTAATCGATCAAACTCTTCTGATGTGATATTCTGGGCGATCGTGGTTCCTGTGACATCGATCAAGGGCGCGGCATCGCTTACTTCGACGGTTTGTCCCGTGCTGCCAACCTTGAGCGTGCCATCTACCTTTAACTCTTTGCCGAGTAACAGATTTACATCGGCCAGTTCAAAGGTAGTAAAGCCTGCAGCTTCGAAGCGAATCGAATAATGTCCTGGCTCCAACTGCCGCAGAATATAATTTCCATCGCCGCCGGTGACCGTGGTGACGGTGCGGCCAGTCGATTTGTTTATCGCCGTCACCTTTACGCCCGGTACGACGGCGCCTGTTGCGTCCATTGCGGTTCCGTTAACATCACTGAATCGCTCTTGTGCCCATACAGGGATGCTGACAATTGAAACTGAGGTCACGCTGATCGCTGCAAGGACTAAATAACTGAAGAAAGTGCACGCGCACTTCTTTTTGCGAATTTTTTTCATCTTAACCTCTCCACCGAAAAAACGCCCCGGGAAAGCAGCCGAAATACTACTCTTAACGAAACGGTAGCAGGATGTTACCTCGTATGCAAGGGGTTAGCCGCTATACAGTACCGTAAGGTGGTGCTAAACCCGATGAGGCTAGAGTTTGTTAGATTGTCTCAAGCAGCCTGCAGCCTGGATCAGGGTTTTCTCCGGACTTCGAAGTCGAATGGCGCGAGCAATGCAGGTTGTTGCACCATCTCCTTGCGTAGGAGTGTAATCAGATCCAAGCAGGATGGCCGACGGGCGCTTCTACGGCAGCTACGGCGAGCAGCGGTTGTTCGGGCACAGCCATCGCATTCGCAGCTGCGCTTGGCCGGCTCTGCAACCGCGTGAGGAACCGTGCAGGTCACCGGTGAACAGGTAGGCCGGATCGCGATAGTACTTTACTTTTGTTCTTGCGATACGGAGTAGGCGCGATCACGATCAGACGAAGGCGCCGTTGTTTGGCTCCGCGATACCAGTACACCTCGGCAACTCTTTATAGCGAATCTTGCGGCGCTTGCCGCCGTAAAAGATCTTGGTGTTTTCCAGGCGCGGCAATCGTCCTTACGGCCAACGAAGAACGATCGCTCGATCTCCTGCTGTGCTACGAAACCAGCTACAGCCGCATGTACGGCTGCGCCGTAAAAAGTCCTGCGTTTGGAGCAAGTCCGCCTGGTTCAGCAACATCCGCGGAATTACGAAACGAACCCAAACCCGGTCCGGACGAGCCGAGTGACATAGCAATCACGGAATTACGAACCGACTCTAAACCTGACCACCAAACCGGAAACCCCGGTTGTCAACCGCCCACCCGAGCTTTCATAGAACGGCGCCCAATATTCATCCACGTCGAGCCCAAAATCTTGCGAACCCGGAGCCGCGCGAAACGTATACCCTTCAGCCATGCACAGGGAAAGTTTGACACAAGACCTCCGGTACACATTCCGGACCCTGCGGCGGGACGCTGGCTTTTTCGCCGTTGCGGTATTAATCATCGCGCTCGGCATCGGCGCCAACACCGCCATCTTCAGCGTGGTGAACGGACTCCTGTTCCGGCCTCTGCAATTCCAGGGCTCCGGCCGCCTCGTCTGGATCGCAAATATTGGCGGTGGACCAGACTTATCCTCGGTCACGTCACGCGTATCCACGTACCTTGAATGGCAGAAGGCGAACCGTTCGCTGGAAGACCTCGCAGCGTACTTCCCGTTCTTCGACTACGGCAGCTACACCATGGTTGCCGCCGGCGAGCCCGAGCGTCTCATCGGCGTCGGTGTCTCTCAAAACTTCCTCAGCTTCCTTGGAGTCCAACCGGCTCTAGGCCGCAACTTCATAGCGGAAGAAGCCAAGGACGATGCTCCCCTTGCGGTCATACTCACGGACAGCTTCTGGCGGAAGCGATTCGCCTCGGATCCGAAAATCATTGGCAAGCATCTGACGCTCAATAACAAGCCGGCCTCTGTTGCCGGTGTCCTTCCGCCGGATTTTGACTTCTCCGCTGTATTTGTTCCCGGCTCGCGCGTTGACATGCTGGTGCCGTTTCCGCTTACCCAAACCACGGATCGATACGGGAACACGCTCGCCGCAATCGGCCGCTTGAAGCCAGGGGTCTCGGTACAACAGGCGCAGGCCGAATTCGATGTCATCAACGAGGGCCTTCGCCGGGCCGACCCGAAGCGCTGGAGTTTTGGCGCGAAACTCACCAGCCTGCGTGAGCATCTGACTGGCAGCTTCCGCCGGGGCCTTCTTGTCCTGCTGTGCGCCGTCGCCGGCGTGCTCCTGATCGCTTGTACGAACCTGTCAAATCTGCTGCTGGCGCGCGGCGCCGGAAGACGCAAGGAAGTAGCGATAAGATCCGCTCTCGGCGCCAGCCGCTCACGCCTGATCCGGCAGTTGCTTACTGAAAGTTTGGTCCTCTCCGCCTGTGGAGCGCTGGCCGGCATCGGGATCGCCTGGATAGGCGTGCGCTACCTCGCCTCCATGCAAACCATCGACATGCCACTGCTGCGTACAGTCACAATCGATGGAACAGCCTTGCTTTTTACGGCCCTGATTGCGCTCATCACCGGCCTGCTGTTCGGCATCGTTCCTGCGTTCCAGGCATCGGGTACACACGAGTCTGAGGCTCTGAAAGATACCGGACGCGACATGAGCGGAAGCAAACGCGCGGCGTGGACGCAGAGTGCGCTCATTGTGTCCGAGGTTGCCCTGGCCTGTGTTTTGCTCATCGGCGCCGGCCTGATGATTCGGAGCTTCCTTCATGTACTGGACGTGGACCTGGGCTTCCGCGCGGAACGAGCCACCGCTTGGCGGATAGCGGCAGGGCCGCAGCGCGCCAGTACAGCGCAGCAGACTATGTTTTATGACCGGCTCGTACAGGAGGTCGAAGCCATTCCCGGAGTTGTTTCCGCTGGAGTTACCGATGCGCTGCCACTAAGCCGCGATCGCAGTTGGGGCATAGCAGCCAGAGGCGTCGTCTATCCACGGGAGCAGTGGCCCATCGGGCATCCACGCATCATCGACTGGCGCTATCTAAAGACCATGGCCATTTCTCTCCGGGCCGGCCGTGACTTCACCGAACGGGACAACGCTGACG
>JBBPYD010000069.1:0-16521 GCA_038200305.1 Bryobacterales bacterium
AACAAGGGTGTGATCGCGCGCATTGTTCCTGAAGAGGATATGCCGTATCTGCCCGATGGCACTCCCTGCGAAATCGTTCTCAACCCGCTCGGCGTTCCGTCCCGTATGAACGTCGGTCAGATTTTGGAAACGCACCTCGGCTGGGCGGCGGAAGCCCTGGGCCTGTTCTTCGCAACGCCGGTGTTCGATGGCGCGGCGGAAAGCAATATCAAGGAGCAGTTGACCAAGGCCAATCTCCCCACATCGGGCAAGATTCAGCTTTTCGATGGAGTCACTGGGGTGGCGTTTGAACAGCCAGTCACGGTGGGCTACATCTATATGTTGAAGTTGTCCCACTTGGTGGACGACAAGATTCACGCACGGTCCATCGGGCCGTACTCACTGATTACGCAACAGCCGCTGGGCGGAAAAGCTCAGTTTGGCGGACAGCGATTCGGAGAAATGGAAGTCTGGGCTCTGGAAGCATACGGCGCCGCTTATGTGCTTCAGGAGTTGCTCACCGCCAAGTCCGACGACGTTTATGGCCGCGCCAAGATTTACGAGGCGATCGTCAAGGGCGAGGCGGCCGCCGAACCCGGCGTTCCCGAATCATTTAACGTTCTTATTCGAGAGCTGCAATCGCTGTGCCTCGACGTGGAATTAATGAAGAAGCCGCGTGAGATTGCCGATACGGCAATGGCGGCGGACTAAGGAATTAAGCGCGTATCATGACTGACAGCCAACTGTATCTGGCGCTCGGACTTCCGTCGTTTGTTGCGTTGGTTGGAATCCTGGTAAATGTCGGCTATTTTGTAGCCATCAACACTAGGATCGGCGCCTTCGAGCAGCGTATCGACGGCCGGATTACAGCATTAGAGCAGAAGTTTGACACGCGCTTCGATCTTTTAATGGGTAAGGTCTTCGAAATTGATAATCGCCTTACCCGGGTTGAGGAGCAACTGAAGCACTGATCAACAGTTAAAGAGGCTTATTATGTATCGATCTTCCCCCTACGATAGAGCGAACCTGATTGCCGACTTCGATTCCATTCGAATCAGTCTGGCGTCGCCGGAAAAGATTAGAAGTTGGTCGCATGGTGAAGTCACTAAACCGGAAACCATCAATTACCGCACGTTCAAGCCGGAACGCGACGGTCTGTTTTGTGCCCGCATCTTCGGCCCGATAGCCGATTGGGAGTGCTTGTGCGGAAAGTATAAGCGCATGAAACATCGCGGAGTCATTTGCGATAAGTGCGGCGTCGAAGTCACTCTTTCTCGCGTTCGCCGCGAGCGTCTCGGCCACATCGAGCTCGCCAGCCCTTGCTCGCACGTCTGGTTCTTCAAGGGACTCCCCAGCCGCATCGGCTACCTGCTCGACATCACTCTTCGTGAACTGGAGCGTGTTCTCTATTTCGAAGCTTTTGTCATCGTCGATCCAGGCGAAGGCACCGGTCTCGGTCTCGCCGAAGTGATCAGCGACGAGCGCAAGCGCCAGCTCGATCAGGAATTCCCTGGAAAATTCGTCGCCATGATGGGCGCCGAGGGCATCAAGGAACTGCTTCGTAAGATCGACGTCGAATCCCTCTCGCTCGAAATCCGCGAGAAGATGAAGACCGAAGCGTCGCAGCAAAAAAAGCTGAAATTCGCCAAGCGGCTGCGGGTCACCGAATCGTTCCGTAAATCCGGCAACAAGCCGGAATGGATGATTCTCGATGTGCTTCCGGTCATCCCACCGGAGCTTCGTCCCCTGGTGCCGCTCGATGGCGGTCGATTTGCCACGTCGGATCTCAACGATCTGTACCGCCGCGTTATCAACCGCAACAACCGGCTGAAAAAGCTGATGGAACTCCACGCTCCCGACGTGATCGTGCGCAATGAAAAGCGCATGTTGCAGGAAGCGGTGGACGCATTGTTCGATAACGGCCGCCGCGGCCGTGTTCTGCGTGGCGCCAATAACCGTCCGCTGAAGTCTCTCTCCGATACCCTCAAGGGCAAGCAGGGCCGGTTCCGTCAGAACCTTCTCGGCAAGCGCGTCGATTACTCCGGCCGTTCGGTCATCGTCGTCGGCCCTGAATTGAAGCTTCGCCAGTGCGGTCTTCCCAAGAAGATGGCGCTCGAGCTCTTCAAGCCGTTCATCTATCATCGCCTGGAGCAGCGCGGCCATTGCACCACCATCAAGCAGGCCAAGGAATTGGTCGAGCAGCAGGACCCGGTGGTTTGGGACATCCTGGAAGAGGTCATTAAAGACCATCCGATTCTGTTGAACCGCGCTCCCACGCTGCATCGCCTCGGCATCCAGGCTTTTGAGCCTGTCCTGGTCGAAGGCAAAGCCATCAAGATTCACCCGCTCGTCTGCACCGCCTTCAACGCGGATTTCGACGGTGACCAGATGGCCGTCCACATCCCGCTGTCGCCCGAAGCGCAGATTGAAGCTTCTACCTTAATGCTGGCTTCGAACAACATTCTGTCGCCCGCGCACGGCGCGCCCATCACCGTTCCTACCCAGGACATGGTGCTCGGTCTTTATTACCTCACGAAGACCCGAACCGGCACTAAGGGCGAAGGCCGCACGTTCGCCTCTACCGACGATGTGCTGATTGCGCTCGAAATGGGGGAAGTCGAAACCCTCTCGCCCATCAAACTGCGCTACACCGGTAAAGTCATCGATCTGGTGAAGGCGTTCGATAACCAGAACATTCTTCACACCGAACCAATCGAGTTCAGCAAGCAGTACATGGACACCACGGTCGGCCGCGTCATTTTGAATGACGTTCTGCCGGACGAGATGCCCTACATCAACGGTCTTCTAAAGAAGAAGGGCTTGGCGCAACTGGTGCAGTACTGCTATCTGCGCTTCGGTCTTCAGATCACCGTCAAAATGCTGGATGAGATCAAGTCGCTCGGGTTCCTGTACGCTACCCGCGCCGGGATCTCTATCGGCATCGACGACATGGTTGTTCCCGCTTCCAAGGTCAAGCTCGTCAAGGACGCTGAAAAGGCCGTCATTGAGGTTCAGGCCCAATACCAGGAAGGCGCCATCACACAAGGTGAGCGCTATAACAAGATCATTGAAATCTGGTCGAAGGTCACCGAACGCGTCTCCGACGAAATGTTCAAGTCGATGGAAGAGGACGACCGCACCGGCCGTTATCTCAACCCGATTTACATCATGGCTGACTCCGGCGCGCGCGGATCGAAACAGCAGATCCGCCAGCTTTCCGGTATGCGCGGCTTGATGGCCAAACCGTCGGGCGAAATCATCGAAACACCGATCACCGCGAACTTCCGCGAGGGTCTCAACGTGCTGCAGTACTTCATCTCCACGCACGGCGCCCGTAAAGGTCTGGCGGATACCGCTCTCAAAACAGCGGATTCCGGTTACCTCACACGCCGCCTCTGCGACGTGGCGCAGGATGTCATCATCACCGAGGCCGATTGCGGCACCGGCGATGGCATCTTCGTCGAACCCATCGTGGAATCGGGCGAAATCATCGAGCCGCTGCGCGACCGCATCGTAGGCCGTGTCGCTCTTGAAGATCAGCTCGATTACGAAGGCAAAATCATCGTTCATGTGAACGAGGAAATCACGGAGCAGTTGGCCGTCGCCATTCAGGCAGCCGGTATCGAGCGCGTCAAGATCCGCTCGGTTCTCACCTGCGAATCCCGGCGCGGCGTTTGCCAGCTCTGCTACGGCCGCAACCTCGCTACCGGCCGGTTGGTCGAGCGCGGAGAAGCGGTCGGCATCATCTCGGCGCAGTCCATTGGTGAGCCTGGCACGCAGCTCACCATGCGTACCTTCCACATCGGTGGAACGGCTACCGGGTCCAGCGAACAGTCCAAGCAGGACGCTAAGTCCGATGGATTTGTGAAGTTCCTCGGCATCAACACCGTCCGCAACGCTAAGGGTGAATTGATTGCCATGAACCGCAATTCGATTCTCGCCATCGTCGATGAGAAGGGCCGTGAGAAGGAGCGCTATCAGGTTGTCTACGGCGCAAGAATCCTCGTCGAAGAGGGATCTGCCGTTAAGAGCAATCAGGATCTGCTCGCCTGGGATCCTTACACGTTCTCGATCCTCACTGAAATCACCGGTGTGGTTCACTTCAAGGAACTGCAGGAAGGCGTCACCATGCAGGAGCAGGTGGACGAAATCTCCGGTAACATGCAACTGGTCGTGGTGGATTCGCCCGACGAGAAGCGCATGCCTTCGATCGTCGTCCGCCCAGCCGGCGTAACCGGAACGCGCGAAGACAAGAAGTACCTCATGCCGACCCACGCTCACTTGATGGTGACCGACGGGGAAGAGGTCCACGCCGGCGACGTTCTCGCCAAGATTCCGCGTGCGACCACCAAGACCAAGGACATCACGGGCGGTCTGCCCCGTGTCGTCGAACTATTTGAGGCCCGTAAGCCGCGTGAGACGGCCGTGATCGCCGAGATCAACGGCGTCGTCAAGTACGGCGAAGTCAGCAAGGGCATGCGCAAAATCTACATCACCGGGGACGACGGCGAGCAGAAGGAATACCTGCTGCCACGCGGCGTTCACATCAACGTGCAGGAAGGCGAGCGCGTCCGCTCTGGCGATCCTCTCATGGATGGTCCGCGCAACCCGCACGATATCCTTCACGTGCTCGGCGAACAGGAATTGCAGAAGTACCTGGTGAACGAAATCCAGGAAGTCTACCGTCTGCAGGGCGTCAATATTAACGACAAGCACCTGGAAGTCATTTCGCGTCAGATGATGCGCTGGGTGAAGGTGGAAGATATCGGCGATTCCGAATTCCTGCCCGAGGAAGTTGTCGATAAGTTCAAATTCCGCGAGGAGAATCAGCGGGTAGTCGAGGCGGGCGGTAAGCCGGCTCAGGGGAAAGCGATCCTGCTAGGTATCACCAAGGCGTCGCTCTCGACCGACTCGTTCATCTCCGCCGCGAGCTTCCAGGAGACCACGCGAGTACTCACCGAAGCCGCCATCAACGGCAAGGTGGATTATCTCCGGGGCCTCAAGGAGAACGTCATTATGGGCCGCCTGATCCCGGCCGGCACCGGTATGGATTATTACCGGACCGTGAAGATCGCCGGCGAGGATGTGGCGGAAGAGGAGCTGATCAACGACGCCGACACGGCGTTGATAGAAGGCATCCCCGGTTACGACGACGAAGCACGCGTGCAGTACGCAGGCGGCTTGACCGAAGCCACGCCCGAAGAACTGGCCGAATAGCCGGTTTCAGAAAATAAACTAACACAGTAACAAGCGCCAGGGCCACGTGCTCTGGCGCTTTATTTCTTTGTGAGGAACGGCGCCCGGCGAACCACATTATCGGAATCGCCTGGCGCATGGGGGAATGAACCGACGCGGAGTTATGCAAACCACGGTGAATTTTCTCGATTCCCTCTACCAGAAAAGTGAGGCACTGGCGTCTTGCGCGAAGCTACGGTGGAACAGCTCGGCGGAAGCCCTGACGTGTAGGGGATTTGAACGGCGGGGAAACTCACACCAGATCCCTCAATGACTCCCCCACTTTCACGTGCCGGAAATCAAACCCCGCACTCTCCGCCGCCTGCGGCAACATTCGCTGGCTCCCCAAAATAATTTCCGCCATCTCTCCAAACAGCATCTTAAGTCCAAATCGCGGGACAGAAAACAAAGCGGGCCGATGGACCGCTCTCGCCAGCTCCTCGGTGAATTGCACATTCCGCACCGGTTCCGGCGAGGCCCCATTCACCGGACCGCTCACCTGATCCCGATTCATCGCAAACAGGAACAGGCTAATTAAATCGTCCACATGAATCCAGGGCATCCACTGCTGCCCCGGCCCGAGCCTTCCTCCAACCCCCATCCGGAACGGCGGCAACATCTGCCCCAGCGCTCCACCACCTTTGCCCAACACCAGACCAATCCGGATCGCCGCAACTCGAATACCCAGTGACCCCGCATCCTGCGCTTGCTTCTCCCACTGGATACAAACATCGGCCAGAAATCCCATCCCCGGCTCCGAGCTTTCCACCAGCATCTCCTCGCCACGATCTCCGTAATACCCGCTGGCCGACGCCGAGACCAGCACCTTCGGCTTGCGCTCCAGATGCGCCAATCCCTGCACCAGATGCTTCGTGCCCAGCCGCCGGCTGTCCATAATCCGCCGCTTCACTGTCTCGTTCCACCGCTGCGCCACGGGCTCTCCCGCCAGGTGAATCACCGCATCCGTACCTTCCAAACTCTCCACCGGCGGCGGCCCCGTCATTGCATCCCAAGCTGAAAACTGAATAGCAGCGGACATCCCGGGCGGCCTCCGTCTCCCCAGCAAATGCACGCGATGTCCATCGTGCAACAACCGCTCAATCATCCGGCTGCCCAGAAATCCCGACGCCCCGGTTACAGTTACGTTCACAGTAGTTCCTTGCCGGTCCGCTCCACATATTCGATCTCGCGGATGTAGGCGTCCACGTCGGTCTTCCGCTTCATCCCGTCATAAGACATGTAGCGGATCTGTCCAAAGATGGGCCGCTCAAACCAGGGCCGGTCGTGCAATCCGAAACACCACAGGATATTCGTATACGTGTTCGGATCGCGGCCGTCCAGCGCATACCGGTCATGCATCGCGATCATAAAATCAAGGGCCGCTTCGTGCGTCGCCGACCATTCGATAATCTTCTTGCCCCAATACATTCTGTAATATCCGTGGATCTTCCCGCGCAGCAGCATCTCTTTCTGTGTAGCATTCCACAGCGGGTCATAGGTCTCGCCGGCTTCCATCTGCCGGGCTGTATAGACCGTGTCGCGCCGGTCCGTATTGTGTTTCCGCAACGTGGCCCGAGCCCAATCCGGCAGCACATCCAGTGACTCCGCGTCGCGTGTAAACCGTGCGAAGTTGAACGCAAGTTCCCGCCTTACAATCAGCTCTTCCAGAAACTCGCTCGCCACCAACTGATGTTCTTCGGCATAGCTCCGGGCCGCCAGCGCCACATGCAGCGATGAAATATGTCCAAAGTGCAAATACGGACTCAGGTTCGATGTCGCATGAGCCGAAGGCTCATTCCGCTCTCTCGCATATCGCCGTAAATTGTTCTTCAGAAAATGGATTAGGCGCTTCTCAGCGGCCCCGCTTCCACCACGAAACGCCGTCGACGGCCGCACCGAATGATCGATTTCGCAGCCTGCCACCAACTCCGGAATGCCTTCTCTTGTCACAGGAAAGTGAAACTCCGGAATCGGTAAATCGAACCGGCGCGCCAGCCTCGGTATCGTCACCGGCTTCAAATATTCAGGCAACATTCGCGTGATCTTCGGCCGGATCGTGTACGCCGCATACTCCCGCTTCTCCAAGCGGCTCATCGGAACAATGCAGCTCGAATCCACTGTAGAGTACGGACAATCGATCTTCCCCGGCACGCTGCCGTTATGCGCCGCAGCCACAAACGTTGGATAGTCGTCGGTCACAACCGCGGCGGCTTTCGCAGCTAATCGATACAGAATGTCATTTGCATCCGATCGCCGGCGCCGCGGATAAAATACATACCCGATCCCGAGCTTCGCCAGTTGCTTCGCCGTGTCCGGCACCCCTTCCAGAATGAACGTGTGCAACCGGTCATTCGCGTGTGGATAACTGCAGGTCAGCCCTTCATAGCACAGCAACGGCAGCCGCAAATCGTTAGCCATTTCCGCCGCGTAAGCCAGCGCGTGATTCGAATCCACTCGCCGGTTCATCTGCGCCCAGTACAAAACATATTCGGCCCCAGCGCGGGTTTCGCGTTCATTCAGGATGGCAACTCGCTCATTCATCGGCAAACAATAAGATGCCGGCATTCAGAGGCCCGCTACAATTAAAGCTGCATGCGTCCCCGGAAGCTCCTCCACCGCCTGTATTACCCGCAGCTAGGGCTTCGCCCATGGAACCGGGCCCAACTCCTCTGGGGATATCTTCGCGGAAAACAGCGGTTGAGCGCGCTGCCCGTGGAATATATCGTGGAGACGACTGCCAAGTGCAATCTCTACTGTCCCATGTGCCCCCGCGAAACGCATAAACAACCCAAAGAGGACATGACGGACGCCATCTTCCAGCGCCTCGTCCAGGAATCGGGCCGCTCCGCTGAGCACATGATGTTAATCGGACTGGGCGAGCCATTCCTCGATACAAAAATCTTTGACCGCATCGAGTACTGCAGCCGTCATAAAATATCCACCCTGCTCTCCACCAACGGTACCTTGCTCGACGAAGCCACCTCCGGCCGTCTCCTGCGCACTCCGCTGGAGCACATCACTCTCAGTTTCGACGGCTCCACGAAAGAATCGTTCGAATACTACCGGAAAGGCGCGCGCTTTGAAAAGGTGCGCGAAAACTTCATCCGCTTCGCCCGCATGAAAAAGGAGCGCGGCAGCAAGGTCCAGGTAGTCGCGCAGATGGTGCGAATGGAGCGCAACTGGAATGAGGTGGATGACTTCATGCGCTTCTGGAGCAACGTCCCTGGCGTGGATCAAGTCCGCGTCAAGGCTGACGAGACGAACCTGATGCGGCCCGATTCCGGCCATGCCGCCGGTGACTGGAAGCACCCATGCCATTACCTCTGGCGTGGACCCATGTACATTAAGCACAACGGCGATGTCTATCCTTGCTGTCAAAGCTATATGCTGGACGGTGCTCCCGTGGGCCGCATCGGCGATGCGCCTCTCACCGGAATCTGGAACTCCGATGCAATGCAGCGGATGCGCCGCTTGCACGTCGAAGGCCGTGCCGGCGCAATAGAAGTATGCTCTAAGTGCTGCACCACCATTCCACATCCCGTATTAGTGGCGGGCAGCCTCATTTTCCACGGACGCACTGTCCGCAATGCGCTCCCCCTGATTGAGCGGCTGACGTATCTTTCCAAACTCCCAAAACGTCTGCTGCGCCCTCCCAAGCCGCCGGTCAAGTCTGAATCGCTGGTTCAAATAGAGAGTGTAAAACGGTAATTTTGGGTAGGGATCAGTTTCAGTCATTGCTGTAGGAGCAGAACGTTGTGGCCTTCAGGATCATGAAGGCCGGCCCATCCGGGTTCGGACTGAACGATCCGATCTTGTCCAATGGCGCTGACGGCTGCTGCCAGATCGGGAACTTGAAAGAACAGGACGGCCTTATCTCGAGATGGATATGATTCGGAGCCTTTTCGTTCGAGACAAAGAAAACCAGCACCGCTATCGAACTTGGTGAAGTGCGGCTCCTGTTCATAGGAGACTTTGAGACCAAGGATCCCGGCATAGAAGTTCCTTGCCCTATCCAGATCGTCGAAGTAAAGCTCGACGCCGGCTAATCGTGCTGATATTTCCTTCATAATTCTCAGTTCTCCCAAATCGCCGCCAAGTTCTATTTTTAGCAATCCTTTTCGCGGCGGCTATAAAAAAAGATCGGGCCAGCTTTTATGAGCTGGCCCGATCTTTTTCTCAGTCCAAATCTTCCACTAATTCACCGGGCAAGGCGCACCCGCGCCGGCCGTACATCCAGCTTCACCTGGATCGATGTGACGCCGGTCCCGTCCGCTCTGCGCGAATCCAACGTACGGGAACGTCTCCTGGTAAGGCATATCGTTCGTGTTCACACCGTCGCCCAGCCTGTTGTTTGGTGCGACGTTGAACCCCGGTACCAGGACGCCAGCCGCAACGCGTACCGTAACGTCGGTGACGTCATCCGAAACACGCCGCCCGTTCGGGTAGCCGGCTCCGTCGCCGCCCAGGACGCCGAGCCTGCTGCGCGACCCCGCAGCCGTTGGCGCCACTCCCGTGTTCAACCGCAATAGATCCGCTAAAGGCCCGGGAGCCGTGCCGGGAGCCGCGATTGGAGGCCTATATTGCATCAGCAGAGTGAGATCCGTTCGCGGTGGCGGCGGTATGTTGATCCCAAATACCGCGTTGAGCGCGCGCGCCACCAACGGGTCCAGCGCGAAGTTCGCGAATTGTGAATCGTCGGCAGGCTGGCTCATGCTCCACCTGTCCTTGGTCCCGGTTCCAATCACCAGCTCATTAAAGAGCGCGTTGCCCATGCGTTGGATTTGTGAGTATGACCCCGAATCCACCGCTGGAAGCGGCGCGCGCCGTACCGTAACCCGCTGGCGCGAGGTAGTTCCAAAGATCCCGATTGTCGAGGCCGGGTCCGTCGCCGCGACTTTCGCGCCCACCCTGGTCAGCATTGCGGTCGGAACTTCAATCGCAATCGTGTTGACGTTGAACCCCGACACCGCATCCGGCGCTGTGTTGGTGTTGCTCGCATCCTGAGCGGTTGT
Organism: Bryobacterales bacterium; assembly: GCA_038200305.1. Taxonomy (GTDB): domain Bacteria; phylum Acidobacteriota; class Terriglobia; order Bryobacterales; family Bryobacteraceae; genus JANXXV01. Next base: position 10,227 of record JBBPYD010000069.1, read on the forward strand.
TAGTACTCCACCTCCGGCGCCCATACGGAAGTTGAAGGAGTCGAAGGCGGCGCCCAGATCGATATAGAAAGGATCGTCGACGGTTCCCGCGAAAACTCGAATCCCATTATTGAGGTTGTAAATGCCCTGCCGCGCAAGAGCCGTATAGTTCGGCATGGTTCGAGGCCCCACGTTTGTCGGCACCGCGAAAAGGGGAGTGCCCGCCGAATTCGTAAGATCCGTCCGCACCCCGTTTTTAACCATGGTCACTGTATAGTTCTGCCGCACGTTCAACCCTTGAGAGCCGGGTCCATCCAGCGCGGTGATCGCCGGCGGAATCACCGGCGTCCCCGGCGCAACCGGTGGCGGGGAGTTCGCCGGAGCGTTGATTCCGTTTCCAGCCCCCACATACGCAGTGAAAACATTCGGCAACCTTATTTCCGTGTTAAAGCGGAATTCAAACGTGATGTCCTCTACGGCATCGTTGTTGTTGTCGATCCGGATCGCGTACAGAACATTCGGATCGAAAGGGAAATAGCTGGGACCATTCGATGGCTCCAGAAAGGGATCGACGTCCAGTAAAATCGTGACCTTATTCGGATCGTCATAGCTGACGAACGCAAACAGATCGGTAATATCAGCCTTAGTATCAAGCGCGGTGATAGGTGCCTCGCGGTGACTCGCTCCGAAGGTAGTGCTCGGCACAACCAGCAGCAGCGACATACACCCGGTGACAAATTGCTTAGCAGTATTATTCATACATTGTATTCCTCATTGATTAAACATTTAAGCTACAGGCCTGCGTAACCGCCGTATCCCGCCTGCGGCGAGCAGCATCGCCGCAACCAGCGGAAAGGTTGCAGGTTCGGGTACGGTTGACACCGATGTTGTTGTGAACCGGTCGGTAACCATGCCGCCAGTCGCGGAGCCGTCCGGTCCGGCATCCAATGTGAAATCATGCACAACGGAGATGGAAGATACCGCCGTGAACGATCTCTGGTCGGAACCGGAATTGAGCACAACCAGTGTTCCCGCCCTGTTGGAAGAACATCCCGTTACGCTTCCCGTCGCGAACGTTCCTCCCAGACAGAAATCCTGAATATCTGTCACAGAGCCCCCTCCCGAAGCGGTTGTCCCCGATAGCGAGACCTGGTCCGCTACAATGCCGCTTCCCGCCACTGAATAGCCGAACAAGGCTTCCAGCAGTTGGCCCGCGCTGGCCCTTGAATTTGTCTGAACGGTAATCCCCACCGCGCCGCTCAAATTATTAGGTGTTACGGTGATGTTGGCTGGTGCAATCGGGATGGAGCCGGTAATGCCACTCAAAACTCCGAAGGACGAGAAGGTGGCGTTTCCAATGGCGCAGCCGGTGGCGCCAAGTCCAATAAAGCTAGCTAAACTTCCTGTAGCGCAAGGAATAGTGGCGGCTGACGCGAACGACGCAAAAGCGGCCAAGATACCTGTTGTCAATAGAACTTTCACTCTGACCCTCCAATAAACACCTGTATGATCTGGATTTCCATAAAAGGTTACTCTCATCAGCCAAGTACACCGTGAGTTGCTTTTGAGCTACACAGTAGTTAGGTGCTCAACCTACTACTCATACGTTCTAGCGCAACGAATCGGATTTTGACTTACAGGCTTATGTAACCGTCTCATACCAACCGCGGCCAGCGGCATCGCGGCGGCAAGCGCGAAGGCCGCCCACGTTCCCTAACTGATTGGTGATCGTAGGCCAGGCTACAAGGCCTCACTGTCCACCACTCAACGTGAAATCATGCACGGCGGGCAATTATACTGTGTCCCACAAAGCCAAAGTCCTAAATTTCCGCTCTCCATCAATGGTTAGCCGAACAAGACAGTTATTGAAATAATCTCTGAGGTTATCCAAAAGGTAATTCGAATTCACGCTCGTTCTTTGGAATTACGATGATGTTCGCAGGGTGAAAACGAGATGGAGGCGGTACTGCCACACTCCCAAATTAATAACGAAAGGTGAGGTATCTACCAGCGCAACCGGGGGCGCCAAGAGAAGAATAACCGCATCACTCCGGCGCACCTGCCGTTGCAGAGTACTCAGTGACAAGTTGCCCAACAATATGACTCATACGTTCTGTCTCGTCGATCGGATTCGACCTACACGCCTGCGTAACAGTCTATACCGATCGCGGCCAGCAGCCTCGCGGCAAACAGCGGAAAGGTTGCCGGTTCGGGTACGGTTGCAATCCCTGTTTCTCCGAACTGATTGGTGATCGTAGCCCCAGCTACAAAGCCTTTCAGTCCGCCACTGAACGTGACATCATGCACGATGGTAATGGAAGACACTACCGGGAACGTTACGGAGTCGGAGCCAGACCTATCCACACGCAGAGTCCCTGAATTATTAGATGAACACCCCGTGATGGTTCCTGGGGCGAAGGTTCCGTCCAGACAGAAATGCTGAACATCCATCACCGAGCCTTCAGCACCCGTCCCTGTCAGCGAGACATACTCCCCTGTAAAGCCATAAAGCGCCCCACTCGTCACGGTGTAACCGAAGACGGCTTCCCGCAGTTGGCCCGGGCCGGTCGGGTCTGGACTTATCTGGAAGCTAATCCCCAGTGCGCGAACTATAGTAGCCTATGAAGATGTCCGCTGGTGAAATCGGGATAGAGCCAACAGGACTACTCAAAACTTGGAATGAGCAAATGCTCTCCCGTATACTGGAGCAGTCGTGGGCGCCAAGCCCAATATAGCTTTCTAAACTTATTGGAACGAAAGGGGCGGCCGACGCGAACGATGCAAACGCGGCCAAGACACCTGTTGTAAATAAAACTCTCACCCTGATCCTCCGATAAACATCTGTGTGCCCCATTCGATTAAACGATTTATTTACCCGCCGGCGTAGCCGTCGTATACCAACCGCGGCCAGCAGCATCGCGGCAATCAGCGGAAAGCTCGCCGGTTCGGGGACGGTTGCAACAAATGTTTACGTGTAAAAATCAACAATCCGACCCCCGTTTGAGTAGCCGTCTCCACTGTACAAAATTTGGTCATGCACGATGGCAATGGAAGATACCGCGGCTGGGAACGGTCCGGAGTCGTCGTCGTTATTACCCCTCACCATCAGGGTCCCCGACTGATTGGAAGAACATCCCATGACGGTTCCCGCCGCGAAGGTTCCGTCCAGGCAGAAATGCTGAATGTCCGTCGTTGAGCCGAAATAAGGGCCAGAAATTACATTCATAGAGATGCCCTCGGCGGTTAGGTAATAGCGGCCCAAGCCATAAAGCGCGCTCTCCGTTAGGGTGTATCCGAACACGCCTTCCAGCACTTGGCCAGGGCCGCCTTGTGCATTTACGTTAATGTAAATTCTCGGGCGGTCAATACCAGGCCGGTTAGTGTAAGGATTATGAGGATGTTCGCTGGTGATATCGGGATGGAGCCGGCCGATACACTCAAAACTTGGAATGACGAGAAGGTGAGCTCTTCATTAAAGCAGCCGCCGGAGCCGAACTGAATATAAGTCTCTAAAGTTCCATATGGGCAAGGCATAGGGGCCGCTGACGCGAAGGACGCAAACGCGGCCAACATACCTGTTGAAAGAAGAACCTTCAATCTGACCTCCGATGAACACCTGTTGGATCTGAACTTCGATCAAAGGTTATCTCCCTCAAGCCAGGCACACCGTGAGTTGCTTTGGGCTGCAAACGCACCAACCGCTTGCGCGCCCGATAAAAGGTCTACACTGGTCTCGTAACCAACCTGACATTGCGGAAGTCTGAAGTTTATGAACCTCGAAATCAATGGCCGAACCCAGCGCGTCGAAGGCGATCCCGAGCGCAGCTTATTGGGCGTCCTCCGGGATGAACTGGATCTCACCGGCAGCAAATACGGCTGTGGAGAAGGGCAATGCGGCGCCTGTACGGTGCTGCTGGCCGGCTCTCCCGTAAGATCCTGCATCACGCCAATACGGGCCGCCGCAGGAAAACCAATCACTACGATTGAGGGTCTGGCGAACAAAGGACAACTCCATCCTCTCCAGCAGGCTTTTCTTGACGCGGACGCGCTGCAATGCGGCTACTGCACGCCCGGCATGATCATGAGCGGCGTGGGACTTCTTCACAAGAACCCCAATCCCGAAACTGCGGAGATTGCGCACGCTCTGCAAGGCAACGTGTGCCGCTGCGGAACCTATCCCCGAATAATCACGGCCGTGCGGCTGGCCGCCAATGCAATGAAGCGAGGCTCCCATGCGTGAAGTGGAACGATATGAACTTTCCGCCGGCCCCGCTTACCAATTCGAGACGGACCGCCGCGATTTCTTCAAAATCGCCGGTGGCGGCATCGTTGTCTGCCTGACGCTGAGCGGCGGCGCGGCCGCTCAGGAATCCGGAGCGGCCGCACCCCGCGGGCGATCAGTCGGCGGATTGCCAAAAGATATTTCGGCGTGGCTGCACATCGGGGAAGACGGCACGGTCACCATCTTCACCGGCAAGGTTGAAGTTGGACAAAATAGCCGGACCGCGTTGACTCAGGCCGTCTCCGAAGAACTGCACGTCCCCGCGAAATCCATTCAACTCGTCATGGGCGACACGGACTTGACGCCGTTCGATATGGGGACGTTCGGCAGCCGCACTACCCCCACCATGGCTCCTCAGCTTCGGCGCGTTGCGGCAGCCGCGCGAGAGTGGCTGCTCGACATCGCCGCTGAACAATGGCAAATAGAGCGCGCCAGCCTGCAAATGGAGAATGGCCGCGTTCGCACCGCGTCAGGAAACAAGAGCGCCAGCTTCGGTGAGTTGACCAAGGGCAAGAATCTGGTGAAAGAGGTGGGGCACGGGCCAGTCCACAAGCCGTCGGCCGAATCTCTGCCGAAGGTGAATGGGCGTGATATGGTGACGGGCGCACACCGGTTTACATCGGACCAGAAACGGCCTGGAATGCTGTATGGCGCCGTGCTGCGCCCACCCTCGTATGGCGCGGCTCTTGCTTCCGTCGACGCCAAAGACGCTGAACAAATTTCCGGCATCCAAATCGTTCGGGACGGGGCATTCATTGGCGCAATCGGGCCCAATCCGCATGTCTTGCCCAGTGCGCTTGCGGCCATCAAGACAGACTGGAAAACGGAATCGCAGCCCGGAAGCAAACAGCTCTTTTCTTACTTGAAAGTCAACGTCGAATCCAGTGGCGCCGCTCGTGGGCCGCACCAGAGCGGCTCCATTACGGACGGTTTCGAAAAGGCGGATCACAAACTCGAAGCCGGCTATAACATTGCCTATATCGCACACGTGCCACTGGAGCCGCGCGCGGCCGTGGCCGAGTGGTCAGCAGGCAAGCTCACCGTCTGGACCGGAACGCAGCGGCCCTTCGGAGTTCGCACCGAACTCGCCCAGGCCTTCCACATCCCCGAAGCCCAGGTGCGCGTGATCGTACCCGATACCGGATCGGCCTATAGTGGCAAACACACCGGCGAGTGCGCCATCGAAGCAGCGCGATTGTCCAAAGCCGCGAGTAAACCAGTGAAGTTAGTCTGGACCGGCGAAGAGGAATTCACCTGGGCGTATTTCCGGCGTGCCGGCGTAATCGACGTGCGCAGCGGAACCACTAAAAACGGCGTCATCACCGCCTGGGGTTTCACAACTACAACTCGGGTACATCGGGCATCAATAGCCCGTATGACATCCCCAACCAGAAGATCGAATTCCACGCAACAAAGTCCCCCTTGCGCCAGGGGTCCTACCGCGGTCTGGCTGCCACGGCAAACCACTTTGTCCGCGAATCGCACATGGACGAGATGGCGCACACGCCGGCCTCGACCCGCTCGATTTCCGCAGCACAAATTTGAAGCGCATGAAGGCCGTCCTGGAGGCGGTGGCAAAACGTTCTGGATGGGGCAAGCCGAACCCCGGCGCCAATCGAGGCTTCGGAATCGCGTGCGGCTTTGAGAAGGGTGGATACGTCGCATCCTGCGCGGAGGTCTCGGTCGATCAAGCGGCCGCGGCCGCGTGAAAGTCGAACGCGTAGTCATCGCCTTCGAGTGCGGAGCCATCGTCAACCCCGAGCACCTCAAGAATCAAAAAGGCGCCGTCATGATGGGCATCGGCGGAGCGCTCTTTGAGGCAATTGAGTTCGAAAACGGCAAGATCCTGAACGGCAAACTTTCGCGCTACCGGGTCCCGCGATTCAGCGATATGCCGGTCCGTCGCCCTGGCCCGCCGTGGGCGATGCAATCCGCGATGCCGTTGCATACGCATGCGGGAACTACCCATGACTTAACCCAACTTTTACGGTTTGGCCCCAGGTGCTCTGCGATAGCTCATGCTGTACGGATCTG
>JBBPYD010000070.1:0-6902 GCA_038200305.1 Bryobacterales bacterium
AAGATGGTGCGTGGATCATGGATCAGCGGTGGATTGCCGGTACGCAACGGCCACCCAGCAAACGAAGAGAAGATTCGCAATTGGCTGTTTTACCGTGAGCATTCCGGTGACATCATTGTGGAACAGAACTGCCATAATCTTGACGTGGTGAATTGGTTTATGGAGAATCACCCGGTGAAGGCCACCGGCTATGGCGGCCGTGCCGTTCGCAAGGACATCGGCAACATCATGGATAATCTCGCGGTGAACTACGAGTACCCGGATGGGACCATCTTCAGCTACTCGGCAAATCAGTTCTGCACGCGTTCCTATGCGGATGTCTCAGAAACATTCATGTGCGAGAAAGGGGCTATTACTACTTCGCGCGCCGGATACTCGCTATACAATGCGGACAAGCGGGGCACGCCACCCGAAGTAGTGCAATCCGCTAGTTCGAAGGGCGATATCACCTCCGATGCGGTCAACCAGTTTATTGAGGGTGCGCGTACCGGTAAACTTGAGAATGCAGCCTTCTTCGCGGCGGAGAGCACCTTGACAGCGATTTTGGGACGTGAAGCGATTTACCGGAAACGCGAACTTACCTGGGATGAACTCTTGAAGGCGTAGTGCGTCCGGCAGCTATCACACGCTGCCGGACTGATTCTATCGCGGATTGGTATCGGCATGTGTTTTGTACCACTCATCTGCCTGCCGGTCCGCTTCCTCTCTCGTGATGCCATACCGTTCCTGGATTTTTCCGACTAGGGCGTCTTTTTTTCCGCCGATGACATTCATATCGTCGTCGGTCAGTTTGCCCCATTGCTCACGCGCGGCGCCGCTCAATTGCTTCCATTTGCCTTCCACTTGATCCCAGTTCATGGTTTCACCTCACAGGTGGTACGTGCACGGCGGTTGCCAGTTCATATCCCTTCTAGTTTCACCGTTTCGATGGCTCGTGGGACCATAAATAAAGTAATATTTACTTCCTATGACGATGCCTGCAAAGTGGATGTCAATGCTCGTTGCGGTTGCTGCAGCCCAGCTTGCTGCAGGACAGCCCGATCCGGAATGGTCCGCCTACGGCCACGATTCCGGAGGCAGCAAATACTCTCCGTTGGCAGCCATCGATCGAAACAATGTGCAGCAGCTTAAAGTTGCTTGGACGTTTCATACGGGCGATCTCTACCGTCCAAAAAAGGGACGGCCCACCGCGCTTGAAACAACGCCTTTGTTCATCGGCAATACATTGTTTATCAGTACACCTCTAGGCCGCGTTGTGGCGCTTGACCCAGAGACCGGGACCCAGAAGTGGAGTTACGATCCGAAGATTGATCGCGATGCCGGGTACGGCGATTTCGCTAATCGAGGCGTGGCGGCGTGGTTCGACAAAGAACGAAAGCAGCGCAGGATATTCATCACCCCGATTGACGCGCGCTTGATCGCGCTCGACGCAAACACCGGGAAACCCTGCCCGGATTTCGGAAAGGCCGGACAAGTGGATCTACGCGCCGGGTTGAAGCATCCACCGGAATCCGCAGCCGAGTATGAGACAACATCGCCGCCAGCGGTGATCGGAAATCTGATCGTCGTGGGATCCGCGATCGCGGATAACAATCGCGCGGAAGCCCCCAGCGGTGAGGTGAGGGCCTTTGACGCAAGAACTGGCGAGCTGCGATGGACCTGGGATTCGCTACCGGCTGTTCCGGGCGTGAAAACCGGCGCCGGCAATGCCTGGTCCATCATCTCCACCGATCCGGAGAGGAATCTGGTGTTCATTCCGACCGGCAGCGCCAGCCCCGATTATTATGGCGGGCTGCGTCCCGGCGACGATCTGTACGCGAATTCCGTGGTGGCTCTGCGCGGCGATACGGGTAAGCTCGTGTGGCATTTCCAAACGGTTCACCACGATCTTTGGGATTACGACGTCGCATCGCAGCCGGCCTTGTTTACCGTTCGGAAAAATGGAGTGGAGATACCTGCCGTGGCTGTGGGATCGAAGACGGGGCACCTGTTCCTGCTGAATCGGGAAACCGGCAAGCCTCTGTTCCCGGTGGAGGAGCGCGAGGTTCCGAAGAGCGATGTGCCGGGCGAACAGGCGTCATTAACGCAACCCTTTCCCACGATGCCGAAGGCGCTAGTGCCCCAGCGCATGACAGTGGACGACGCCTGGGGAGCGAACGACTCCGACAAGAAATATTGCCAGGAACAAATACGCCAGCTCCGCTCAGAAGGTATCTTTACACCGCCGAGCCTGAAGGGTTCCCTCGTTTTCCCGGGCAACATCGGCGGCATGGCGTGGGGAGGAACTGCGTTCGATCCCAAACACGGGCTCCTGGTCGTGCCTACGAACCGGATCGCCACTGTAGTACATTTGATCCCGCACGATGTTGCGATCCCGCGGCAACAGGGGCGGCTGGTGGGCGAGTACGCGGAGCAGAAAGGAACTCCATATGGGATGCATCGGGATTTCCTGTTAAGCCCGGGGCACACGCCGTGCAACGCGCCGCCGTGGGGAGCCCTGACGGCCATTGATGCGGTGACCGGCGCCGTGCGCTGGGAATCTCCGCTCGGTTACCTGCCTTGGCTTACAGACAATCCGCTATCCGCGAAGTGGGGCTCCATCAACCTGGGTGGACCCATTGTTACTGGCGGAGGATTGGTGTTTATCGCCGCGGCCCTGGACCCTCACCTGCGCGCCTTCGACGTGGAAACGGGCAAGGAACTATGGGCGGGAACGCTTCCGGTGAGTGCCCGCGCTACTCCGATGACCTTCCTAGGCGCCAGCGGAAAGCAATACGTAGTAGTCGCGGCAGGCGGACACGATGTGGCCGGATTGCCGCTAGACGATTCCATTGTGGCGTTCGCGCTCCAGGCGGCGCAGTAGCGTACGTCTGCGATACTGTCCGAAGTGACTCCAATTCTTCTTGAGACCAACCTGCCTGGCATCCAGCGGCACGGCCGCGGCAAGGTGCGGGATATTTATCGCGTGGGCGATGACCTGCTGATCGTCGCCACCGACCGGATTTCCGCATTCGATTACGTACTTGCTTCCGGCATTCCCGATAAGGGTTTGGTTCTCACACAGCTCTCGCTATTCTGGTTCGATTTTCTGCGCGATTTGATGCCGAATCATCTGATCGCCAGCCGCGTGCAGGACTATCCGGCATCGCTCCATCCGTTTGCCTATCAACTGGAAGGCCGATCCATGCTGGTCAAACGAGCTAAAATGATTGAGATTGAATGCGTGGCGCGAGGCTATGTTTCCGGCTCCGGTTGGAAGGATTACCAAGCGGCAGGGGAGATCTGTGGCATCCCATTGCCGAAAGGGTTAAAAGAGAGCAGCCGCCTTCCCGAACCCATTTTCACGCCCGCCACAAAAGCCGAATCCGGACACGACGAGAATATCTCTTTTGAGCATGTGGTGAACTCGCTGGGTAAAGAGCTCGCGGAGAAGCTGCGATCGTTAACGCTCGAGATCTACTCTCGCGCGGCGAACTATGCTGAAAGCAAAGGCATCCTCATCGCGGACACCAAATTCGAGTTCGGCTTCATCGGAGATCAACTCGTATTAGCCGATGAGGTGCTTACACCGGACTCATCCCGTTTCTGGCCGGTAGAAACATACAAACCCGGCGGAGCGCAGCAATCCTATGACAAACAGTACGTGCGCGATTTTCTGGAGGCGATCCGGTGGAATAAACAGCCGCCAGCCCCCGCGCTGCCCGATGAAGCCGCCCTCCGGACAAGTGAAAAATACAAGGAAGCGTACCGCGTGCTCGCCGGCAGGAATCTATGAGCTGGCTGGATTTCCTTTTTGCAATTCTCATCTGCGCTTCCGTGGCATCCGGATTCGCCAAGGGCTTCATCCGCATTGGTATCGGTTTCATGGCCGCGCTAATCGGCATCGTCCTGGCATCCTGGTTCTATGGAACGGCTGCGGGATGGTTGATTCCCTATGTGGGCTCACCCGGAGCCGCAAACTTTTTGGGCTTCTTGATCGTCTTCGCCGCCGTGCTCGCAGTGGGAGCTTTGGTTAGCCTGATTCTTACCCGCATCTTCAAGCTGGTGGGTCTTTCTTGGGTGGACCGTTTACTGGGCGGCATCTTCGGATTCGTACGAGGCGTACTGGTCTCCGTAGTGCTCTTGATGATCATGCTCGCGTTCGCCCCGGCGAAAACACATAATGCCGTGGTTCATTCCTATTCCGCCCCATACGTTTTAGAGTCCGCTCAGATACTGTCCAACGTAGCGCCATTTGAGTTGAAAGATGGATTCCGCAGGGGTTACGAAGAGATCAAGAAAGCCTGGAAAGACACAATGAAGAAGAAGCCCAGGCATTTACCCGAAGACAAGGTCTAGACACTCCGATGAAATTATTAATTTTTGACCTGGACGGAACCCTGGTCGATTCAAAGCTCGACCTGATGCACGCAGTCAACGCGGCGCTTGCGCACCTGAATTTTCCGCCGTTGTCACTCAATGTAATCGCTTCCTATGTGGGCAACGGCGCGCCGGTACTGATGCGCAGGGCTCTTGGCCCAGGGGCCAATCAAAAACAACTCCAGCAGGCGCTCGATTTTTTCCTGGCATACTATCGCGAGCACATGCTCGATTACACGACGCTCTACCCAGGTGTCACCGAAACTCTGGACCTGCTGCTGGCGGATCAAATCCGCATGGCGATCTTGACCAACAAGCCAGTGCGCATGAGCAAAGCGATCATAGAAGGGCTTGGGCTCTCCCGGCACTTCTTCCAGATCTACGGTGGGAATAGCTTTGAACGGAAAAAACCCGACCCGGCCGGCATCGAGCGGTTACTCTCCGAAGCGCATCTCGACGCGGTAGACGCGATGATGGTTGGCGATAGCGCCGTGGATGTGCAGACTGCGCGGAATGCCGGCATCAAGGCTTGCGGAGTGACTTATGGATTTCAGCCCGAGATGCTGAAGACTGAGCAACCCGATTATCTGATCGACCGTTTTGAGCAGTTGCCCGCACTCCTCCATACGAACGGCAGGTAAGCGTATTATACTTTCCAGTATGCGTAAATTGGCCTCACTGCTCCTGCTATGCACCACTCTGTTCGCTCAGGCGACGACGAAACCGAAGCTTCCCGGTGAAGACTGGATTAATCTGTTCAATGGCAAAGACCTCACCGGATGGGCGAAGGTGGGGAATGAAACGTGGAATGTGGAGAACGGAACCATCCACGGCCTTGCGCGGACCAAAGATTACGGCTATCTGAAGACCGAGAAGAACTACAAGGATTTCCAACTCTCGCTGCGCTTCAAATGCGAAGGCGACGGCAACAGCGGTGTGTTCTTTCATGTGGACTTCAAGCCAGGCACGGCCGACGTAACGCAGGGCCTGCAGTTTGAGATTGATTGCAGAATCGGGCAGCACACGGCCGGTCTTTATGGAGATGGACGGAACTGGATTGTTTGGCCATCGCCGGAAAATGAAACGGTGGTCCGCACCGGCGAGTGGAATGAGTATTTATTGAAGGTGGAGGGCAACCACTATATTTCGCGTCTGAACAGCGTGTTGATGGTGGATTTTACCGACCCGAAGCCCAAGTCGTTTGACGGCCCCATCGCGTTGCAACTTCACTCTGGCGGCGCCGGAGACATGCGATTCAAGGATATTATGATCCGCGACCTCAGCAAGCGCTGATGCCGTACCGGCTCTACTACTGCGACCACCACGACATCCCGCTGCCGCCGGGGCACAAGTTTCCGATGCGCAAATACCGGTTGCTGCGGGAGGCGCTCAACAAAGACGGATCGTTCGAGCTTTGCCAATCGCCCTTGGCCGATTTTGAAACGATCGCCTTGGCACATGATCCGGCATATGTAAGCAGCTTTCTAAGCGGCGATATTGCGTCCGGCATTATGCGCCGCATCGGGTTCCCGTGGTCGGTGAATCTGGTCAAGCGCACGCTCGCGTCAGTCGGGGGCACTATCAGAGCGTCGGAAGATGCGCTGCGCGTTGGCTTGGGCGGGGGCCTCGCTGGCGGCACGCATCATGCGTTCCGATCCGAGGGTGCGGGCTTCTGCGTTTTCAACGATGCCGCGGTCGCTATTGCATCGCTGCGGGCGCGCCGCCTGATTCGCCGCGCGTGTGTGGTCGACCTGGATGTGCATCAAGGCGACGGGACAGCAAAACTCTTCGAAGACGATCCCGATGTACTGACGATATCCGTGCATGGGAAGAACAACTTCCCGTTTCGAAAACAGTTCAGCAAGATGGATGTCGATTTGCCGGATGGCGCCGGTGACGCCGATTATCTGGCGGCGCTTCCCGCGGTGCTGGAGAGAGCCGCCGGCTTCCATCCGGACCTGATCTTCTACCAGTCTGGCGTGGATGGCTTGGCGTCGGACAAGCTGGGCCGGCTTGCACTTACGCACGAGGGTCTACGCCGGCGGGATGAGCTGGTGCTGACCGCATGCCGTGAACACGGCATCCCTTGTACGATCACTCTGGGGGGCGGATACTCAGATCCGATCGAGCCCACGGTAGAGGCGCATGCCAACACGTTCCGTACAGCGGCCAGCGTCTATTCAAAGTACAGCAGTGAATTGAAAAATATCTTGAAAGCCTGATAGCTTTGAGCACGATATTGCGGCCGCATCCCGAACAGGATCAGATGGCCGGAGCCGGACGGGACATCCACCAGCGCCGCGCGATTCACTAGATACTTCTCGCCAAGCAGCCACCCCGAAGCGAGCACGTTAGAAGGCTTGTAAGTGGCCACCACACGGTCCCGCGATCCTTGGGGCAGTTCAAATGCCGGACTCCCTTCCGACCAAATAGCGATGTCTTTCGGAAGACCTAAAGTAAGCGGATGCGTGGTGTCCAACGTCGCATTCAGCAATGAACCCGGAGAATAGAACTCTTTGTTGGACAGCCCTTTAAGCACGTTC
>JBBPYD010000071.1:0-17216 GCA_038200305.1 Bryobacterales bacterium
CCGCCGTCGACGCAGCGATGGAAGCGGAGGTCTACGGCGCCCGACAGGGCCGGGACTTCACGTTCTCGGAAGAGAGCATCCGCTGCATCGCGAACGCCATCTTCATCAACGAATCGAAAAACGGGAGCGCGTAGCCATGGAAGACAGCATGATTGATTCTCCCGATTACGACGGCGACTTCGATCCCTACGAAGATGAGGGCGACGAAGTCGCGTGCGGCGCCTGCGGCGCGCGACTCTCTCAGGTGTGCGAGGAGCATTGCAAGAGGGTGCCGCATGAGCGCGGCACTCGCTCTGGTCCCGACGCTGTACGATCGCTTTGATGAGATGGCCACTCTCGTCGCGAGTTTAGAAGCGTTGGAGGGGGATGATGGTCCTCCTGACGTGCAAGGGGCACTGGAAGAAGACCTCCGCGCCGCGATCAGTGGCACGCGAGAGAAGACTGACCGGACGAATGCAGTGCTCTCAGCGTTCGAAGCGGCCGAAGATCATGCCGCCAAAGAGATCGCCCGCCTCTCTGCCCGCCAGGCTCGCCTGGCTAAACAGCGCAAACGGCTGGAAGGCTACGTGATCGGCGCGCTCGTCGCTGCCGGCGCAAAGAAGTTCGACGGCTTTACGTCGACACTCGCGATTCGCATGAACCCGCCGTCAGTTGTGATCGAGGGCGAGGTTCCCGCCGACTACATGCGGACTCCGGAACCAAAACCGCCGGTCGCGGTTCCGGATAAGGCGCTCATCAAGCTCGCGATCACGAGCGGCGTGCCCGTCGCCGGCTCGCGGCTGGCTCAGACGATTCGGTTGGTTAGGTCGTGAGGACGGCCGCCAAATTGCCCCAAACTCATCGTGTCTCTCATCCGGCCGTAGTCCAACACCCCATCGTGGCACGAAGAGGTATTGTGTCTTTCTGATTCGGAATGTACATTGCAATTGAATACACGACAATTTCGAAGACTGTTAATGAGCACTCTACAGACGTTCCTTCACTGTTGCGCGGCGTGCTGAAACACGGGGCGCGCAAACCGTTGCCAGTGCCTGCGTCTCGTTCCAGGAGCATGTGGGTCAGCTTGATCTGCCGCTTTGCGCCGGCCTGAACGGATTCTGTTGAATGGTCACTGTCATCAGAAGTCGATGGCTTTGCTGTCGCGTGTGCCTTCTCCAGGCCCCAACGGGATTCCCGCCGCGAGCAAGCTCTTGCGGCAACTCGCGTTGCCAAGCTTGGAAGGAATAGCCGCCAACTTTGCAGGCCATCATGCTGCCACCTGGACAGCCGGGGAATTCGCGGGACCGGGTACCGGATACTGGGTCTGCTCTGCCCTCTTTCGCTTCCGTTGCTCGACCACGGCGACATCAGCGCCCATTTTGCAATTGCAAAACGTGCTCTCGGTTAGATACCCGCCGCCCCCGCACTTCGCGCAGCGCTGGACGGGCCCGGGGTCCACTGCGCCGTTCCGGATGTCGTCCAGCACCGTTCGGCCAACGCGAAGAGCCTCGGTGCTCCTTGTGAGCGACTCGATCACCAGGCGTTGAGCTAGCTTCACGTAGTGACCGCCCGGATTTCTCACCGCCCGCGGGTTGGCCGTTTTCGGAAGTTCGAATTTCAGGAATTCGTCGAGCGAAACATTCGCCTCCTCGAGTTTGGCCTTAACGCATCGAACGATCCATTCGGGATCGAGCGGCGGACCGCCGTTCGGCGGATGACGCTCCTCAAGGCGCCGCCGAAACTCAACCTCCGGCGTGACTAACGGTCCTCTATCAGGGGGCGAAGCGGGCACCATCAGAGCGGGGTTGGTTTTTCATCATCAACCCGCAGGGATTCCGATGGGGTTGACTTGATCTCAGGAGACGTTGGTACTTCCGATTGCGAAGCGGGCGAAGCCTGACTCTCTTTGATCTGACTCTCTTTGATGATGACTCTCTTAACTGACTCTCTTTCGTGTTCAGTCATCTGAACGGGTGGGGTCCAGTTAACTGAGGGGGTACCCCCTTCAGTTATCGGAACTGGTGGGGGTTCAGTTTTCTGAAGGGGTCTGGCCGTAATTTTCCTTCGGTTCGCTGGTTTAAAGTCCTTGCGGCTTACCCCACGATCACCATCGAAAGCTGCATGCCAAAGGAACACGTAGCTGTTCATGCTTCCGGGTTGCTCCTCCACACAAATAAACTTTCGGTCAACCAATTCCTTGAGGTAGACGCGTGCCGATGATTCACTGACGCCACACTCGTCGCCAATGGTGGCGACCGCAGGATAGACCTTGCCATTCTCGCCGCCATAGCGGCAAAGACGCCCGTAGACAACCTTGGCCCCCATACTTAGGCCCCGATATCTCGTGATCTCCTCCGGAATCGGCGAGATATTGAAGCGGTTGTATGGGTTGAACGCGTCGCCCGTTTTCGGTTCAGTCTGAGCTGTCGGATATGGCGTACTATCTTGCGTTCCGCCAGTCTTCGCATAATTTCTCCTTCCGAGCTTTTCAGTTTCGGTTAAAGTGGAATTGTCGAGTTCCAAGCTTCACCAGGATTGGCCTAGCCCCGCGCTGGGCCTTTTCTATTTGGATTTCCTGATAAGACGAGAAACAAGGCAAGCTTCACAGTTTTGCCCATGTGCCACTGGCGTGTCACGATCCTGCGGAACGCGCGCCATCAGCGACTTGGGCTGTTGGAGTGTATCGAGAGAAACCAATAAGTTACGTGTTTTCATTGTGGTTTTCTCCGCTTCGAGATTTCAAGTCCCACCCCGGGCACCCTAAAACCACTACCTTACATCTCATTCCGGCGCCGAATGGATCAGCACCAGGTCACTTCCGTGCCCATCCATTTGACCGATATCAGTTCGTGTTCGTTCGGCGAGAGGGCGAGTCCGTACATAATTGGATGCGCCAGAGAGGTAACGTCCACAGGTTTTGCACCCGCGCCGTAAGGGAGGAACCGGAGAACTACCCTGGACTCGGCATCGGCCGCGCTCGCAAAGTAGATGCCGCTGCGCGCAACGGCAAACGTCCTATCGAGGACGGGACGAGCGATTTCCACTTCATCGCCTCCAGACGCCGGCGCGCGCCATAAGGAGGTAATCGTGTCGCGCGATTTCGTATAAAAGATGAATCGGCCGTCAGCGGTCTCTTGAGCCGCGAACCCGCCTTTTTTTGTGATCTGCGTAGCGCCCGCTCCGTCCGGGTGAATTCTCCAAATTTGCGACTTTCCCGTGCGCCCGGAAGCGAAGTAGATCCACTGACCATCGTGCGACCAGCTTGGGACAACATTAGGGCCATCGCCTGGCGTGAGGCGCCGCAGAGAACTTCCATTGCCGTTCACCGCGAAAATGGCGGCGTGACCGTCAACGCGAGAGTCCAACACCAAGCTCAGGCCATCAGGCGCCCAGTGTGGAGACCCCGTGACAGGTCCGTGGAAACGAGTGAGGGCAATTGCGTTGTCTCCCGTGCTGTCGCTGATCCAAACCTCCGGGAAGCCGGAACGATTCGACTCAAACGCGAGTTTTAGGCCATCCGGGGAAAACTGCGCATTGTATTCGTTCCTCGTGGAATTCAACTTGTCCATGCGGCGAGGCATCAACCCCTCTGCGCCGGAAAGCGGGAGCGTCCAAATGTTCGCATCCGAACGGCTGGCAGAGTAGAGGAGATCACCCGTCCGGCGTGAAGCAGCAATGTCCGTCATGCCTGCGTCCAGTTCCGTCAGTAGCGCAGGTTTTCCTGCAAGCGGCACGCGCCATAACTGGCTGAACCCCGCGTGTTCTACCGCCACAAACAATTCTTTAAACCCGGGCCGCCAGCAACTGGCGATGCTCGCGGCGTCATTCAGGGCAGGCAACAAGATAGGATGGATCTCATCTTTCCCTTCGATGTCAAGGGCGGAGTAAAACTAGACCACTATGGCGGCGGGAAAGTAGACCAGCACGTGGGTAGCTGGGGCTTTGGTTTGAGGGATTTGCGGGGACGGCTGGAGCGTAAGCCGGCCTTGCAAATCGGCGCGGTAAACCTGCCCCGGGTGGCTAGGAGCGTGGTTTTCCGGGACGCCGCCGCTTGCTGTCCTTGAGCCGATAGCTTTCCCCGTTCATCTCCAGGATGTGGACGTGATGGGTGAGCCGATCCAGGAGGGCTCCGGTCAGCCGCTCGGATCCAAAGGCCTCGGTCCACTCGTTGAACGGCAAGTTGCTGGTCACCAGGGTGGAACTGCGCTCGTAGCGTCGACTGAAGACCTCGAACAGCAGTTCGGCGCCGGTCTTGGAAAGCGGCACGAAGCCCAACTCGTCGGTGATGAGAAGCTCGAAGCTGGAGAGCATCTTCTGGAAGCGCATCAGGCGGCGTTCATCCTTGGCTTCGATCAGCACATGCGCCAGCGACGCCGCCGTAGTGAACCGAACCCGGAAACCTTTCTGGCAGGCGGCCAGGCCCAGAGCCAGCGCAATGTGGGTTTTCCCGGTGCCGGAGTTTCCCAACGCGAGAGCGTTTTCCTTCCGCTCGATGAACTCGCAACGAGCCAGATCTAGCACCAGCGCCTTATTTAAGGATGGAATCGCCAGGAAGTCGAAGGAGTCCAGGCTCTTGACCACGTCGAACTTGGCTTGCCGAATACGGCGTTCCGTGGCCCGCCGTTCCCGATCCAACAGTTCCAGCTCCGTCAGCCGCATCAAGTAGCGTGGAAAGTCGACACCTTCGGCGGCGCACTGCTGCGCTACCTTGTCGTACTCGCGCAGGAAGGTGGGCAAGCGTAACGTTTTCAGATGATGTTCCAGCAACACCTGGGGCGTGTCCATATCAATGGGCTCCCTGGCTCAACAGCGCAAGGTAGTCGGCAGCCGCCGTGGTCGCCACCTGCGCCGCCGGCAGATGCGGATAGTTCTCCAGGTCTAGTCGCGCCGGGCGCTGTTCGATCCGGCACAACAGCAGGTGCTTCACCGCATCAAAGGAGATCACACCGAGTCGCAGGGCATTGTTGATCGCCTGCGTACTTCCGGCAGCGCGAAGGTCTCCAGCAACCGCAGCGTCTGCACGTACTCGCGCTTGCCCTTCTTCCCCAACCGCGCCTCCATCAGACGCCGCATCTGGGCGAAGCCTTCCGGAAGATCCCAGCCAGCGAGCGGCGCGGCCTGATCCAGCGCATTCGTCTTCTGCTCCAGCAGCGCCAGGTAATGCAGCGGATCAAAAATCATGTCTTCCCGTTTATAGCTCCGTGGGTGGCGTGCGATGACCTCGCTCCCGGCGCAGATCAACACTTCATGCACGAACCCTTTCACCAGCACCTCGCGGTGTCCCCACTCCACCGGCACCGAATAATCATTGGCTCGATATCGCACCAGAGACATTGAGGTGACGCGAGTCGATCGCTGATCGCAGGCTTCGTACGGTGCTGCCGGCAAGGGCAGCAGCCTCTCTTCGCCTTTCTCGAAACGCTCACCAATGGTCTGCGGATGTCCGCGCAGTTTACGCTCTCGCCGCTTCTGGCTCTGGACCAGCAGATGCGCGTTGAACTCCCCCCAGCTGGCGTATCGCGGAACCGGCACCATGAAGTTCCGCCGCGCATAGCCCACCAGTCCTTCCACCTTCCCCTTGTCGTTGCCTTTGCCCGGACGCCCGAACTTCTCGGCGAACAGGTAATGGCTCTGCAGTTCGGTGAACGCTCGTGTTTTCATCCTTGTCCCATCGCCCAGAATCCGCGCTACCGCCAGCTTGGTGTTGTCGTACAGCATCGTGCGGGGGACTCCGCCGAAGTACGCGAACGCGTGATTGTGACCTTCCAGGAATGCCTCTGTTGTCTCGGCCGGAAAGGCCTCACGAAGCAGTCATCGGACTGCGGCAGGTCTACCGCCAGTAGTGGCTTTGCGCTCCACGCCGCCGATCACGGCCAGTGCCTCGCCGAAGTCGGCCTGGGCATCGCCGGGCGGATGTTCCAGCGGCACGAACATCTCGCGCTGGCTCAGTTTCCGGAGCCGCACGTAATCCTTCACAATCGTGTAGCCGCCCGTGTAGCCGTGCTCGTCTCGCAGCCGTTCGAAGATTCGCTTGGCCGTGTGACGCTGTTTCTTGCCGCGTACCTTGTCGTCTTCCAGAATCTGGTCGATGGCTCCCACCCAAGCGTCCAGCTTGGGCCGGCGCACCGGTTGCTGCCGCCGGTAACCCGGTGGCACTGCGTAGCGCAGCATCTTCCGCACCGTCTCGCGAGCCAGCCCGAACTCCTTGGCCGCCTCGCGTTCGCTCATCTTGTCGACGACAACCGCTCGCCGAACGCGCGCATACAGTTCCACGGTGTACACCTCTTAGGTGTTCCATGAAACACAACGTTGTGGAAATGTTCGATGGAACCAGTCTTCTGGCGGTCTGGTTTTGCTCCGCCAGCAACGCCGCTCACGCGGCGTTGCTGGTCTATTTTGCATCCGGCGTTTATAGTTGTCCAGCGATGTGGAAAAGCTGCCCGATTCCATGTTGCGGGCGCGGCTGAAACGCCAGAAGCTTTCGGCGAGCTGGTTGACGAGCAGTTCTTCTTGCGTGGTGGCGGGTGCGTAATCGCGGACGAGCGCGGTCCGGATCTCCTCATAGAACTAGCCGGTCTTCATTTGGCAGGACGACCTGGAGGCGGGGAGGTGAGGCCGTGGCGGACGGCATTGCCGCGGATGGCGGCTTTGCCGGCCTCGGTCATTTTGTGCGGGCCGGCGGAATTGCGGCGGTTGGCTTCGATCTGACGGGCGGATGCGGACATTGTGTATACCCCTTCCCAAAATGAAATACGTGCTCTTTCTCGATTTCATGATGGATGGCTTGTCAATGGTTTTGATGTGGTTTGGGCGGAGGGCCGATGAAAAGGAAGGAGATTGAGGTGAACTATTTTGTGACCCGGAAAATCATATCGCCGCAGAGTGGAGGTGAACCCCTAATGTTGCAGGGCGAGGTCGATTGCGCGTTCCAGATCTTCCTTGCTTAGCGCCGTGCTGATGAACAGTTCCTGGCGGGCGCCCTGGCTGAGGGCGATGGCCTTCCAGCCGTTTTGTGTTTGCACCGTTATGCGAACCTGGATGGCGCCCTTGGCGTCACGGACTGGCCGGATGACGCCTGGGATTACGCATCGGATTCCGGGGTTGGCGGCCAAAAGCAGTTTCAGCAGATCGCGCACCCCATCGATGATGCTGTGCTCGATCTTCAACTTGCCCTGCGCGGTCCGGAGTTTCATTTGAAGCGCTTCTTATACAGGAAGTCGATGCCGAACACGCCGTTCTCTTCGCGGATGGCCACTGCCGACCAATTCCTGTTGATGTCCCATTCGACTCTGACCAGCTGCTGGTTCGCCTCCGATAGGTTGGTCACATACGTCAGCGTAATATCTTTCGAGATCTGCTGCTCCAGCGTCAATCGGGCTTGGGGAGTTGCATTGACGCCGGTGAGAAGCGGATCGATCTTCAACCGGCTCACGCCGAAAAATCTCTGCAAGCGGCTGGAAACCGGCGCGGCAATCGCCTGGCCCAGCAGACTGTCGGTGGAGGTCGCCAATGAATTCTGCGTCACGGTCTGGCTGCTGGCCAGAGAGGAGGTGGTTCCGGGCGCCCTTCCCACGGCAAGCAGCGCAATGATTTCGTTCGGTTGCAGCGGCGGATCCGACCGGTAGGAGAGGTTCAGTTTATTGATGGGTCCGGAAAAATTGATGTTGACCGTGATGCCTCTCACTTGCGTCTGGAGATCCATGTCGAGCACAGGTTCGATCTTAGTGGTGTTGTAAAACGCAATGTTTCCCCGGTTGATGGTGTACTTATTGCCGAAGAACTGAACTTCGCCCTGGTTCACGTTGATCAGGCCGGAGAGGACGGGCCGCACCGCGCTGCCATGCACGTGCAGATCCGCCTCGGCTTGCAGATCGCTGGTCAGCGATGTCTGAAATTGCAGGTTCGGAGTGGTCTCCACATGGATATCGAGCTGAAGACCGCGCAGGAATAGATTTGGTGCGGCGGGCGTAGAGATGGGGGTGGACGAGGATAATAAAAGGCTGCCAAGATCCGCCTTCGGATTGAAGCCAGCCTTCACCACCGTCAGGGTACCGGCCAACAGACTGTGCGTTGACGTGCCAGTCAAGGTGACGTTGGCGTTTGCGGTAACACTGACGCCATCGCCACGATACCGTACATTGTCGCCGCGTCCCTGCAAGCGATAGACGAGCTCGCCGGTTCCGAATCCGACGAAGCCGGTAAGCGTGATCTCTCCCCCGCCTGTTTGAGCGGTCAGCTTGTCCACAATGGTGGCTCGATTGCGGTCGAACATGACAACGCCGTTGGCTTGATCGATTCCGTTCGGCACATCTTCCAGATAGAAGGATGCATTCTTCAATTCCATGCGTCCGTTGATCTGCGGCTGGCTGAGGGTTCCGCGGACGGTGGCGTTTACGACCGATTTTCCGGAAGACACCAAGCCGGGTTGAAAATCCTGCAGCACGGCCAGGTTTACGTCGCCCGTGACGTGAAGATCCCAAGGATTCTTGTCATCGCGGAAATTCAAGGTTCCCGTCGCCTCCAGGTTGGAATCCCTGCCAACCAGATGCAGGCTCTGGATGTGTACCCCTCTGGTGTCGAGATTGACGACGATGGGGCCTGCGTTGCGGAGCGTCAGGTCTTTGGCTTGCGTGGCATTGGCAGTGCCGTTGCGATCGTTGAAGACGTTTCCCGTTACGGCTTGCGGAGCCGGAACCAGTTCCAGTCTGGGCATCTCCAGGCGCGCGGTCATTAAATCGGGTTTCAGGGCCGGTCCTGAGAATGTGATCCGGCCCTGGACCACGCCGTCCACCGGCAAGCGTTGGCTCCCTTTCGGAGTGACGAGATCCTGAATGGTTGCAACCGTCATTGGCGAGAACTCCAACTCTCCTTTGCCGGGATAATCGCCGGTGAGATCGAAGATTCCATTCCCGCTCACCTTAGATCCGCGGAGTTCACCAGAGGTCCCGACCGTGAGTTTCGTCCCTACTGTGGAAGCATCGACGGCCAGACTGCCAATGGGTTTGTTGTCTATCACCAGATTCTGCAATGCGAGTTGGCCGTTCAGGCGATTGAGTAGTGGTTTCCGGTTGGCGACGGTAGCATCACCGGCCAGCTTCAAAGTGAACTGGCCTTTAACGCCAGGCCGGTACTCCTGAACGTTGTGTAACTGCTCAAGGGTGAATCCGCGGGTGGTGACATCAAACTGGAGATTTCCATCGTTCCAGTCATTGCCCTTGTGCCGGTAGGCTCCGGCGATGGAAACCTGCGCGGCGCCTTGCGTCAGTTCTCCATTGATCACATCGACGCCCTCTCCGGCATAGCGGACCTGGGCACGGAACCGGTCGAAGCGCTCTCCATCGATCGCCGGCTTCTCTACGGCCGCTTGCATGGAGACGGCTGGTTTCGCGAAAGTGCCCTGCACGGAGATGGCGCCTGAGAGCGTTCCATCCACTGGAACAGGCAGTTTTTCTCCGGCACTTGCGAGTAATTTTGCAATTTGCGCGCCGCGCAGCCGGAGCGTGGCCGAGACTGGACTGGAGTCCACCAGCTTCCAGTCCTGAAGTCCGGCATCGGCCGATCCTTCGAGAACCAATTGGTCTTGATTCAATGCGAAGCTCTGGATGTGAATACCTCTCCGGTTCGCATCGAGACTTGCAGTGAGTTTGCCGAACGTCTGGCCTGCCGTGTTGAACTTGCCGAGGGTAAGGGTCCCCTTCACTTCCGCGGCGGCCATGCTTCCATCTACCGTGCCATCGAACACCGCCGTCCCGCCCTGGCTTAGCGCCACTGGCAATTGGTCAGGCGGATTAGCGAACGCCATGGCCAGCGCAGGGAGCAGGTCTTTCAAGTCTTTCGATTGTGCATGTATATCAAGGTGCTGGCCCAAAGTGCCGTCGAAGGTGATGGCGCTTGCAGCGGTCTCCACGTGCGATCTGCCAAATTTTACTTGCTGGAGCCGTTGGCCGTAAGCAACCTCAACATGGCCGGAAACAGGGATGCCGGGCGCGGCAGGCTGGATCTCCAATTGCCCTTCGGCCTTGAAGTCATTCGCGCGTGCGCCGAACGTGCCGCTGACTTCCACCGGTCCGGAAACATCGCCATTCCAGACAACGCCTTTGACGTGGGTGGCGCGGCTCAGTTGCGCAACGGAGAGGCCGCTCACGACGCCTTTCGCGCTGTAGAGGCGAAACTCCTTCACATCAGCCTGACCCTTGAACTGGCCGCCCAATGCGGTGACGGTGAGATTGTGAAGGGTAATTTCATGGGGTCCGAAGCGCACCACGCCATTCATTCCGATGTTGGCGACCTCTATTCCATCCTGAGCGACAGCCAATCCCTTGCCGGTAACTTTGCCGCTAATCAGAAAATTATCCGCGGGGGTGTACGTGGCTTTTCCAAGGAAAGTAACCAGGCCCCGGTTGGGCTGAGGTAAATGCAGCGGCCCCGACAGTTCGGAGAGATCGCCAACTGCCTTTACGTCGAGCGCGACGCGCACATGATTGAGGTAATCGAGCTGGCCGGAGAATTCCACCGTCGATTTTGGCATGTCCAGCCGGGCGTCCTGAAACTGCACTTGCGCCTTCTCAAGAACGATGTTGCTGTGCGCGTGGAAGCCGAGCGCCAGCAGCTTGCCCGACTCGATATGCAGCGCATCGATATCGAAGGCTCCACGATAGCGGGGACCGGTAACATCGTAGCTGAGGGTGGAATTGAAGTTTTCACCGCGAACATCGAGCGGAGTGGTTTCGTCTCCGAAATGGACAATGCCCTGGTTGATGGCAATCTGCTTGATCTTCAAGTCCAGAATGAGCTGAATTGGATCGGTTTTAGCGGAACGCTGCAACTGGGGCGTGGGGAAGTTGGTGTGCCCCTGCGCGTCCACCAGGATATTGACTTGCGGCTTATCGACGGTGAGGGAAGCGATGTCGATATTCCGCTTCATGAGCGAGACGATTTTGAGTCCGACCCGGATGGAGTCCGCACGCAGCAGCGGCTGCTGCGGGGAGGACTCGGTTCCGTGCAAGACGAACATACGGACTTCCGCGGTAAGGGTCTTCCAGTCAAAGCGGAATTGACCGATTTCCGTGCGGCCCCCGGTTACACGCTCCACTTCCGTGACGATGCGCTGCCGCACTTTGTTCTGGAACCAGGCGCTGGGCAGGATCACGAGCACGGCGAGGGTGAGGATTCCAAGAAGCGCCAGGAGCGCACCCAGGATCTTGAGGACAATCCGCGCGGGACGATTCATTGAAAAACCTCGTTCCGATATAAGATTTGAGTCTGCGTCCGCGACTGCCCGAGCCAGCGATCCAGCGCCTGGTCAGCCCGTTGATCTGCCAGAATATTCTCGATCGCATCCCTGCTTTCCTGAAGTGTGGGCGGCGCTAGATTCGACGTGTCCCGATGAGCGTTTTTCCATTCTGGCAACAGGTGTTGCTCATAATAGCTCCGAATCTCCTGGTCAGGCACCTGGATGCCGGGACGAAACCTTACTTCGATGAACGAGAGCAGGGTCGCCTGCCATTGCAACTGCTGTTTCAGATCGGCCTCGGTAATCCGATACTCGTTAAGCGCCTTCTGGTAAGCCGCATCGTTCGGGAACCGTGCTTTGATGGCGGCGAGCATGGCGCCGGCTTTCGAAGATTCCGGCAATGCGTATTTGTTCGCTTCAATCTCTTTGCGGACAAGAATCTGCTCGACGAGCTTTTCAGCGGTCTGCCGCTTACTGCCAGGGCTAAAGTCAGGCGGCTCGCCGTTTTGAAACGCAGTCAAGCGGATCTGGCGGAGAATTTCGCCTTCGGTGATGACGGAATATCCAACGGTGGCGGCAATGCGGTCCACGATCTCGGGAAGCGCCAACCGCGCGAATAGAAGGAGGCACAAGAACCACATCAAAATGCCTGTCCGAGAGAGAAGTGGAACTGGAAATGGCTCAGCCGCTGCTGAGTGATGAGGCCCGGCAATTTGCTTGGGTCGCCAAACAGTTGATCCCTGGTGCCCTGGAAGCCTGAAAACCGCGGCGGGTTCAGGGTATAGGCAAGATCGACTCGAATGGGGCCGACAGGGGTACGGTAGCGAATGCCGAAGCCGATCGCATGCACCATATAGTCGAAATCCTGAATACCGCGCTGATTATACCGGAAAGACAGGTTCCCCAACTGCGAGTAGACGTTCCCTGCATCATGAAAAACAACGCCGCCTATGTTGTCTCCAATCAGCGGGAAACGGCCTTCGACGGTATTGATGAGGAGGGCCTTTCCACCGATGGGGAATCCGGTAATCAGATCGCGCGGACCGGCTTGATTATCGGGAAAGCCTCGATGGGATGAGGTTCCTCCGGCGAAGAACCGTTCCGGCAATGGAACGTCCTGGCTGCCGAGCCGTGATTCCACGCCGAAGCTGGTAGACCTGGCCAGCACCAGATCCCGGGTGATCCGATGGTACGTCGCGTTTCTGCCAAGCACTCTGGAGAAGTCCGTCTTGGGTCCGAAGAAGTTGGTTGCGAATGCGGCATCGAGTGTGTTGTAAACGCCTCTATGCGCATCGCTGGGGTCGTCGCGCCGGTCCTGCGCGAAGGTGAAGGAGGCGATAGTGAGCTGCTCGGGTTGAGACAGAATCGGGATGAGCGCGGGTGAGATCTGTAGTGAATTCACATCGACGCTCACATGGCGGTAGCCGATCCGGTACTGAATAGTGCTCGCTTTCGTGAGTCTCTGTCCAAGCTGCACAAATGCTTCCTGCCGTCTGGCACTAAATGTACGGACGTCGCGCGAATCGTCATAGATACCGGTAAAACTTAAGTTGATGTTGCTGTTGCCTTTGAACTGGGGCGCCAGATAGCTGGCCACGGCACGCTTTTGAATGTTCGAAAACCGGGTTTGCAGGCTGATGGTATGGCCAAGGCCGAGGAAGTTGGATCGGCTGATGCCGAAGGACACCCGTGGACTGAAGCCGGGCGGCCCCACCGGCTCAAACGTATCGGGTGTTCCGGTGCCGATGCGGCCCACTTGCGCGCCTATGCCTCCTGTGATGGAATACCGGCTTCCTTCTTCAATCCGGTAGAGTACATTTCTGTAGTCTTCATCGCCTTCGGGATTCTGCAGCGCAACGTCGACACGGGCAAAGATTCCAAGGTCGTACAGACGCCGCTGGCTATCGGTCATGCTGCTTTGGGAAAGGGGTTCCCCTACGTCGAGATTGCGAATGCGGCTACGGACCAGTTCGGGATTCGTGGTCTGCAAGCCGCTGATCAGGACGTCCCGCACAAATTGACGCTCCCCTTCCTTGATTGTGAACTTCACGTCCATTTGATGCGGCTTTTCGGAAGAGGCGATGTCCGATTGGAAGGAAGCATCCGGAAAGCCGTTGTTGAAGTAGAAGCTCAACACGGTTTCCCGGTCGTTAACGATGTTCAGATCGCTGTAAGGCTGGCCTTCGGTGGAGCGCAGCATCGCTTCAATTTGGCCGGCAAACTCCTTGCGTACGCCGTCCATCTGCAACTTGGAGACGAGCCATTGAGAGCCTTCGTCCACGGTGATGAACACCGCGACATCATCCCCGCGTTTGTAATCGTCTTGCGTGGTGGTAGTCACCTGGACGTCGCGGAAGCCATTGGATTCGTAGAGGTCTTTGATAGCGCTGATATCCCGTTTCAGATAGGAGCTGCTGTATCTGCCGTGCCGGAATTGCAGAAACTTCGCCTGAGTGAGATACATGCGCTCGCGCAGGGTCGGGGTGTTGAAGTATCTATTTCCTGTAATGACGATGGCGACGAGTTTGTGGCGCTCGCCGCGATCCACGGCGTATTCAATGACCTTCTCTTTTTTGTCATTAGCGGTGATGTCGTAATCGACAGTGCTGTCGAAGTATCCTTTCGACTCCAGATACTCGGTTAGATTTCTTTTGCCTTCGACCAGCAAATCCTTGTCAACTGACTGTTCCTGGTAAACGGGGATGAGCTGCTTCAGTTTGCTTTTCGAGATTTTGGCTCCGGCGATATCCACCAAGACCTTGGAACCGCTGTCAACTTCGAGGATCGGAGCCGCGCGGTTAGTGTCGTCGTTGTAATCCATCTGCTCTAGAAGGACTTTCGCCATGAGAAAGTCTTTCTTTTGATAGGAGCGGCGAATGCGGTCGAGGCCATTTTCGACTTGACGGGCGGTAATCTGCTTCCAATCGCCGAATCCGAAAAAACGGCGCCAGCCCGCCGCTTCGATCACTTCATCGACGGGACGGCCAGGGTTGCCCTTCACAATGGGCGTGGTGAACCTGGCGCGCTTGCCCACACCGGCGAATAAGTGAATATCCACTTGTTGAGAGGGTTCCGGGACCGTGTCGAACGTGATGTTGGCTTTGTACAATCCATCGGTTCGAAGCAGTTCCTGGAGGCTCTCCGCGGCGCGTTTCACCCGCGAATCGGCATAGGTGGTTCCAAGCTCCAGCTTTGTGGCGGTAACCAGTTGTCCTGCGTTGGGGGGCTGAGGGACGCCTTCGACCGACACGTCTCGAATGAAGGCGGCGTTGGTGGTGATGAACGTGACGATGACGCCTTGGGTATCGGGGTGGGCATCCACATTGGCGTCCACATTGGCGTCCACCGAGATGTCCCGGTACCGGCCACTGGCGTAGAGGAGCTGGATGGAATCGCGCACGTCAGTGAGACGCAACGGCTGCCCCACGGTGAGCGTGATTTTCTGTTTCAGGTCTGCTGGAAGAAGCGGCTGGACAGGAGGATTGAAAACGATCGCGGAAATCCTCTTGCCTTCGTAATCCATCGCGCTTGCCATCAGCACGGTTGCAAAGTTACTAATTAATAACGCGAGCAGCACCAGTAGCCGGATGCCGGTTCTGAAACGCACTATCGCCATCTTAACGCACCCGTCTAAGTATCCACTGGTACTATCGAGGTGGAAAGCGGATACCAGGATGACTCCGGGCCAAAGAGACCGTTACTCGCGCCAGATCCGGTTTTCCGGACTGGGTGAAGAAGGACAGGAACGGTTGATGGCGTCGCGCGTGGCGATTGTTGGCTGCGGAGCGCTGGGCACGTTTCACGCCGCTTCGCTCACCCGCGCGGGGGTTGGCCACATTTCGATTATCGACCGGGATTACGTGGAGCTTAGCAATCTGCAGCGCCAGTGGCTGTTTGAGGAATCGGATGTGGAGCAAGCATTGCCGAAAGCCGTGGCGGCAGCGGTTCATCTGCGTGCGATCAACAGGGAATGCACCATAGACCCGATTGTGGCGGATCTGAACGCGTCAAACGCGGAGGATCTGCTTGGCGGGATGGATCTGATTCTCGACGGCACGGATAATTTCGAAACGCGCTATCTGATGAACGATTATGCGGTGAGTCGCGGGATTCCATGGATTTACGGCGCAGCAGTGGGCAGTTACGGCCTGACCATGCCTGTGATTCCGGGGCGAACGGCATGCCTGGGCTGTGTGTATCCGAAACCGCCGGGTGGCGTGCAACCAACGTGCGAAACGGCTGGCGTTCTGAATCCAATCACCGCGATGATTGGGGCGCTTCAGGTTGCCGGCGCACTGAAGATTTTGAGTGGCCACGCGGAGGAGCTGACGGCACTGATCACCACTGCCGATGTCTGGAACGGAACGGTCCGGCAGGTTCCACAGCCCGAGCGCGATCCGGCTTGCACCGCTTGCGGGACACGGGAGTTTCCGCATTTGCGCGGGGGACAGAGGGCACCGGTGAGCCTGTGCGGCCGGAATGCAGTGCAAATCCACGAACGGACCCGCCCGCTGGATCTGCGCCAACTGCAATCCCAGTTGACGCCGCTGGGCGATGTGCGCGCCAACGAGTTCGCGCTTCGTTTTTTTGCTCCACCCTACGAAATGACGGTGTTCCCGGATGGAAGAGCGATTATCAAGGGCACGACGGACATCGGAATCGCGCGCAGTTTATATTCACGCTACATCGGTGCGTAAGATCTACGCTGATTAACCACAGATTAATCCTAGCAACCCCCTGCTATAGAACGGCCTATCCGCACCGAAAACTAGTGTAGGGGCTGTCGATGCATTCTAAATAACAGTTGTACCTGGCGATCGCGATGCTGGTTTCTGGAGCCGGAACGTCGGCTGAAGCAATGGAGCCGGGCAGGAATCCGCTGCCGGTGTTCTTTTTCCAGAATAGCGGTCAAGCGCCGGCGAGGGTGAAGTATGTGGCCCGGACGCCGGAACTTACGGCGTACTTCTCAGAAGGCGGGGCATCTCTGCGGCTGCATGGCGCGGACTTGCAGGTGAGCTTCGTGGGAGCGAATCCGGCGACCGGGCTGGAACCCGCGGGGCGAATGCCGGGAACGGCGAATTTCTTTACCGGGGATCAGCCGGAGCACTGGACGCAGGGCGTGAATTTATACGCGAAAGTGATTTACAGGGCGCTGTATCCGGGGATCGATATGAACTTCGGGGGGACGGCCCGGCGGTTGAAATCCGAGTTTGTGGTGGCTCCGGGGGCCGATCCGAAGGTGATCCGCGTCCGGTATAAAGGGTTTGAGCACGTCTCCGTAGAAGCCGGCGGGGATCTGCGGTTTGAATTCGGGCAGAGCGAGTTGCGGGACGAGAGACCGGAAGTGTATCAGGTGATCCGGGGAGAACGCGTCCGCGTGCCGTGCCGCTACGATTTACGCAGTGACGGGAGCGTGGGCTTCGTCCTTGGAGCTTATGACACCTCGCGGGAACTGGTGATCGACCCGGTTCTCCTACAGCACGTATCTGGGGGGATCGGGATTCGACGCGATCAGCGGTCTTGCCGTGGACCCGGCTGGAAATGCATACGTCACGGGCTACACGGATTCGCTGGATTTTCCAATTACGGGAGCGGTGCAAGGGGCGACCGGTGGAGGAGTGGACGCGTTTGTGGCGAAGCTGAGTCCAACTGGCAATTCTCTTGTTTATGCAACTTATATTGGCGGTTCGGGGGACGACCGCGCTCGCGGGATCACGCTCGATGCGGCAGGCAACGTGACGATTGCTAGAACCACGACCTCTCCGAACTTTCCTCGCGTAGCGGCGTATCAGTCTGTGCTTTCCGGCGGTAAGGACGCGTTTGTGACCAAGCTCAACGCAGCGGGAAATTTGCTGATCTACAGCACTTATTTTGGTGGTTCCGGATATGAGAATGCGAGCGGGATCGCTTCGGACAGCAGTGGAAATGTTTATGTGGCAGGCGATACCTACTCGACCGATTTGCCAGTACAGAATGCTGTGCAGACCTCAAACCGGGGCCGGCA
>JBBPYD010000072.1:0-28943 GCA_038200305.1 Bryobacterales bacterium
GAGGCCTGAAAACAAGGCTTCTGGTCACATACTCCCCAACGAGGAGCCTCAAAAAGCTCTGCATAGTCTCCCAAAAGCAAGCTCAAGCAGAAAATGAGAGAAGCGACAGCTGAGAATAAGGTTTTTTCAGCATCCTGCTACAAGAAAGAAGTGCTCAGCGCGCTTTACAACACCTATTACCACGTGCACTACTACACGCCGGATTCCAAGCGGATGTATTTGCGGTCCTACTCAACGAAGATTGCCGAACTTTCGGATCCAAACAACCCGAACTCAGCCGAGAGGCCGGCGGGCGGAGACCGTGGATTCTTGTGGGCATTGAACTCCTATTGGCGTTTGCAAGAGGCGGATAACGGGGTATACGTAGAGTGCGAGGCAGTGTCATTATCACGCGATGCGCCGCCATTCTTGAACTACATCATCGGGGCATTTATCAAGAAGTTTCCAGCCGATTCCATGCGCAGCACCTTGATCGCCCTGCAACGCCATGCGGCGCCGGCAGGCCACTGACATTTCCTGGTTGATGTGGCGCATTCTTCCGTGATCGGTTAAAATTGAGTCTCCACCCGTTTAAGGGCGCGTAGCTCAGTTGGTTAGAGCGTTCGCTTCACACGCGAAAGGTCCGGGGTTCGAGTCCCTGCGCGCCCACCATTCCTATCGTTTATGCTGGTCGTGGCGATATGACACGACCCCTTGCACTTACTCTGTGCGTACTCTTTCTAGCGGGACTATCCATCGGACAAGACATCGAGGCGGGCCGGAAGCAGTTTCAAGCTCTCTGCGCCGGTTGCCATGGCTCAGACGGAGCGGGCGGTGAGCGTGGCCCCAACATTGTCGATGGCCGCAAATCGCGGGCACGCACCAAGGCGAGCCTGCGCGAGGTGATACGCAAGGGTATCCCGGAAGCCGGCATGCCCCCGTTCCAACTCGCCGACTCCGATCTGGATTCCATCATCAATTTCGTAGGCTCTCTCTTGGTGCCTGCGATCGATCGGGCGCTGCCGGGGAACGTCAGCGCGGGGCGGCAGTTCTTCATCGGGCAGGGAAACTGCGCTACATGCCACATGATCGGAGGTCACGGAGGCATTCTGGGGCCGGATCTTTCCAACTTGGGCCGTGAACGCACAGCGGGCCAAATTGAACAATCGTTGCGCAACCCCGGCGGAAACAGAAATGCCGCGGAATCACGGTACCGGGCGGTGTCGGTGCGTTTGCGCGATGGGCGCACCCTCCGCGGAGCCGCTAAGAACGAGAGTAACTACGACTTACAGTTGCAGGGCTTAGACGGTAAACTGCACTTACTCTCGAAAGAGCAAATTCTTCAAGTTGTCCATGAGCCGAAGTCTCTGATGCCCCCTGTTCAGGCGAATGCGGAGGAGATGCGGGATCTACTTGCTTTTCTAAGCCGCCTGACCACGCTTGCTCCAGGCCAGGACAAAGCCAACGCGGCGATTGCCCCCGGCGCCGGCCAAATTGCCGAAGGCATACCGTTCTCTGAAATTGCGAATCCGAAGCCTGGCAACTGGCCGACCTATCACGGACAGCTCAGCGGAAACCGGCACAGTTCCCTGCGTCAGATCGACGCCGGCAATGTCGCGCGGCTGGGCCCGAAGTGGATCTTCTCCATCCCCAACTCACGCCATCTTCAGGTGACGCCGGTGGTGGTGGACGGCGTGATGTACGTCACCACGGCCAACGAAGCCTTCGCTCTCGATGCGGACACCGGCCGGCAGATCTGGCATTACTCGCGCCCCCTTTCGAAAGGGCTGATCGGCGATGCGTCCGGCGCGATCAACCGGGGAGTGGCCGTGCTGGGCGGCCGCGTCTTCATGATCACCGACAACGCTCACATGCTGGCGCTGCAACGGACCACCGGAGAGCTTCTGTGGGACGTCGAGATGGCCGATTCGCGCGAACATTACGGCGCCACGTCGGCGCCTTTGGTGGTTAATGACCTGGTGCTTTCCGGCACGTCGGGAGGCGATGAAGGCGCGCGCGGTTTCATTGATGCGTATAAAGTTTCGACTGGCGAGCGAGCCTGGCGGTTCTGGACGATGCCCAGGCCGGGAGAGCCATTATCGGAGACGTGGACCGGCCGCGCACTGGAGCATGGCTGCTCTACAGCGTGGCTCACCGGGACTTACGATCCACAAGCCGATCTGATCTATTGGCCTACCGGTAATCCCTGCCCGGATTACAACGGAGACGAGCGCAAGGGGGACAATCTTTACTCGAGTTCCGTGCTGGCGATTGAGCCCAAAACCGGCAAGCTTCGTTGGCATTACCAGTTCACTCCGCACGACCTGCACGATTGGGACGCCACCCAGACTCCGATGCTCATCGACGCGCAGTTTCGCGGACGTCCGCGGAAGCTGTTGGCGCTCGCCAACAGGAACGGCTTTTTCTACTTGCTGGACCGGCTCACGGGCGAGTTTCTGCTTGGACAGCCCTTTGTTAAGAAGCTCACGTGGGCCAGCGGCATCGGCTCTGACGGCCGTCCTCAGTTGCTGCCCGGCGCCGAGCCGACAGCGGAAGGCGTCAAAGTTTGCCCTGCCGTGGAGGGCGCCGCGAATTGGATGTCCACCGCTTATCATCCAGGCACAGGGTTGTTCTATGTAACTGCGCTTGAGAGTTGCAACATCTACACCAAATCGTCCGCGTGGTGGGAACCGGGCAAATCGTTTTATGGCGGCGGCACCCGCCACGTGCCGGGTGAAACGGGTCAGAAGGTTTTAAGAGCTATCGATATTCAGACGGGAAAAATCGCTTGGGAATACCCGCAGATCGGCCCAGCCGATTCGTGGGGCGGTGTGCTGTCAACTGAAGGAGGTCTGGTGTTCTTTGGCGATGACAGCGGCGCGTTTGCCTGCGTCAACGCTAAGACCGGAAAGCCTCTTTGGCATTTCAACACGAGCCAGTTATGGAAGGCTTCGCCAATGACGTACTCAGTGAATGGCAAGCAGTATGTGGCCGTGGCAGCCGGTTCCAACATCCTCGCGTTCGGTTTACCCTAACGGCGCGGCGCTTCCAGGTACTCGATCCAGCTTGTCATCATCTCTTCTTCGGTCTTGTCGCCCCAGCGGATCGCCTTTGCCGGATCTGGATTGGCGGCATTGTTGGCGCTGTTGTCGTAATGCGCGGTCACAATGAGTACGCTGTCCTTCTCCACGTAGGCCGGCTGTATCAGCCGATAGACTAGCTGCCAGTTGAAGTCATAACGCGGCACGGCGAGCAAAATTTCATGCTTGCCGTCCGGCCGGATCAGTTCGTAGGTGACGTCCTTCCCGCGATAGTGCATGTGGGGTGTGAACGACAGCAGCAGCGTGTTCTTCTCAAATGTCAGGCAGCGTTTCACTTCGTGGTTCGGAGCGCCCGCCGGGATACGCAGAAAGAAGTTACGGAGATCCATGCGGCGCAGCACTTGCTCCGGAGGGCCGGGCGCGAGATACAGCCCAACGCTGGTACGGTCCGTTTGCAGCTTGCCGCTACTCCTCGCATAGTGGATCACGAACTCTAGCTTGGCGCCGGGTGGAACCCATTTGGCGGCGCCTGCAGGGAAGACGTCGGGTGGGCGGCCCGGCAGGAATGAAGCGAGAGCGCCTTCCTGAAAACCGGTAAGATGCGGGAGTGCAGGAGCGTTCGTAGCGCACGCATCGTTCACCACGGGCGCATCTTCGCGAATGCGAGTAAGCTTGCCCTCGCGGATCAGAAAGCTGCTGAGTTGCGGCATTGCCAATGTGGACGAAGGCGCAGCGGTCTGCTGGTCTTGCGGGATCAATATGACGTGGACATGATGGACCACCTGGCGATTGCCCGGCATAATTTCAGCCGCACGAATCCAACGGCCTTCGGTGAACTTAGTGTCAACCGTAAAGTGCTCGTACGCATCCTCGCCGGGTGTGATTTTGTAATCTTCTCCGATGTCGATGACGATATCGGGCTTGCCAAGATGCCAGCCTTCAACGAACGTGGGCGCAGGAGCTAAATCGCCGGCATTGCCTTCGGTTGCACCGGAATCCACCCATGCCTTGATGGTTTCCACATCACGATCCGGAAGACGCGCGTCGTTGGAGAACTTGCCATAATGGGGGTCCGCAAACCACGGCGGCATTTTCCTGCTAATTACGGCAGTGCGGATCGCTTTCGCCCACGGGCGCACCGATTTGTAGTCCAGCAACGACATGGGTGCGACATCACCGGGACGATGGCACTGCACGCAATTCCGGTAGAGAATGGGCGCTACGTCTTTGGTGAATGTCGGAACCGCCATCGCCACCGGCACGGCGCCAAGCGAGAGTAACAGGTAGGGACGAATCATGGTGAACGCTCCGCAAGGCTAGTGTACCCGGTTTTGGACAGCAACACGTACTTAATCATGGCGATAACGATTACTGTCCCTATAAGGTTTCCCAAGGCTTCAAACCCGAGCAGGCCGCGCGGTCCAAATGCTCCGTAGCCTTTTCCATCGAACCACGTCATGAAAACGATCGGGATATTCCCGGATGCGACGAACAGGCTATACCGGGTGGCTCCGGACCGTCCTCCCGATCCGACGACTTCGAGCACGAGCGCCGTGAACGCAGCGTATGCCATTCCGAGCAGGAACAGGTATACGGACGATCCGACAATGTATGTTTGCGGAGTGAGTGGAGCCAAAGCCATTGCGGTGCAGCACAGGACGAAAAGGATTCCGCAGAAAGTATAGGTGGTCCTGCGGCCGATTCTGTCACAGAGGAATCCGCCCGCAACGGAGCCGCCGCAAATGAGCAGTCCGCCGCCAAAACCGGTGATCCACGTAACTGTCGCCGCGGAAGCATGGAAGTCAATAGCCACCGCGGAGAACAGATTCAGAAGAGCACCGGCGCCTAAAGGAGCGATGAAGAACACCAGGCCGGTCAGGCCGGAACGGGACTTGAGTGTATCCCAGACTTCCCGGAAGGTGATGCGCCAAGTTTGCAGCACTGAAATCTTTTCCCGTATGGGCTCTTGAATAACCAGACCCGCCAACGATGGCAGAGCGATCATCAAAACCAGGACAAGAGCGGTGGAGACGGTTGAGAAAGATTCAGCAACCCAGAGCAATGCACCGCCGCCCAGAGCCGCTCCGCCAACATTGCCGCACTGGTACCACCCGCTCGCCCGTCCGCGTAGGTTAATTGGCATAGTGGAAGCCATAAGGGAGCCGTTGCTGCTGGATACGATCATATTCAAAGAACTGGCCAGGAAGAGAAGGGTGGTGAATAGCGAGAGTTGTCCGGGCACAGGAATGAGGAATGCAAAAAACGCACAGGCGGCGCTTGTGATGGCCGACAGCATCAGCCAACTCCGCGCCTTTAGGCCGACGTCTACAACAGGAGACCAGAGGAAGTAGTAAACGGTGGGCAAACTGGCGGTTGCAATAATGGCCGCGATTCCCTCTACGGGCACTCCCGCTTTGCGAAGCAGGAACGGCAGCGCGATCGAAAGAAAACCCTGGAAGATGCCGCCCGGCAGACCGGTAATGCCAAATATCCAAGGCGGTGGGTGGGGCGGCATGGCTCAGTATATCTTTACTACGAAACAGAACGAAATTCGGGTCTGGGGGCGGCGGGTACGGGGAAATGACCGAGCAAAGCCAATTTTGGGGCTTGTGAAACCCGGCCGGTTGGGGAGTAAGGTCTTGAGCTTGAAGGATTTTACGAAACAGAACGAAATTCGGGTCTGGGGGCGACGGGTACGGGGAAATGACCGAGCAAAGCCAATTTTGGGGCTTAGGTGTGGTTTGCTGCCGCGGAATTGCCATGGGCGGGCGGTCCCGTGCGGTGTTCGAATCGAGCACTTCCATCGGCTATGGTTTAGCACGGGTGAGAATCCCGGATTTGAGGATTTGCGATAAGTACCTTGGTTGCTGCGCAAAATCGTTGAAAATTGTTGTGATTATAGGTGGATCAGGCCCTCAGAGAACAGGACGGCGCGCCCTGAGATTTTGACGCGATCCCCGAGGTCCTCACATAACAGCTCGCCACCGCGCTCCGATACCTGATGCGCCAGCAGGGTCTGCTTTCCAAAAAAATCCGACCAGTAGGGAATGAGCGTGCAGTGCGCCGAGCCAGTAACCGGATCTTCCGGCACCCCAACGCTGGGTGCGAAAAAGCGGGACACGAAGTCGGCGGTCTGTCCGGGTGCAGTTACAATTGTGGCGTACTTGTCCAGGCCGGCCAGAAGCTCCATGTCCGGCTTCAGGTCGAGAATTTCTTCCTCCGATTCGTATACCGCCATATACGCCTTCGCCGCCCATACTTCCTGGGGCTTGATACCCAAAGCCTCAATGAGGTCGCCGGGAACATCGCACGGGGCTGCCGGACGGGCCGGAAAATCCAGAGTAAAGAGATCGTCGTTGCGGGTAACCTGGAGTTCGCCGCTCTTGGTCTGGAATCGAACTTCAGATCGTTCCGGCTCCAGGTAATTCATCAAAACATATGCCGAGGCCAGCGTTGCGTGGCCGCAGAGATCCACCTCTACTTTCGGCGTGAACCAGCGTAAATGAAAACCATCTCCGTTCGAGACAAAGTAGGCGGTTTCGGACAGATTGTTTTCCGAGGCGATCGCCTGTAGCATCTCATCGCCGAGCCACGATTCAAGAGGACAGACGGCGGCGGGATTGCCCCCGAACAAGCGTCCGGTGAATGCATCCACCTGATACAGCGGGATCTTCATTGCATAAAGTGTAGCGCGTTAACGGGGAACTTATTGCAAGCGGTAGCGATTCTTTTCGCTATGAACCAATTCGTCGAAGATCGCCAGCACCTGTTTGCGATAGCTGTAAATCCGGCGAAGATTGTCGCGGAACGAAGTTTCGTAACGCGGCGCCTTCAACCACTTCTCAATCAGAGGCTTGGGTACGTCTATGTCACGGCGCAAAGCGTCAATGGAATGACCCCGCAAAAACAGGCCATAGAACATTGCGGCTTCCCGCTGGGAAGCAATCGGGTCGAAGTCTTCTGTTCCGGCAATTTGAGTGTTTCTCACAAGCCACCACTACAAAATTGAAGTATAAACAGGGAACGAAATTCTAGCAAGTACCGGCTGGCGTAGTTTTGCGATTTTTAGCGGCTGAGCCTCGATACACTTGGCACGTTTGGTTCCATTCCAAAAGACGGCGCTCCATCCTTTCTAGTTTCATGGCGCGCCGGTGTTGCGGAAACCAGGTAGCTTTCCATATAAGGTTCAGCAAGTGAGACAGAATCATTTCACGAGTAAAAGCATTCGGGGGGCCATTATCAGAGGGCCACTCCGGACGATTCTTTTTTCGCAGTATCATGAGCTTGAGAGATAATTGTCTAGATCGCCGATTCTCTGGAGGTTCACAATGAAACGACTTTTCCCAACCGCAATTGCCGTTCTGGGATTTAGCACGCTGGCTCTGGCCGAAACCTGGACGGGCACCGTGGTTGACGTGATGTGTAAGGGGAAGGATCTGGCCAGCCATACGGCCAAGTGCGCGGTATCCTGTTCAAAAGGCGGCTACGGTCTGGTGCTGCCGGATGGCAAGTTTGTCAAATTTAACGAGACCGGAAACGCCAAGGCCCTGGCGGCGCTGAAAGCCACACCTAAAGAAAAGGACATTAAAGGCAAAGTTACAGGCGCCTTGCAGGATGATGTGATTCAGGTGGAGTCCATCGAAATTCAATAATAGCCGGGAACATGCGATACGGGGCTTGGCTGGCGTTAGCGCTTGTGCTGGGAAGCGATTCGGCTACCGGGGAAGGAGCCGGGCCGCATTGAAGCAGCCTTTCGTGACCTGGCCAGCCACGCGGAAGTACCCATTGCAATTGAGGAACCGCCGCTAGAGGCTATCATAAGAAATAGCCCGGCTTCGGAATCAGCTACCGTTTGCGGATTGCGAGCCATGACGCAAAAACCACCGGGTTTTCCAGCCAGGTCAGCATCCATAAAAGCATCTCATCCTTGATGGCTTTCCGGTCTGGGTCAATGCCCCCCTTTCGCAACGCCCAGCGCGCATGATCTTTCGCGGCGATCACGAGTGCTCGGCACTTGCGCCTTGTCTCCGCGTTTTCGCTTTCATAATCGTGCTGTAATGCGATGAGTGTCCGCTCCAACTCCGGGAGCGATCCCTGACAGACCCCTTCCACCATCGGAGCCATCGCGATGCCGCTGGCGCGCACCAACTTACGGAGATAGCTGTCTGAAACCGGCCCGATGATCTGACGGAGCCTTTCCCAAACGCCCAGATCGATGAGATCGATTCCGGAGCCGTGCAGGAATGCTTCCACCCTGCCCCGCTTGGACATTCCGTTTACCTTACTCTAAGCGGTAGTTTGGCGCTTCCTTCGTAATGATCACGTCGTGCACATGGCTCTCGCGAAGTCCGGCCGACGTCACCCGCAGGAATCGGGACTTTTCCTGCAGTTCCGGAATCGTGGCGCATCCGCAATAGCCCATTCCGGACCGCAGCCCACCGACCAATTGGAATACAAGATCAGACAGCATCCCTTTATACGGCACGCGGCCTTCGATACCTTCCGGAACCATCTTCCCGTTCGAGTCCTGCGCGTACCGGTCGGAGCTTCCCTGCCCCATCGCGCCCAACGACCCCATCCCGCGATAGCTCTTGAACGTGCGCCCCTGATAGAGAATCGTCTCGCCGGGACTCTCCTCGGTTCCCGCCAGAAGACTGCCGATCATTACACAATCCGCACCGGCGGCGATCGCTTTCGCCACATCTCCCGAGTACTTGATACCGCCATCGGAGATCAGCGGAACTCCGGTTCCCCTTGCCGCCTTCGCGCTTTCGGAAATGGCCGTGATCTGGGGCACGCCCGCGCCGCTGACGACCCGCGTGGTGCAAATAGAACCTGGCCCGATTCCAACTTTAACCCCGTCCACGCCGAGGCCGATCAGGTCTCGCGCGCCTTCGTAGGTGGCGACGTTGCCGGCGATGAGTTGTACCTCCGGCATCACATGTTTCAAGTGCTTCACGGCGCCCAAAACCCGCTCGCTGTGGCCGTGTGCCGTGTCGATGACCAGCACATCGCACTTCTTGGACATCAATTCCTGGGCGCGCTCCAAATAATCGCCTGTCGCACCCAACGCCGCGCCGACCCGAAGCCGGCCTTGCTCGTCCTTGGCCGCATTCGGATATTTCAATTTCTTCTGAATGTCTTTAACGGTGATCAGGCCCTTAAGATAGTAATTTTCGTCCACCACCAGCAACTTCTCTACGCGATGCCGGTGCAGGATGCTCTCGGCCTCTTCAAGCGTGGTTCCCACGGCCACGGTGATCAGATTGTCCTTCGTCATTACGCTGGAGATGGGCAGATCGAAACGGGTCTCAAAGCGCAGATCGCGATTGGTCAGAATGCCGACAAGCTTTCCATTCTTGGTCACGGGCACGCCCGAAATCCGGTAGCGCTTCATCACCTCAAGCGCGTCGGAAATCTTCTTTTCCGGGTCGATGGTGACCGGATCGACAATCATTCCGCTTTCACTGCGCTTGACACGATCCACTTCCTCGGACTGACGATCGATCGACATGTTTTTGTGAATAACGCCGATGCCGCCCTGCTGCGCAAGCGCGATTGCAAGGTGCGATTCGGTGACCGTATCCATGGCCGAGCTGAGAATCGGAATGTTGAGGCGGATTTTGCGCGTTACAAAAGTGCGGGTGTCGGCGTTGTTTGGAAGCACCGCGCTGCGCGCAGGTTGAAGCAGTACATCGTCAAAGGTGAGACCTTCTTGAATTGTGTCTGGGACCATGCGTGGGTTACTTTCATGATAACAGGATGACGCTCTGATAGACTAAGGGTTTCCAAACCGCGTTTCTAAATCACGTTTCCAAACGACAGGAGTCTCTTCGCGATTTATGCAAGCTACCCAGATACGCCCAGGCATGGTGATCAAGTACAACAACGATCTGTACTCGATTTTCAGTATGGTTCACCGGACACCGGGCAACCTCCGCGCTTTCGTTCAGGTTCGAATGCGGAATTTGCGTTCCGGCTCGATGATGGACAACCGCTTCTCCTCAACCGACAACATCGAACGCGCCATTCTGGATGAGCAGGAGATGGAGTATCTGTACGACGATGGCGATTTCTACTACTTCATGAATACCGAGACGTTCGAGCAACTGCACCTGACCAAGGAGATTCTTGGCGATGCCGTGGATTACCTGATTCCTTCGCTCAGGGTCCACGTCGAATTCTACGAAGGCAAACCGATGAGCGTGGAGTTGCCGGCAAGCGTGGACATGACGGTGCTGGAAACCGAACCGGGTCTTAAGGGCGCCAGTGTTTCTAACGTGACCAAGCCCGCCAAGATGGAGACGGGCCTGGTTGTCCAGGTGCCGGCGTTCATCAACGAGGGTGAGAAGATTCGCGTCAGCACTTCCGAAGGCGCTTATCAGGAACGAGCTTAGGCCAAGGGAAAGCCCTCAGTCACGGGAACAGGAAGCCCCGGCGGAAATTTTCCGATATCAGTTTTCCACGGCATCATCCAACTTCTGTAAGAAGTTTTATATGCCAACTTCGCTTCTGGAGAACCTGATTGCATCGTTCAAAACACAAGACCTCACGGCAACCGCCGCGCGGCTTGGTGAGCCGGAGAGTTCCGTGCTTCGCGGCTTTGAAGCGAGTGCAGCCAGTATCGTCTCGGCTCTTGCCTCGAAAATGGGCCAATCCGGATTCGCCCGCCGATATGGTCCGGAGTCCCGGCCAAAGTGCTGGATCGGGATTATTATCCACGTTGTTCGGTGGTGAACAAACGTCCGTGACCGACGCCATCGCGAGTTCTTCAGGTCTTCGTACGCCGGCGGCCGCTTCGATCCTCAGCACTGCGGTGCGGATGGTGATGGGCCTGGTGGGAAGCAGAGTCCGGGAGCGTGGGCTCAATGCATCGCAGTTCGGCGCGATGGTCTCGCAGGAGGGCGCCGCAGCCAGGGGCATGTTGCCCGCGGGCTTTGGAAATGGATCTGGACCCGAACTCGTAACGGCAGGTTCCGGAGGAGTTGCGGATAACCCCGTTGCCGATATTCCCCGCACCGGCCCAGCCACAAGAGCTTCCATTCCATGGTTGTGGCCTGTCATTGTGATCGCCCTTATTGTGATCGGATGGGTTTGGTTCGCATCGGGGCGAAAATCGAGCCCGATCGCCCGGATTCCGCCTATCGAAGGAGGGCGTAGCCGTTCCGCTCTGGGCGCCACTGAGAATGTCGTGCTACCCGGCAACGTCAATCTTCAAATCCCGCGCGGCGGAATGGAAGACCGGCTGCTGAACTTCATCCAAATCCCGCGGAAACTGCCACAAACCGGGACAATTGGTTCGACCTTGAACCGCAATCACAGCAACAATTGAGCGATGTTGCCGCCATTTTAAAGGCGTACCCGAATGTGCGTGTAGCAATCGGCGGGTACACCGATCAAGCTGGACAGGCGAATGCGGAGAACGTAATTAAGCAACTGACCGCGATGGGGGTGAACCCGGACAGGATGCAAACGGACGGCTCGGCCGGGGGAGGCCATCAGACCAATGGTCTCTCGCTGCGTGTTACACAAAAATGACCCAGCGCCGCCAGCAATTCTTGCTCGTCCTCTGGAAAAACGGTGCGGAGGTCGATGATCAGCCGGTCATTCTCGATGCGCGAAATGACCGGTGGATCGCCCAGGCGCAGGTTGCGCTCTAATGCGGTTACATCGGGCGCCTCTATCGCGATCAATGCCGTTGGGATGGCCTGGGTGGGAGTTGCGCCGCCACCTGCGACCGATTCGCCATCGATCAATTCCGATCTGTATCCAGTAAGCCGGTCCCGGAACGATGTTGCGCGCTTGTGAATTTCGTCTTGTGACAACGCGAGCATCCGCAGAGCTGGAATGTCCTGCCATTGCAAAAACAGAAGACTTCGCAATACCGTCTCCAGCGCCTGGCTAATCAGCTTATCGACACGAAACGCCCGGAACATCGGGTTGCGGCGCAATCGCGTAACCAAGTCCGGGCGTCCTGCAAGTATTCCGGATTGCGGGCCGCCGAGCAGTTTGTCTGTGCTGAACGACACCAGATCGACACCGGCGTTGATGCTATCTTCCACCAGAGGCTCGTCCAAACCGAACGGCTTCAAGTCAACAATGCAACCGCTGCCCAGGTCTTCGTACAGCGGAATCTTGCGCTCTTTTGCAAGCGCCGCCAGTTCGGAAAGTTCGGGCTTCGCAGTGAATCCAGTGATCTGGAAATTGCTGGGATGTACGCGTAGGATCAGGCGCGTACGGTCCGTGATGGCATTCCGGTAATCGTCGATGGCGGTCTTGTTTGTGGTTCCTACTTCGCGCAGCAAGGCTCCGGAATGCGACATGATATCGGGAATTCGAAAACCATCGCCGATTTCGATGAGCTCGCCACGAGACACGATAACCTCATATCCAGCGGCCAGTTCGTGGAGCGTCAGGTACACGGCTGCTGCGTTGTTGTTTACCGCAATCGCGGGCCGGCCGAGCAACCGTTCCATTAGCGGCGCAAGGTGCGAATCGCGTTTGCCGCGGCTGCCCTTTTCGATGTCGTATTCCAGGTTGGAATATCCAAAAACCGGCTCGAATCGCGGCAGCGGAGCACGCCCCAAATTTGTGTGCAGCACCACTCCGGTTGCGTTGATCACGCGCCGCAAGGACGGGCGGGTGAGTTCCTTGAGCCGGCGCATGACTTCTTCGCCGAGAGCCGGCGCATTGTTACGTTGCTGTGCCGCGCGGATACTCTCGCGCCGTTCGGACAGCACGCGGCGGACTTCGGCAACCACCATAGACCGGGGATAGCCGTCCGCACGCGTGCTGAGCCTTTCAAGCAATTCATTCACCGAGGGCAGTTCGCGCAGAAGCTGGTTGGTGTCCACTGAAAACCTATTTCAGCATGGGGAAAAGCTGCCGGATCCGCTCTTCCTTGGGTTGCAGGCCGTACTCGCAGATCTCAAACGCTTCGTAATGCTGAACGCCGGTGGCCTTTGCGGGTCCATACCACTTAATCAAAGCCGTGCGAACCGCTGGACTGATTTGTGGCGTGCGCCGAGTGGCGAGCCACTGCCGGCGCGCCTCATGATCCTTCGGCACTTCCG
Source organism: Bryobacterales bacterium (assembly GCA_038200305.1). Lineage (GTDB taxonomy): Bacteria > Acidobacteriota > Terriglobia > Bryobacterales > Bryobacteraceae > JANXXV01. Next base: position 13,094 of record JBBPYD010000072.1, read on the forward strand.
CGAGAATCCCGTCCACCCACGGCAGCCATTCGTAGAACTGGGAGACATGCGCATCGAGAGCCGCAATCTTCTTGTCGAAAACATCGTCAATGGCGATCGCAATATCGGGACGGAACGGATTCGGACGCTGGAAATGATCTTCGTAATAAAGAAACAGCGGATTCTTGCGAAGGGGCGGAGTGTCCGGCGTCACGTTGGGCACCACCACCATATAGGCGGCGTCCTGAACCAGCACGCCGGTATAACGGTGATCGGGATGATAGTCGTTGGGCCGCGGCGCTAGCACGATATCGGCATTCCACTCGCGAATGCGGCGGATCACCTGCTCGCGCACATTGAGCGTGGGCAGCAATTCGCCATCGTGATTGCCAAGCACCTCATATTCGATACCCAAGCGGCGGGCCGATTCCGCAGCCTCCGCCTTGCGGCGGCGCGCCAGTCCTCCTCCGCCTTCCGTCTGGTGGCCGGCATCGCCATTCGTTACCGAGACGAATTTCACGGCGTGACCCATTTGCGCAAACTTCGCAGCAGTGCCGGAAGCGCGGATATCGCAATCGTCGGGGTGCGCGCCGAACGCAATCACACGGAGCTTTCCGCCCTCCTGCGCGGAGGCAAATGCGGCTAAGAGAAACATAACCAGGGGAGCAACTCGCATTCGGCGATTATACGTTAGTTTTCCGGAGTGGATCTCATGCTGGAACTCGCATGACGCCGCAGCTCTCCGATCCGGAATTCGGTGACGGCAAGCGCGATGAAACCGGCAATGAGGAGCGGTAAAGTGATCACGCTCCACATGAGCAAGGAAAATCGGCCGGCCATGCCATGTCCGATTCCGAACAGCTCAAGACCAATCACCGTTAACGCCTGGAACGTGCCGACATTTCCAGGAGCCTGTGGCACCACCGAACCCAGACGCAGTATAACCATCAACGTTGCCGACTGTCCCAGGGTCAGATCGAAACCCGGATAGCCCCTTGCCAGGGCATAGATAGGTACCACCTGCATCAGCAGGTATGGCAAGCTCGCCAGAGCCGAAAAGTAGAGGTATTTCGAATGACCAATGATGTGGAGGTCTTCTATGAGCACCCACACTTTCGAAAGGAACTTGTTATTTGAAAATGCCAGTTTCGTTTGCTGCTTGTAGAACATTGCGAAAGCCAGCAACGCACCGCCCATCAACACGATGGCAGCCAGAACCTGGCCGCCCTTGACAATGTATGGAGGCAGCGGCACAAACTTGATCGTGATTACCAAACAGGTGACCAGCCACATGCCGTCAAAAATACGCTCAATCAGTGCGGACGAGAGTGAGACGGACACCGGTATCTGGGTCCATCGGGAAAGCAGATAACAGCGAATCACTTCACCGGTCCGGAACGGCAGCACTTCATTCGCAAAAAGGCCCACGTAGATGGCGCGCAGTGAATTCCAGTAGGGGATCCTTGCAAGCGGCGTCAGCAGCAGACTCCAACGCCAAGCGTGCCAGAAATAGACCAGGATGTCGGCGGCGACAGCGACCGTGACCCATCCCCAGTTCGTGGCGAGAATTTCGCGCCAGAGTCTCTTGAGATCCGCGTCGCGGAGCACCCAGTAAAGAAGCGCCAGGGAAATTAGATTTGTGGCAATTAGAAAAACGGTGGAAGGAATGCTGCGTTTGGGACGCTCCCCTCCAACTTCATTTGAGCCGCTCAAACCACCATCATAAGCGATGCGGAACGCCGGTCTGTGCGGAACGGCATCTAGTCCGAGGGCCGTTTCGTAGCCGGTCTCTCGCGTTCACGTTTCGGATCGTAGTCCGGATTGGATACAGGCATCTGCGCTCCCACCTCCGTCCTCCACGCGCTCAAACGCTTCCGCAACTCCGCGGTTCGCGCCGCGTCCTTCTTCGAAAGGTCTTGAGTTTCGCCGGGGTCGCTTTCAAGATTGTAGAGTTCCACGCGGCCGTCTTCCAGGAATTCGATCAGTTTCCAGTTGCGGTAGCGAATAGCGCTGTAGGGCGCCGCTCCGCCAGGGTGATAATGGGGATAATGCCAGAAGATCGAATCGCGGCGCCAGTTGCGAGGCGATCCTTCCGCCCGTAGCAACGGCACGATGCTGTTCCCATCCACATTCCTTTGCGCTCGCGCGTTCAGGCCGGCTATCTCGAGCACCGTCGAATACAGATCGGCGCCGATCACAGGCACATGGCAGACTGAACCCGGTTTCGTAACGCCGGGCCAGAATACGATGAGGGGGACCTTTACACCACCCTCGTAAGCCGATCCCTTCCCTTCCCGCAATCCGAGATTTGTGTTTGTGCTCGGCAGCCATCCTCCGTTATCTCCGGTCAGAATTACTACCGTCTTATCCGCCACGCCAGTTTCCTCAAGCGACCGCATCAAAAGCCCAACATTTTCATCGAGACTCTGGATCATCGCTGCGTACTTTGCGTTGTGCTGCGGTGCATCGGGCCGCGCCTTTTTCTCATAGCGGGCGATCACGGATTCCTTCGCCTGCAGCGGCGTATGCACGGCGTAATGCGCCAGGTACACGAAGAAGGGTTGCTCGCGATGCGCTTTGATGAAGCGCACTGCTTCGGCACGCTCGCGGTCTGTCAGATACTCGCCCGGCGGACCGTCGGTCAGCGTTTCGATCCCATAGGGAGAGAAGTAGCTGGGCGGCTGCCCGCGATGCGTACCCGCCACATTGACATCAAAACCCTGACGGTCCGGATAGAACGCGGAGGTATCTCCCGCCGGCGGCGTCAAATGCCACTTGCCAATGGAAGCGCTGATGTAGCCTGCCGGCTTCAAAGCCTCCGCGATTGTTTGCTCTTCCAGCGGCAAGTACTGGGTCCAGTCCGGCGGGCGCAGACGCGCCCAAGGATAGTTGTGTCCGGCGATCCAGTCCGTCAAATGAAGCCGGGCCGGATATTTGCCTGTCAGGAGCGCGGCCCTTGATGGTGAGCACACCGTACAGGCGGAATACGCCTGCGTAAAGCGCATTCCCGATGCCGCCAGCCGGTCGATATTCGGCGTTTCGTAGAACTGGCTGCCATAACAGGTGAGATCCGTGGCACCGAGATCGTCGCCAACGATGAGTACAACATTCAGGCGCTCGCGGCGGCGCTGCCACAAGGCGAGCGAACCGGCCAGCAATTCACGGCGTGTGAGCATTCTCTCTCCGTATCATCAGAAGAAATAGAACTTCAATGCAAGCTGCACCTGGCGCGAGGTCCGTTGCAGGGTCAGCGGCGCACCCTCCGATGTGATCGTCCCAAACCCGGCGATTCCGAAAGAACTATTTGGATTGTTGAATTCCGGCGTGTTGGCCAGGTTGAACGCCTCGGTTCGAAACTCGATGCGCCTCGCGCCTTCGGGGCTCAGAGGAAAGGCTTTGAACAGGGATATATCCAGTTGCTTCGTGTCCGGACCAAGGAGAATATTCCGGCCGGCGTTGCCGAACATCTGCAGGCCCGGAGTAACAAACGATTCCGTGTCGAACCATCGCTCCACCGTGCGCCGCCCAGATGGAAGCGACCCCTCTCCGATGCGGTCGGCCCGAGTACCGGACCCGATATTCAACGTGTTATTGGACGAATTGACGGTGAACGGAAGTCCGCCATAAAGACTCAGGATTCCATTCACTTGCCAGCCTTCCACTAGCTGCCGCAGGCCGCCGCTCGCACGGAACGGAAACGCATATGTCCAGCTTGCAACCGCGCGGTGACGCACGTCGTTGTCCGAATTACCGCGATCGAGTCCGATGTTGCGGATGCCCATTACTCCGCCGAATTGTGAAGTCACGTCGATTGCGTGGCTGTAGGTGTAAGCGAATTGAAATGCCAGTCCGGACGAGAACCGGCGTTCGGCCGTCACCTGCAACCCGTGATAGCTCGAGTCGAACCGGTTCTGAATGGCCGAGATGATATCGAAGCGCGGGAACGGACGCCGGGCGGCAAGCGCACCCGTTCCGGGCACTGGCTGGTTAATGTTCGGATAACCCTGCAGTTTCGTCCCTTTGGTCCCTACATATGCAACCGTCAGCGACAGCAATGCCGGCAACTGCCGCTGGATTGCGGCGTTCCACTGTTGGGTGTAGGGCGTGCGCGCATCGATGTCAGCCGCCCGCAAAGCACCCTGCACCGATCCCTGCGGCGGCCGGTCGAAACCCTGTTCCAGCGATCGCGCGGAAAGGAAATTGAATTGGTCGTTCGCAAACGAAGAAACCACAAACTCCGGTGGGTTTGCGGCAAGATTGCGGGTGATGTCCCACTGCGGCGCCGAGTAATAAAGCCCATACGCAGCCCTGAACACCGTCTTTGAAGAGAACTTGTATGCCAGTCCGATCCGCGGCGAGAAGTTGTTGTTATCGGGACGCACTCCACTGCGCGGAATCCCTTCTGTACCCACCCGCGCCACGTCCTGTTTTTCCGGCACGAACTGATACATCCGGTCCGCGACCTCGGTCCACGGCCAGCCGATAAAGTTTTCATATCGGAGTCCAAGGGTCAGGGTCAGGTTGGTACTGACTTTATAAATGTCCTGAACGTAGAAACCCAGCTCCGTGCGGCGAAACCCGCGCGTGCCGGTGAGATAACGGATTGTTCCGCTGATCGGCTTTCCCAGCAAAGCATCCGCGGCGCCAAGCCCTGTGCCGGTCCGCGCATTTGGATCCTGCGTGTAAGCTCCGCTGAAGGACATGCTCCCGCGCAGGACGTCGGACTGGAATGCATTGTAGCGCCGGCGCTGCACATCGGCGCCGAATTTCAGGGAATGCTTGCCACGAATGTAATTCACGTTATCGCTGAACTGAAGGTTATCGCTTACAACTACAGCCGGCGAAAAGCCGTTGTCACCGAGGTCCCGCAAACCCGAAATGCTGAAGATCGACAAACCGGACGTCAGGATGTCACCGGGAATATTGCCGCCTGGAATGCCTGCTTCCGATGTTACGTATTGCCCATAGTTGATATTGAACGCCCGCAGATTCCGGCGTGTCCATCCGGCTCGCGCTTCGTTGCTCCACGAGTTCGACAGGATGTGCGTATCGCTCGCGACCAATTGATTTACGGGCTGCGATGCCGGGCCGGGAACTGGGACCATTGCCGACCGCCGGAGCAGGCAGAAAGCTTGGCTCATCCAGTTCATCGGAGCTGTGGCTATACCGGACAAAAGCCATGTTGTGAACCGAGAAGGTCTGGTCCACCTTGAAATCAACTTTGTTCCCCGTAATACCGCGCACAGGATTGAAGAGGAAGTTATTCGCGACACTGGAACCGAGGTTCGGAAGCGGAAAAAGGTTTAGCAGGTTTCGTCCCGCGCGATCAATTCGATCCGCGGGGATTCGATTGCCGGGAAACGCGTCCCGAGTAAACTGATTCGCGCCGGTCTGGCGCTGCGTCAGCGGATCAAATAGTTTTTGCGGCGCAGCTGAAAAATTACCCACCCGGAATTCCGCCGTAGGAACGGTACTGATTAAGGTCTGGGCCTGCCGGACGCGCAGCCCTTCATAACTCAGGAAGAAGAAAGTCTTTTTCTCGTGCCGCCACGGCAGTAGAGGGCCGCCCAGCGTACCTCCAAACTGATTCTGCTTGAACGGTGGAATCGGATCGGCGGGACGATCGAAGTAATTTTTGGCGTCGAGAGCGGAGTTCCGAAAAAACTCGAAAAGGTTTCCATGGAAATCTTTACTGCCGGATTTATAAATCAGATTCACGGTTCCTCCTCCACCGCGGCCGAACTGCGCGTCGGAAACGGACGATTCAACGCGGAACTCCGCGATTGCATCCACGGACGGAAAAATCAGGATGCCAAGCCCGTTATGGTTCTCCGTATTGCTGATGCCGTCCACCAGATAGTTGTTTTCCTCAAGGCGCATGCCGTTCACCGAGTTTCCGGTTACGCCACGCTTCATCGTGATAGGACTTCCGGTGGTTTGCGTCTGCGCCGGCATCACACCCGCCGAGAGCTGCAACAACTGAGAAAAGTTTCGTCCGTTCAGCGGCAGGTCTTTAATCGATTTTTCAGTCCTCAAATTGGACAGCGTGCTCGACTCGGTCTGCAGCAGCGGTGTTGCTTCGACAACGTTGACTTCCTGCGTGATCGCTCCGATCTTGAGATCGAAATCGACGGCGGCACGCTGGGATACGTCGAGTTGAAGACGCTTTGCCTCTTTCTCGAACCCTTGCGCTGAAACCGTAACGACGTACTCGCCGGGCCGCAACGGCGGCGACACGTAGAGCCCCTGGTTGCTGGTTTCGAGCTCTATCGCCTGATTCGTGGCGGCGTTCGTTATGACGACTCGCGCATTCGGCAGCAGCCCGCCTGAGGAGTCCCGGACGATTCCCGTGAGGGTACCCGAATCAACCTGTGCGAGTGCCACAAACCCGAAGACGAGCAGAAGCAGCAACAGAGCTATCCCGACGAAAGAATGGCGCATGAGACAAACCTCAGGGGTTGAGTATATCGTAAGGTTGCAATGGCTGGTATTTCGCGATTTCTGTTGGATCGCTTCGGGTAAACTGAGAGAGCTAATGAAAACACTTCGTCGTGTTGGAGTGCTGGGCGCCGGAACCATGGGCTCACGCATTGCAGCCCATTTTGCGAACGCGGGCGTTCCCGCATTGCTGCTGGATATTGTTCTACCCAACGTGCCTGACCGGAACGCAGCCGCTAAGAAAGGTATCGAGACGGCGGCAAAACAGAAGCCGGCCGGATTCTACACTGACGAAGCGATCGCGCTGGTGAAGCCGGGCAACTTTGAGGACAATTTGAGCGAACTGGCCGGTTGCGGCTGGATCATTGAAGCGGTTACAGAGAATCTGGAAATCAAGCGCGCATTGTGGCGCAAGGTGGAGAGTATCCGCAAGCCTGATGCGATTCTGTCCACCAATACAAGCGGAATCCCGCTGGCCCGGATCTCCGACGGATTCTCCGCCGGCTTCCGCAGCCATTTTCTGGGGACGCATTTTTTCAACCCTCCGCGGTATCTCCATTTAGCGGAAGTGATTCCAGGGGCGAACACGGATCCGGCTGTGATCCAGTTCGTCTCCGAATTCTGCGATCGCCATTTGGGGAAAGGTGTGGTGCTCTGCAAAGACACGCCGAATTTCATCGCAAACCGCATTGGCAGCTTCTTCGGCGCAACTGTCTATAAGACGATGCTGGCGGGCGATTACACCATTGAAGAAGTGGATACGCTTACGGGGCAGTTGATCGGCATTCCGAAGAGCGCCAGCTTCCGTTTGCTCGACATCGTGGGCCTGGATGTCTGGGCGTTTGTGGCTCAGAATCTTTATCACGCCGTGCCGCACGATCCATGGCGCGAGCGGTTTCTTCCTCCTCCGTTTCTGAATCAGATGATGGAGCGTGGCTGGCTGGGCGAGAAGACGGGTCAGGGATTCTACAAGCGAGTGGGCAAGGACCGTGACATTCACGCCATCGACTGGAAGACGCTGGAATATCATCCGGCAGCAAAGCCGAAGTTTCCATCTGTGGAAGCGGCAAAGGCGATTGAGGATCTTCCGCAGCGTCTACGAATGCTGAGGGCGGCTAACGATCGCGCGGGAACGTTCTTATGGAAGCTGTTTGCCGATCTCTTCCAATACGCATCGGAAATGATTCCCGAGATTTCTGATCGCGTGGTGGAAATCGACCGGGCGATGCGTTGGGGTTACGCGAATCAACTGGGACCATTTGAGCTTTGGGACGCACTGGGATTCGTGGAAACTTGTAAACGGATGCAGAACGAAGGCATCACGCTGGCGCCGTCGATTGTGAAGATGCTGGAATCAGGCGCGCATTCGTTCTACCGGGCCGCGGATGCAAACCGTCAGCCGCACACCGAGTACTTCGATCTGATGCGGGGTGAGTACAGACAGCTTGAAAATCGTCCGGGCATTCTGGTGCTTTCAGACGTGAAGCGGGCGCGAGGCGTGGTGGAGAAGAATGCCGGGGCATCGCTCATTGACGTTGGAGATGGCGTGTTGTGCCTTGAGTTTCACAGCAAGATGAACTCGCTTGGGCAGGACGCGGTATCGATGATTCATGCGGGCTTGGACCAGACCGAGCGTAATTTCACCGCGATGATCATCGCAAACGAGGGTGAGAACTTCAGCGTCGGCGCGAACTTGATGATGGTGCTGCTGGCCGCGCAAGAAGGCGATTGGGACGAGTTGAACCAAGCGATTCACCGGTTTCAGCAGGCGAGCATGGCGCTGAAATATGCCGCCAAGCCTGTGGTGGCTGCGCCGTTCGGAATGGCGTTCGGAGGCGGGTGCGAGTTCGTTCTGCATTCCACTCGCGCGCAGGCTGCGGCGGAACTCTACATGGGATTGGTGGAGGTGGGCGTCGGATTGATTCCCGGTGGTGGCGGGTGCAAAGAGATGCTGCTGCGGCTGAAAGATCCCCGGCGCGTGTTTGAGCTGATCGGCTATGCCAAGGTTTCCACCAGCGCGGAAGATGCACGCAAGCTGAGACTGCTGCACAAGGCCGACCGCATCTCCATGAACAAGGAACGGCTGATTGAGGACGCCAAGGATCTCGCTTTATCGCTCGCCAAGGATTACACGCCGGGCGCTCCCCGCACTGATATCAAGGTGTCCGGTCAAAGTGGTTTTGCGATGATGAAGCTGGGTGCCTGGGCAATGCGGCAGGGGCGATTCATCTCAGATCACGATGTGCTGATCGCGGAGAAACTGGCGAACGTTCTGAGCGGCGGCCGCCTCACGGGCGAGCCTGTGGTTTCCGAGCAGTACCTATTGGACCTGGAGCGCGAAGCTTTTTTGAGCCTCTGTGGGCATCCGAAAACGCAGGAACGCATTCAGCACATGCTGAAGACAGGCAAGCCGCTGAGGAACTAAAGGAACATCCATGGAAGAAGCTGTTGTGATTGACTGCCTGCGCACGGCCGTGGGGAAATCGGGACGCGGAACGCTAAAGAACACGCGGCCGGACGACATGGCAGCCGCCGTGATGCGAAAGCTGCTTGAGAAGTATCCCGGCGTGCCGAAAGACGAAGTGGACGATGTGATTCTGGGCTGCGCGATGCCGGAAGCCGAGGCGGGCATGAACATCGCGCGCATTGCGGCTCTGCGTGCGGGCCTGCCTGATGTAGTACCCGGCGTGACCATTAATCGTTTCTGCTCATCGGGCCTGCAATCGATTGCGATGGCGTCGGATCGCATCCGATCCGGCAGCGCGCAAATCATTCTGGCGGGCGGCGCTGAATCCATGAGCTTGATCCCAATGGCGGGAAATAAGTTTGCGCCGAACCCATGGTTCGTTGATAACCATCCGCAGATCTATATGGGCATGGGGCTCACAGCGGAGCAAGTGCAACGGAAGTACAATATCAGCCGGGAAGACCAGGACCGGTTCAGCTATCGCAGCCATCAGAATGCGCTGCATGCGCAGGCAGAGGGAAAGTTCAACGAGGAGATTGTCCCGCTAGAAGTAGACACGGTTACAGTGGACGGCGATACGAAAACGGTGTTTCAGAAAGACGAGGGCCCACGCGCCGATACTTCGCTGGAAGCACTTGCGAAACTGAAGCCGGTATTTCAAGCGGACGGCTCTGTGACGGCTGGCAACTCTTCGCAGACTAGTGACGGCGCGGCGGCGGCGCTAGTGATGTCGGCATCGAAGGCTCGCGAACTGGGGTTGAAGCCGATGGCTCGATTTGTCAGTTTCGCGGCGGTGGGCGTGCCTCCGGAGATCATGGGCATCGGGCCCGCCGTGGCGATCCCAAAAGCACTTGCCTTGGCGGGTCTGAAGCTGGATAACATCGGCGTGATTGAGTTGAATGAAGCGTTCGCCGTGCAGGCGCTCGCGGTGATCCGGCAAGCGAGGCTCGACATGGATAGAGTGAACGTAAATGGCGGCGCGATCGCACTAGGGCATCCACTTGGATGCACGGGGGCCAAGCTGACGGCTACTTTGCTGCGTGAGATGAAGCGGCGCAAATCGAGATATGGCATGGTGACCATGTGCGTGGGCGGCGGCCAGGGTGCGGCCGGAATTTTCGAATCGTTGAATTAAGAGGCTTCAAATGGCAACTACTACCGTGGCTTTACCAAGATCGAAAGGCGGCGCGTTTCTGCTGGAGCAGCGCCGGCCGGAGGAGATCTTCACTCCCGAAGACTTCACTGACGAACATCGCGCGATTGCGAAGACAACGGAGGACTTCTGGAACAACGAAGTTGTGCCGAATCTGGAAGCGATTCAACATCAGGAGCCCGGCGTTGCCGTGGGCGTGCTGAAGAAGTCCGCCGAGCTTGGGCTTACCGCCGTAATTGTGCCGGAGCGATTCGGCGGCATGGAGATGGATCTCACGTCGGCGATGGTGGTGGCCGAGGGAATAGCAAAGGACGGATCGTACTCGGCGTGGCACGGGGCGCACGCGGGCATCGGAACCATGCCGGTGTTGCTGTATGGCACGGAAGAGCAGAAGGAAAAATATCTGACCAAGCTGGCATCGGCCGAGATGATTGGTGCCTATTGCTTGAGTGAGCCGCAGGCAGGATCGGACGCATTAGCGGCACGGACGCGCGCGGACCTGAGCGCGGATGGCACGCATTACGTTTTGAATGGCCAGAAGATGTGGATCACCAACGGGGGTGCGGCGGATCTGTACACCGTGTTCGCGAAGATCGGCGGCGACAAGTTCACCGCCTTCCTGGTGGAACGTGCCTTTTCGGGCGTGAGCCCTGGGGCCGAAGAGAAGAAGATGGGCATCAAGGGAAGTTCCACCACGGCGCTCTATCTGGACAATGTGAAAGTGCCCGTGGAGAACGTGCTCGGCGAGATTGGCCGCGGACACATTATCGCGTTCAACATCCTGAACCTTGGGCGCCTGAAGCTAGGGCCGTTTGCGGTGGGCGGATGCAAGAACGTGATCAATGTTTGTCTAAAGCACGCAAAGGAACGCAAGGCATTCGGCAAATCCATCGCGGAGTTCGGCATGATCCAGCACAAGCTGGCCGAGATGGCGATCCGGACTTATGCGGCGGAGACGATGAGCTACCGCGTGGTGGGTCTGATTGACAGCGAGTTGACCGGCTTCTCATGGAGCGATCCCGACGCCTCGAAGAGGATGCTGAAGGCGGTGGAAGAGTACGCGGCAGAGTGCTCCTACATCAAGGTGTTCGCTTCGGAGGCGCTGGACTACGTGGTGGATGAGGGCGTGCAAATTCACGGCGGCTACGGCTTCCATCAGGACTACGCGGTGGAGCGGGCGTACCGGGATTCGCGGATCAACCGCATCTTTGAAGGCACGAACGAGATCAATCGCTTGCTTGCGACGGGAATGCTGCTGAAGCGGGCGCAGCGCGGGCAATTGCCGCTGGTGGAGGCGGTGAAGAAGTTGCAAGCGGAACTGCTTGCAGGTCCATCGTTCGGCGGTGATGGCTCTGAAACCGAAGAGGCCAGGCTGGTGGCGAATGCGAAGAAAGTGGGATTACTGATCCTCGGGGTGGCCTATCAGCGGTTCCTCACGGCGATTGAGGAGCAGCAGGAAGTGATGGCGGGCATCACGGATGTGCTGATGAATGCTTTCGCGATGGAGTCTGTTTATCTTCGTACGCAGAAGCTGGGATCGAAGGGAACGAATGCCGCGGCGATGTCGGCGGTATTTGTGCGAGAGGCGATGGAGCAGATCGAAGCGGCATCTCGAACGGTACTGGCGGGTTGCGCCGAAGGGGACAGCCTGCGGACGAATCTGGCGGTGCTGAAACGCTTGACGAAGTTTGAACCGGTGAACGCGATTGAGCTGCGCCGCGGGATTGCGAAGAGACTGTTGGAGGCGGGACGGTACGCCGTCTAGCCTGCCGCGGATCGTCGTGCTTGTGGGATTACCGGGTTCCGGAAAGTCCACTTATCTGCAATGCCTCGGGGTGTCGTCCATTTCGTCAGATACATTGCGGCATCTCATTGTGGATGACGCAACCAATCAGAATATCCACCGGCAAGTGTTTGCTTCCATGCGGTATTTGCTGAAGCGCCGGCTGGAGCTTCGCCGCGCGGTTTCCTACGTGGACGCGACGCATCTTACGGTGCGCGACCGCAGGCCGTATATTAAACTCGGCGATCTCTACGATTGCCGCGTGGAGGCGCTCTACTTCGATGTGCCGCTGGAGGTCTGCAAGGAACGGAATCGGCTGCGTGACCGCGTAGTGCCGGATCACGCAATGAATCTGATGGCCTCGCGTCTTATACCGCCGAGCGTTACTGAGGGATTCGATGAAGTGGTTCGGTACTCCGATCTCGCCAGAGCCGCAGGGCCAGACCCCACAGAAACGCAGGTATCAGGATGACGGCGCCAGTCCACATAGCCAGCGTTCGTACCGGGACGCCCTGGTCGGCCAGAATGCCGGCGCTGTAACTCACGATGGAGAGCGTGAACATACTGAAGGCGAACTCCGCCGAAAACACACGGCCGCGGAAACGGTCGTCGGTTTGAATCTGGAGCAGCGTGGTTGAGAACACCCATGCGATGGCTCCCCCGGAATGCGCCAGGACAATTGCCGCACAGGCCAATAACAGAGATGGCGCCAGCCCCAGGCAAACGTAGCCGGCTGCTCCGATGAGGAAGCCAAACAGAATCCCAATGCGAAACTTATGCTGATCCAGGCCGGTGAAGGCGCTGGCGGCGAACGGCCCGAGCAATGCTCCCAGGCCCCGGCATCCCATCAGCAGGCTCATTCCGAGCATACCGCTTGATTTCGGGCCGAGGCCGCCGGCGGACACCGGGAAGATCTTTTCACCGAAGATGGGCAGCAAGACCCAGTTGGTCCCCATCAGCCCGAGCCCGCACTTGACGAACATGGTGGCGAGCATCCGCTTGTCCTTGGATACGTACCGGACGCCTTCCAGGATAGGAGAAAAGTCGGCCAGGTCTCGCGCGCGGAGCGGGGGCAAGTCGGCCATGTGCGGCTCGACGAAGCGCATCCGGCGGACCAGCATGGCCGAGAAAACGAATGAGAGCGCATTGAGGATGAAGACCGTGTTGCGGCCGTAGACAGCGGCCAACACACCGCCGATTGCCGACCCAACCGCGAGTGTGAAAGCCCACGTGGTGGAGGAAAGACCGTTTGCCACCAGTTGTTCCGGCCCGGCCGTGATGTTTGGGATGACGGCGCTTCTGGCGGGCTCAAAGAGCGCCCAGAAAACCGTTTCCGCAACCAGGAGAATGTAAAGAAGCCAGAGCCGTTCCCGTGTCTGCACGAAAATCATGGAAAGGACAATCACGGCACGGCACCAGTCCGTAATCATCATGAGCTTCCTGCGGCTCATCCGATCGTTGATCACCCCGGCTGTAGGCGCGGCAAAGCACTGCGGGAGCACTTGCAGGACGAACGCGAAGGCGACCACTCGCGCGCTGCCGGTCAATTCGAGCAACAGGCTGTAGATGGACACCATGTACAACCAATCGCCGATTTCACTGACCAGTTGCGAGAGCCAGAGCAGACGGAAGTTTCGATTCGTGCGGATCAGCCGCCCGTACGCTGAGAGGTTTACGGGGGCGGCTTCCATGTCAGGAAGTGTATAGCCCCATGCGCGATTTTACGAGTTCCACGGTGGAGTTAGCGATAGGCGCCACGCGTCCGGCTCCCTCGCGCAGAACTCCATCCACATACGAGGGATCGGCAACGATTTCGCGATACCGTTGCTGCAGAGGCTCCAGTTGGCCGATCACCATCTCCGCCACGGTCTTCTTCAAGTCGCCGTACCGCATGCCGGCGAACCTGGATTTCATCTCATCGTCAGTGGCCGCGCCGAATGCCTGATAGATGGCGAGCAGGTTCGCCACGCCTGATCCCATGGTTGTGAAGTCCACTGCCGGATTGGAATCCGTGGTAGCGCGCATGAGCTTCTTGCGAATCTGATCCACAGGATCGAGCAGCCCGATTGCGTGGCCTGTGCCGGTGGCCGACTTGCTCATCTTCTTATCCGGTTCATCCAGCCCCATGATGCGGGCGCCCACGGAAGGAAGGCTTGTCTTTGGCATCACGAATGTATCGCCGTAAAGAGAATTGAAACGCTGCGCGACATCGCGCGTGAGTTCCAGGTGCTGCGACTGATCGTCGCCAACAGGCACGATGGCGGCTTGATAGAGCAGGATATCGGCGGCCATCAACACCGGATATTGCAGCAGTCCATCTCCGATGGTATCCTGCACTTCCGATTTGGCTTTGAATTGCGTCATCCGGTACAGCCAGCCGAGGGGAGTGACGCAGGTCAGCATCCAGGCGAGCTCGGCATGAGCGGGAACCGAGGACTGCACGAAGATGGCGGACTGCTTCGGATCGATTCCGGCGGCGAGAAACAGCGCTGCGATCTCACGAATCTTCGACCGCAGCTCTTTCGGATCCTGAAACACCGTGATGGCGTGCAGATCCACGATGCAGAAGAAGCTCTCATAATCGTTCTGGATTTTCACCCAGTTTTTCAATGCTCCCAGGTAATTTCCAAGGTGCAGATTACCGGTAGGTTGGACGCCAGACAGAACTCGTGCTTTCATTTGATAAGAGGGTAATTTTCAATCGTATCGTGATGCAGACTCCTGAGACAAATGAAGTACAGATAGAGAAGCTTGTGTATGGCGGGGATGGGCTCTCAAGAGTGGATGGCAGGGTGGTGCTGACGCCCTTTGTTTTACCGGGTGAAAAGGCGATTGTGAGGCCGGATCGCAGCAAGCCGGATCTGTTGCGAACCAAGCTACTACGCGTGGAGGAAGCATCGGAAGCACGAGTGGAACCGCCGTGCCCGTACTTCCTTCGCTGTGGCGGGTGCCATTACCAGCATGCGTCGTATGAGTATCAACTCGAACAGAAGAAGGCGATCCTGCGTGAGGTGTTGCAGCGCGTGGGCAAGCTAAAGGTAGACGATATCGGCGTGATCTCCGGCGAGCCGCTGGGCTATCGCAACCGCAGCCAACTTCAGTTGCGCGACGGCCAGATTGGGTATCTGGAAGCTGGATCTCACACCATGGTGCCGATCACGCACTGCCCCATATCATCGCCCAAGCTGAACGAGGCGATCGCGATTATCCGCGAGATGATTAAGGACCGCCGTTTCCCGCGCTTTGTTAAATCCATCGAACTTTTTACGAATGAAACAGAAGTGCAGGTAAATGTTCTAGAGGCCACCAAGCCCGTCGCGCGCCATTTTTTCGATTGGCTGATGGAGCGGATTCCGGGTGCGGGCGCCGGTTGGCTGGATTACGCGGCCGTGGGGCACGTATTCCGGGTGAGTCACAATTCGTTTTTCCAGGTGAACCGCCACTTGGTGGACCGGCTGGTGGAAGCGGCGCTGGATGGAGTACAAGGCGATTCGGCGGTGGACTTATATGCCGGGGCCGGCCTGTTTTCGTTCGGCTTGACCAAACAGGTCCACACGGTGACCGCGGTGGAAGCCAGCACCAGTGCGATTGAAGATTTGAAGTTTAATGCGGATCGCGCCGGGGTGGCGCTGACCCCGATTAAGCGATCAGTGGAAGAGTATCTTGCTACTCTCACCGCAGCGCCGGATTTTGTACTCGCCGATCCTCCGCGCGCTGGCCTTGGTAAGCGGGCGGTTGCCGATCTGATCCGGCTGAAGCCGCGCCAGATCACGATTGTGGCTTGCGATCCGGCTACGCTGGCGCGCGATCTGGCTCCGCTGGTGGCGGCCGGGTATGCGATTACGAAAACGACGCTGGTGGATCTGTTTCCGCAGACGTTCCATATGGAAACGATTGTGCGGCTTGAGATCGCTTCGGCTTAAATCTGTAATAATCCGGTAGAGACGGAGGCAATCGTGAAACTTTCAACGGGTTTATTTTCCCTTGCGTGCTCGATTTCATTGGCCCAACAGCAGCCAGGAATATCGCC
>JBBPYD010000073.1:0-11665 GCA_038200305.1 Bryobacterales bacterium
CGGCTGGGGTTGGCAGTATATCAACCCGAGCGGGTACGGCGGCCCGAAGTGGTGGAACAGTTGGGGAAATTCAATACGGATGCGATGGTGATCGTGGGCTACGGACAGATTATTCCTCAAACGATTATCAGCCTCCCCCGGTATGGAGTAATCAATGTGCATGGCTCTCTTTTACCCAAATACCGTGGGGCAGCGCCTATTCAGTGGGCGATCGCAAACGGCGAAACTCGAACCGGGGTCACCACCATGCGAATCGACGCCGGCCTGGATACGGGAGACATACTGTTGAAGGCGGAAACCGAAATCGGTCCGGAAGAAGACGCGGTCCAACTCGGCCGGCGATTGTCTGTGATGGGGGCCGGTTTTCTACTGGAAACTCTTGAAAGATTAGAGGCCGGCGCCATTGTTCCGCAGCCGCAGAATTCAGCGGAAGCAACCCTTGCGCCTATCCTCAAAAAGGAAGATGGCCTGGTGGACTGGAATTCCAGCGCCTCCCGGATATACAATCGTTCTCGCGGCCTGATTCCGTGGCCTGGCACTTATACCACGTTCCGTGGGCAACTTTTGCACCTCTGGAACGTAAAACCTGCTATTCATATAGGAACGGGGATTCCGGGTTCCGTTCGGGTGCAGAACCGGAAACTTCTCGTCTTTTGCGGCAATAACTCTGCTTTAGAGCTTCTGGAAGTGCAACTGGAAGGGAGAAAGAGAATCCCTGCGGAGGCCTTCTGTAACGGACAGCACCTGACTGACAGTGAGATTTTAGGAGAGATAAGAAATTGAAATTGCCGCTGGGCTACCGCTACGCAGCCACCTATGCTGGCATTCGAAAGGTCAACAAGGAAGACCTTGCTCTGATTGTTTCCGACACGCCGGCTTCCGCTGCCTCCGTCTTGACCACCAACCGTGTGCAGGCTGCGCCTATCAAGATCGCGCGGCAGCACTTGCGCGCCTCTCGCGGCCGGGTGAGCGCCGTTCTTGCGAATGCCGGAAATGCAAACTGCGCCACCCGCACCGGCGAGGAGGTGGCTCTCATCTGCTGCAAGGCCGTCGCCAAACATCTGAAGGTGCCTGTGGCACAGGTGATCCCTGCATCCACCGGAGTGATCGGCGTTGAGCTCGATCCGGACCTGATCGTGAGTGCATTGCCCAGGCTGATGGAGGACCTGACCGAAAGCCGCTTCCCCGACGTTTCCCACGCCATCATGACCACCGATCTGGTTCCCAAGGTGGCATTCGCGGAAGTGCCGTTGAAGGGCGGTGAAGTGCAGATTGCCGGAATGACGAAAGGCTCCGGGATGATTCAGCCGAACATGGCGACCACGCTCGGGTTCGTGATGACCGACGCAGCCATCTCCCCAATCCATCTTCGCGAGATGCTGGTCCGGGCAGCGGAGCGGAGCTATAACCGGCTTTCCGTTGATGGCGATACATCCACGAACGATATTGTGATGCTGCTCGCGAATGGCGCTTCGGGCATCAAGCCGTCCGAACGGGAACGCCGGACGCTGGAAGAATCTCTCTACCTGGTAATGGAAGATTTGGCCGAGCAGATTGCCCGCGATGGCGAGGGTGCAACCAAATTGATCACCATCCGCGTTCTGGGCGCAGCGGATGAACAATCGGCCACCAGGATCGCCCGTTGCATTGCAAATTCGCCGCTGGTGAAAACGGCGATGGCCGGTTCGGATCCGAACTGGGGCCGTATTTTATCCGCTGCCGGGAATTCGGGTGTTGAGTTCGATCAGACCAAAGTGGACATTTCGCTACAGGGAGTGCCGGTCTGCGTCGGCGGACTCGCCGCGGACTTCTCCGAAGCCGAGTTGAAGCAAAAACTGGACGACAGAGAGTGCCTGATCCGGTTTGAAATCAAGGGCGATGGCAAGGGCGAGACCCGCTTCTGGACGTGCGATTTCACGGAAGGGTACATCAAGATCAACGCGAGCTATCGCACCTAGCACGACGCGGTCAGTTCATTCGCCAAACCGACGTTTCCACGACGCTCCGTTGCTCCTTCAGAAACACTTCCAGTTTGAAGTGAATCTCAGGGGCAACGTGCCTGTAAAGAACCGTGCCGTTCTGCAGTTGCCGCGCATCCATCTGCACCGGCTTATTATCCTCGCCTTCACTGATCGTCAATAGACCGCGCGATCCACCCTTCACCGCAAGCGATTGCCGGTCCCACTTGATCAGAATATTGTCATCCACCCTGGTCGCAGTCAGATTCAGCGCATAGGGATCTACAGAAGACGGCATCGCATTTGTAAGCGCCGGCATTCCAGAAAACCGGTACCCGGCGGCAACTCCAAACAACACCAGCATGAGACTGAAGACAACCCAACCGGCCCGAATATCGTTGCGCGGGACCTGGGGCTGGTAACTCGCGAATATTGGCTTTGCTTCGTCATGGCGTTTCACCGGCGCGTCCGGTGGTTTGACAGGTGCATCGGCAAAAAGAGCGGCGGTCGCCGCTTGCGCGGATGCTCTCGCGGGTGGCTCCGGCGGTTTCCGCGGTTCCGGCTCGGCAATCGGAGCTTCCGGATCTTCCGTAGGTTCGCCGGTCAGATCCTTCCGGCGAAACGGGAATTCCAGGTAGCTAACATCGCTCTTGACAGATCCGTTCTCTTCAAAGAAAAACCCGGCCGTACCGGCTCGCGTAGCGTACGGTTTCACCAGCAGCGCTACATGGAGCCGGTCGGGAAAGTACTCGCGGAAGAACTTCAGATCATAATCGTCCAGTGACAGTCCATCGCGCGTGTTGCTTCGATAAAAACCCACCGTGTACAGGTCCCGGCCGGCCGACGGGTCGAAATGCGCCAACGACTTTCTCAGTTGCTGTAAGTCCTTCGGAGAGAGAATGTAAGACGGTCCGGAGGCATACTCGCAGGGAACCGGCTCAAAATCGTCGATGATGACGGTCACGTGGTGGGCGCCCGGTTCGATCCGCCCTAACAGCAGACCTCCCACTTCGGTGCCGCGCCTGCGGACAGCTCCAAAACCGCGCATGATCTCGACATTCATGCGGTCAATGACCTCAAATGCCAAGTGGATGGTGAACGGTTTATCGGGAGGTTGCCATACGTAGTGTTCCCGCGGCGGCTCGTCTGGCACAGTACCTTCCATCCTAGTCTGTGATCTTGATCAAACTCAACTGTACGCCTACCCGGTATACGATACTGGACATGAATGAGCGGCAAACTCTATCTGGTGGCGACGCCGATCGGAAACCTGGAGGATATCACTTACCGGGCCGTCCGGATTTTGAAGGAAGCCGATCTCATTGCGTGCGAAGATACGCGGCACACTCGAATTCTGCTGGACCACTACGGCATTGACCGGCCCACCATCAGTTATCACGAACACAATGAATTCAGCCGCACCGAAGAGTTGGTGGAACGGCTGAAGAGCGGACAAAGCATCGCCATCGTCTCAGATGCCGGCACGCCGTTGATCTCAGACCCCGGCTACCGGCTGGTGAACCACGCGCTGGCTGAAGGCGTCATTGTGGTGCCAATCCCCGGCGCGTCGGCCATTCTCACCGCGTTGACCGCTTCCGGGCTCCCCACGGATACGTTTCACTTCGGCGGGTTTCTGCCCGCCAAAACTTCTCAGCGCCGGAAGACTCTGGAATCGGTCCGCGGCCTGGAATGCTCTCTGGTGTTTTACGAAACCCCGCATCGCATCTTGGAATCTCTAGAAGACATCGCAGCGGTAATGGGCGAACGGCCAATCGTGCTGACCCGTGAGCTGACAAAAATACACGAAGAGTTTCTCCGCGGTACTGCTTGCCAGGTGCTCGGCAATCTACGGGAGCGGCCATCTATTAAGGGTGAAATGACGATCGTGATCGGAAAGCCGGTGCCGGCCGGCGCTTCCAGCGTTCCGATTCCAGAAGCCGTCAACGCGCTGATCCGCGGCGGTTTGCCGAGAATGGAAGCGATGAAAACCATTGCCCGCGAGCGCGGCATCTCAAAACGAGAGGTGTACGCGGCCGTTGAAGAACTTTAGAACGGACCGTTCCGAGGGCGGGGCGGCTGCTGTGGGCCCGCCCCTGGAAATGGATTGGGCTGTTGTGGCTGTGGCTGGTTCGGATTCTGATTTGGGTTCTGGTTCTGATTTGGGTTCTGGTTCTGATTCGGGTTCGTGGCGGTGGAACCGCCAGTCGAACTGCCAGTGGAACCGATCGACGCCGATGGCGTAATGAACGAGCCAGACCCGCCAGGGCTTCCCTGCCCTGGATTCGGCTGACTTTGATTCTGATTTTGCGGTTGTCCCAATCCAGTTCCAAATCCTGAAGTATTCGGTGTGCTACTCGAGTTTTGACCGAAGCCGCCCCCAAAGCCCGTCCCAATCTGATTCTGATTGCCGTTCGGATTCTGCTGCCCTTGCGGTTGCGCATTCATGCCCGGCACATTCGGCATGATTCGCTTGTCTTTCTTCATGTCGTAAACAAATTCCCATTCGTTATACTTCTGCCGGTCGTTGTAGATCTTGATGCTCGGCATTTCAACCTTGCTCGCAAAACCCGCAATGCCGGCGCCAATTTGCTGACCACCCCTGGTGGCCGCCGGATTGCCAAACTGCTGGCGCGGAGAAGTCAGAATCTTCCCGATCAAATCGAGCGCCGGATTTCCGGGCGCACCCGCACCGGGCTGTCCCGGTTGTGGTGTCTGCCCTTGTCCTTGTTGCTGTTGCGGCTGCTGGTTGTAGCCACTCCCGACGGTTCCATAGCCGCGATTTGGGTCAGTAGCCGCATTGTTTGGATATCCCGGCTGTCCCGGCTGCTGTCCTGTCTGTTGCGGGGAGGGTTGCTGCTGATTCGGCTGATTCGGCTGATTCGGATTAAACGGCTGTGGAAAGGGCTGGCCCGGCTGCGGAAAGGGCTGCCCCGGCTGCAATCCAGCCTGTTGCGCATTCACTTCCCCAGGTGGCGGCGGAGGCGGCGCGTTCGGGTCCACATTCGGAGCCTGATCGCTTGGCCTGCGCCGGAGCGCCATATTGACGCCAGGCGTTTCGCCGTTATTCGGAGTGCCGCCAATGCCCGGGCCTTCGCTGACAAACGTATTCAGGTTTTCCTTCTTCTCTTCTTTGCCCTTCTGCAATATGGAGTCTGTCAGCATGCCCGCTGCATTGACGTGAATAGCCCGCCACTCGTCTTTGCCAGTCATCGGATCGACGTACCGCTTCCGCAGATAACGAATTTCACCCATCTTTTCCAGCTCATCCAAACTAGCCGGAAAACGCTTGTTCTTCGTCACGAAAAGCTGAATGCCGCGCTTGTACTGTTCGCCGCGTTCAATCAACAGTTCTTCCTTGTTGCGCTGCGATTCAAAGGCCGCGCGCGGCAGTTGTGTGTATAGAGAGATCGCAATCGCCGCAGCCAGCGCGAACACCAGCAGCAACGCGAATCCGGACTCCTGCTTGCGCCGGCGTCTCATCCCGGCTGTTCCTCAAGCGGCAACGTCTGCTGATTCTTGAACTCGGTATCTTCCACCACCACCGAGTTCACGCCGATGCGGATGATCTTATACCGGCGCTTCACCAAATCGCCTTCCGTCACCACGTGGATATCTTCGCCTTCCAGGAAGAACGCGCGCTTGCCGCCAGAGTTCGCTCGCGTCACATATCCGAAAAACTTCATTGGAATCGGAGGTGGAGGCGGTGGCCCCGGTGGCACAACCGGTTTCGGTGGCGGCTGATTGGCCGCGATGTTCAGCGGATTGGGCACAGGTGGTTTCTTGCCCGCAACCTGCGCCGGTGCGGCAGGCGCGGGCGGTTGCGTAAATTCGAACACACTCCGGTGTACTCCCTCCACCTTGACGTTTTGCAATTTGGCAAGCACATCCAGCCGCAGTGTAGGGTCAACCGTCATCGGATCCGGCCGGTCTTCCGGTCTCTTTGGTTTCAGCGTCGGCCGAAACTCGTTCACCACGCGGCCCTGACGGCTGCTGGTCCGCACCGTTCCGGACTGCGCCGGCCGCCCACCAATGTCCACCGCTTGCTGCTGTGATGGAATGCGTATCCCCGCGGCAGACCGGGACGGCTGAAGGACACTTCCCGCCGAGGCGGATGGCCCGCCGGCAGATGAGTTGATAAAATACACCACGATCGCAACCACCATCAGGGTCGCTAGGATCGCGATTTTCTTTGGCTCCGCTCCGAGTTTCATCGTCCTGGCGTATCCCCTCGAACAAAGGTGTTGAGTTTGATGGCGACGTTCAGGCTTCCATTCTGTTGCGGCGCGGCAGCCAGGTTTTCCATAATCAGGAATCGCGGCGACCGGTCCAGACGATTGACAAACTGGAGAAGATCGCCGTAGGTGCCTTCGTAATTAGCCGCGATGGTCATCATGCTCAAGCTCTCGCTGCCCTCCACCGGCTCGAACAGAAAACTGGTCCCTTTATCTTTGATCCCCGATTCTTTCGCATTCTTGATCAATTCGTTCACGATGGAGGATGAAGCGATGCGGCGATCCATGAAATAAGTATCCAGGAAACTGTCTCCCGCCGTACGGGCTTGTTCGATTTTCTTCACAAGCGAGCGGAGTTTCTGCAACCCGGCGTGCTTCTGTTGCACCTGCGCTTGCATGGCGGTCAGTTGCGCATCCAGTTCTTCCGCGGACCCGCCCAATGGACGAAACACCGCAAACGCCGCCACCAGATTTGCGGCAAGCAGAACGCCCAGAACAACCCGGGCCACCATGTGAGGCTCGCGTGTGAAGTTGGCCGGCAGCTTGGGAGCTTTAAAGTTTCTGAGCATAACTCACACTCACGGTGTATCGGTATAAAGGATCAGTCTGCGAAGGCGGCCGCGTGCTACGGATGGTGTTAAATCCAAAAAGTGGAGAGCTTTCCAATTGCCTCAAGAAGTTCACAACGGAATCGGGGTTCGGGGATCCAAGATCCATTTCGAGCAACAGATCGTTCGGGCCATTCAGTTGCGGCCTCACTGAGACCAGGCGCACATCGTGCGGCATCACCTTTTCAAGATCGCTGAAAATCCGCGTCCAGCTAATTCCCTTGCGCTGGATCAGGGTGTTCACAAATACGCTGCGGTCCAGCACTTCAGCGTCCTCTGGCTTGCGAAGGATCGCCTCCATCCGGCCCTGTTCGTTTGATAGTGTGCGAAGCTGCTGCGTTACCTTTGCGATCGCCTGGCGTGTTTCCTTGGCGCGGTTTCTTTCCGCAATCGCAAGCGAAGTGAAGATGCCCAGCAGAATCACTAATAGCACTGCGGCCACGACGGTGCCCACCACCATTGGCCGGTCGCGGCGAAACGGTTCGCTCGAAAGGTTCACCGGGATTTTCATATTTGTACAGCCTCCGGCGTTTCCAGATACCCCAGCAGACCCGCGTTATACGGCCCCGGCGTGCCAAGGCGCGAGCGCAATGCTTCAAAAGGCACGCCTAATTCCGTGGCCCACTGCGTTCCATACTGCTCGCCCACGCTGCCGAAACCGCACAACAAAACCCGATCGGGACGCGCCGCCATTTCATCTTCCACATAGGCAACCGTGGGAAACAACACCGCCATAATCTCTTCTGTATTCAAGTCCGCCAGTTCCACGCAACGCACCAGTTTCAGCATGCCGCCCTTGATCACCGCAACCGTCAGCACTTTTCCACTCAGCTTGGCCAATAGGGAAATGCCGGTGTTTTTCTCCATCTCAAGAGTTGCCAGAATCGAAGTCGTCACAACACCGGTGTGCAGGCCCGCGGCCCGGAACGGGGCCTCATAGCGAGCGACAATCTCCAGCGCGGCCGCCACCACAACCACCTCGAATCGCTTGGCGCCCTTCTGCCCAGTCACTTGCTCGGCATGGTAACTGATGGCCGCCGATTCCACATCGAACGGAACGCTCTTTTTCATGCGGAAGCGAACCAGCGCGATCTGCTCTTCCGGCTTCGATGGGAAGGCGTCGAATTCCAGCACCGCCACCCGCGCGCAAAAATCCGGCAAGATCAGTACCGCTTTTCGCCGCTTTCGATTTCCATTCGCTCCCACCAGATCCCGAATCTTGGCGCTCAGCGCTTCCGGGCGAAGCACGTTATCCCGCAGCGGAGAGATGGAGATCACGTCATTTTCAAGCGGCTCAAAACCCGGCTGCGCCGATGCTCCGGGCCGCAGATACGCGATACCGGCATCTGAGAGTTCAAAGACGAACTCAGGCGGGGGGTCCTTCAACAAGTTGGCAATAGAGGTCATAGGGAAAAGCGTTAGCCTTCGATGAAGGTCACCTTATTGATCTCCTTCAGCGTCGTAATGCCAAGCCTGGCTTTTTCCAGCGCCGAGTCTCGCAGAAAGGTCATGCCTTCCTCGCGCGCCGCGCGTTTGATTTCAGAGGCGGGCCGCCGCTCCAGAATCATCTCGCGGATACGCTCACTCAAATCAAGCAGCTCGTGAATAGAAGTCCGGCCGCGAAAACCAGTGCCTCCGCACTCGAAACAACCCGACCCTTCATAGAACGGAACATCGCGCCATTCTTCCGGGTTCAGTCCGCTTTCCGTGAGGTAGGCGTCCGTCACCGCCACCTGCTTCTTGCAGTGGACGCAGATGATGCGCACCAGCCGCTGCGCCAGAATGCAGTTCAACGCGGAGACGAAGTTGTACAGCTCGACGCCCATGTTCAGAAAGCGTCCCAACACATCCAGTACGTTATTCGCGTGGACCGTGGTGAACACAAGATGCCCGGTAAGCGCCGCGTTGATGGCGATCTGCGCCGTTTCCTGATCGCGGATCTCACCCACCATCACCTTATCCGGGTCATGCCGGAGAATGGAACGAAGGCCGCGCGCAAACGTCAGCCCCTTCTTTTCGTTCACAGGGATCTGCGTGATGCCCTTGATCTGATACTCCACCGGATCTTCAATGGTGATGATCTTGTCTTCGTCGTTCTTGATCTCACTCAGCGCGGCGTACAGCGTGGTGGTCTTACCGGAACCGGTTGGCCCGGTGACCAGCACCATCCCGTACGGCTCCTTAATGTAACGCGCGAATTTCACTTTGTCCGCATCGGAAAAACCAACCACGTCCAGACTGAGCTTCGAAAACTTCTCGCTCATCGACTCTTTATCCAGCACGCGAAGCACGGCGTCTTCGCCGTGAATCGTCGGCATGATGGAAACACGGAAATCAATGAGACGGTTCTTGTACCGGACCCGGAAGCGTCCGTCCTGCGGCACGCGGCGCTCGGCAATATCGAGTTCGCTCATCACCTTAATACGGGAAATAATGGTGGAGTGCCAATCCTTGGCGATGGGCGGCATGGCGTAATGCAGCACACCGTCAATGCGGTACTTGATGGCCACTTCCTGATCGCGCGTCTCAATATGAATATCGCTGGCCCGGCGCTCCAGGGCGTTGAAAATGGTGGTGTCCACCAGTTTGATGACCGGTGCGATATCGCTATCCGCGGCCAGGCGGTCGATGGACAACGTCTCATCGCCGTCACCCTCCTCAAGAACAACGTCCAGCGTGAAGCCTTCCGTCACCTCTTCCAGCACGCGCTGCGACTGCTCGGTTTTCTTCAGCAGATCTGAAATCTGCGATAGCGTCGCCACCTTCACCCGCAGTTTCCGCTGCAGCATGATGGAGAGTTCGTCAATCAGATTGAGATTCCGCGGATCGGCGAGCGCGATATCGAGCGTGCCGTTGTTCACCTGAATCGGAACGAAGTTGTAGCGGAACATCAGATCCACCGGGACCGAGTGGAACAGGTCATGATCGATACGCTCTTGCCGAAGATCGACGAACTCGCAGCGATAGCGCGCCGCAACCGAGCGGGCCTGCGCCGTTTCCTGCTCGGGGTCCATTAATTTGATCCGGTCGGTGGCCATAAATTAGTGCAGTGAATCCCCCAGCGAAAAGATGGGTAAATAGAGCGCGATCAGCACAAACGCTACGAAAATTCCCATGAAGATCATAATCACCGGCTCGATCAACGCCAACGTCGCAGCCATCTGAGTGGCTACGTCGTCTTCATAAAACTCGGCGACGCTGTTCAACATCGTAGGCAACGCGCCGGTGGATTCGCCTACTTCAATCATATCCATGGAGAGACCGGGGAAAACATGGGTCGCCCGGAGCGCCGCCGAAAGAGCCTGCCCTTCTTTCACCATCCGCACCGCTTTTTCCAGCGCCTTTTTCAGCAGTTTGGTTCCGAGCGATTCCGATGCCGTGCCCAACGCTTGCACCAACGGAATACCACCGACCAGCAGAGTGCTTAGCACCCGCGAGAATTGCGCCACCTGATATTTGATCCAGATGTCGCCCAGCAGAGGGGTGCGCATCTTCATCGCATCTAGCTTCAGAGCCGCGGAATCACGGCGCGCCCAGAATCGGAACCCGATTACGGCAGCGGCGATGCCCCCCAGGAATACGAATACATAGCTGCGCGCGGTGGTCCCGATCGCGATCAGAAGAAGAGTGATGGAGGGAAGCTTGGCCGACATGCTGGTATAGAGTTCCGCGAAATTCGGAACCACATACGTGATCAGAAAGATGACCAGAACCACCACCAGGACCACCAGCACGCTGGGATAGAGCAGCGAGAGCATAATCTTCTTCCTGATCGCCAGCGCCATCCGTTGATAGGTGATGTACCGTTCCAAAACTTCTGTGAGCGATCCGCTTCGTTCGCCCGCCAGTACCGACGTTACGTAGATGGATGGAAAAATCCTCTGCTGCTCGAACGCTTCGGAGAGTAGCGTTCCCTTCCGGACTTCATTCCGCACATTCTTGATGTAAGGGCCGAGCTTCGGATCGGTGAGCCGGTCGGCGAGTAAGTCAAGCGCCTTCAAGATCGGCAGACCCGCGCGGATGAGCGTCAAAAACTGCTGATTGAAAATGAGGAACTTTTCGAGATTGAGCTTCTTCTTCCGCCCAGGGAGCTTGGCGGAGATCCCGGCCATTTGACCGCGGGGCCGGACGGAATAGATGAGAAAGCCTTGTTGCGTGAGCCGGTCGCGCAACTCCTGCTCGGAAGCGCCTTCGGCCATCTTGTTGTGGATCTCGCCGCGGGGGTCCGCGTATTTGAGCATGAACTCAGCCACGGCTATTTGGATCCGTCCTTGAGAGTGGCGCCCGATGGGAGATCGAAGCGGAAGAGTTTGTCGTCCAGCGCAGGGTTGAGCCGCTCATTACTGAGGACGAACGTCAGGACAGACGAGTCCTGCCCGGTGATGTTCAACTGGCGGATCTGATATTGCGGAGTGACCACAAATTTGACCTCCCGGTAGGGCAGCCGGTCCGACTTGGGCTTAGCCATGATTTTCAAGTCTCCACCGTCCGCTTGGACAGTCTGGAAATCCTGAAATTCCTTTTGGAATTCCAGCTTGCCGAGTAGAAACGCAAGAGGCGCACGCATGTCATCGCTCTCTTTCAGCTTCATCTTTTCGGCGCTGTTGTCCGATGGAGTATACAGATAAGCGTCTTTGCCGTCAGACAAGAACAGCTTTCCAGCGGGAGCTTTGTAGTCCCAACGCATCCGGCCGGGCTTGCGAAGGTAAAGATCGCCGGTTTCGGCTTTTCTGGCCCGGCCATTCGCCGTATAGGTCTCTTCAAAAACCACTTGCAGCGTCTTGGCGCGATTGTAGTGGTCTTCAACACCTTTCAGCACCCTGGAGAGACCAGGGTCCGCGCCAAATAGAGGCAAAATAAGGAACAA
>JBBPYD010000074.1:0-24040 GCA_038200305.1 Bryobacterales bacterium
CCGGTCCATCGCCGTGACATCCAGACTCGGCGTGTAAGGGAGCGCATACAGTGGTTGTTCCTGCGGATACAGCAGAGGTGCGCAGGCGAGAATGAGCGCGCTAACCTGGCAGGCTAAGAGTTTCATGAACACTCCAAATTGGCCGTAGAGGACCGCACATGGTCCAGATGATGGTAGCGCATATCAGCGGCAGCAGTCCGAAGCCGATGAACACCGGCGTGTAGGAGTAATGATCCACCACCCAGCCGGTGATCAGGGTGAAAATCATTCCACCAAAGCCCGAGCCCATGCTCGCCAGCCCCCACACGGAACCCACCAGGTGCTTCGGATAAATATCGGATGGGAACGCCAGCATGTTCGCGAGGCCGCCCGTGTACCCAACCATCGCCACGGACACCAGCGCAATGGAGATACGAACGTCCGGCGTCAGCACCGCCGGAATAGCGGACATCATCAGGATGGCGAAAAAAGTCACCGTCGATTTGCGTGCCACGGTCACAGAGAGGCCGCGCCGGATCAACGCACCGGAAATCCACCCGCCGAGTAAGTTTCCCGAACCAGCCACAAGAAATGGAATCCAGCCATACTTCCCGATGGAAGCCAAACTGAAATGGCGCGCGTTCTTCAGATACTCGGGGAACCAGAAAATGTAAAAATACCAAACCGGGTCGAAGAAGATTTTGGCCAGCGTGAACGTCCACACGAATCGAGTGCGGAAGAGTTGTAGCACTGGCATCTTCACCGGCACGGGTTCGTCTTTCATGGCCTCGGGGGTTCGATAAACAGGCCACCAAACGCACAGCCACACGATCCCGGTGAGCCCAATCGCCAGAAACGCAGGGGGCCATCCCCAGTTCAGCAAAATCCACGCGACCACTGGAGGCGCAAGAATGGCCCCTACCGAAGATCCGCTGTTGAAGATGCCGGATGCCAGCGCACGTTCGCGTTCGGGAAACCATTCGGCCACCAACTTCACCGCGGCCGGCCAGTTTCCCGCTTCGCCTATGCCTAGCAGAAAGCGGGCTATTCCCAGCGTGACCGGCCCAATCGCAAACGCATGCAGGATCGAAGCCGCGGACCACCACGCAATACAGAGTGCATAGCCGGCTCTGGTTCCCAGACGGTCGATCAGCGGCCCGGAAACGCCGTTCGCAATCGTATAGGCGAACAGAAACGCGAACACCACACGCGAGTACACCTCATTGCTCATGTGGAACTGCTCACGCAATACAGGGGCTGCTACCGACAGGGTCTGACGATCGAGGTAGTTGATTACGGTCGCAAAGAACGCAAGCGAGATCATCAGCCAGCGGGTTCTCTTCACGAATTGTCCTGACCGGATTGCAAGCGTTCCTATTATTTGCAATTCTCAAAGTTCTGTCAAAGTGAATCAATGGACACCGACACCAGGATCGGCGGCCCTGATGGGCGATTCCCGGAAACGCGCCACTCCGCCATCGCCGCCGCACGGAGCGGGAGCGCTGACTGCCGCGCATTGGAACACGGCTTCCTCCTCGCCGCCTATTGGAAACCCGTCTACAAATACATTCGCATCAAGTGGAAGGCGTCGAACGAAGATGCGAAGGATCTGACTCAAGGGTTCTTCGCGCTCGTGCTGGAGAAGGACTTCTTCGCGCCTACCAGTCCGAAGCCGGAAGCTTCCGTACCTACCTCCGAGTTTGCCTGGACGGCTTTTTGTCGAATGAGAAGAAGTCCGCGCAACGGATCAAGCGTGGCGGAGATGCGGTGTTGCTACCGCTCGATTTCACCACTGCCGAGGGCGAACTGCGGCACATTGAGATTGCCTCCGCGGATTCTCCGGATCGATTCTTTGCGCGCGAATGGACCCGCAGTCTGTTTGAACTTGCGCTGCGGAGTCTCCGCGAAAATTGCGAAGCTCACGGCAAGCAAGTCCACTTCGTCTTGTTTCAGCGTTATGATCTTGCCGAAGAAGAGAACCGCGTAACGTATGCGCAACTCGCCGCCGAGTTCAACCTCTCCATCATGAACATCACTAAGTACCTGGCCGCTATGCGCCGGGATTTCCGCCGCATTGTACTCGAAAAATTGCGCGAGATCACCGCGACGGATCGGGAATTCCGCAGCGAAGCGCACGCTCTACTGGGCACGGAGACGTAGATGGATTGGCTGTCCGATGGTGTTGTCCGGCGCCTGCGTGAGATCTCCGAAATCCCGGATCTGCCGGGCGATCGCTACCGGTTGGGCAACCAGATCGGGCGCGGCGGTATGGGAACTGTGTATCTCGCTCACGATTGCGAACTGGATCGTGAAGTCGCGATGAAGGTGTCGACAATCGCCGATGCGAACGCTGATCGAATGCACCGGGAAGCGCGCATCCTCGCCCGCATTGAACATCCCGGCATCATTCCCATTTACGACGTGGCCATCCTTCAGGACGGACGTGTCTATTACACGATGAAACTGGTTCGCGGCGCCAGGCTCGATCGTCACTGCCGGCAACTGCGCTCCATACCAGACCTTCTGCGCCTGTTTCAACGCATCTGTGAGCCGGTCGCGTTTGCCCATTCTCAGGGAATTGTCCATCGCGATCTGAAACCCGAAAACATCATGGTGGGTCAGTTTGGCGAAGTATTGGTGCTCGATTGGGGAGTCGCCAGGGTGCTGGCTGAAACGGAACCGGACGGTGCAATCATCGGCACCAAGGAATATATGGCTCCCGAGCAATCGACCGGCGCAAATGGCCAAATCGACAATCGAAGCGATGTGTACGCGCTCGGCAAAGTATTGCAATTTCTTCTTTCGGGTCAAGAAACCGTGGGCCGTTCATTAAAATCCATCTGCGCGAAGGCCACAGCTACCGAACAGGACGCCCGTTACGCGACGGCACTCGAGTTGTCCGAAGATGTCGGCCGCTACGTTGACGGACTGCCTGTCAACGCACACCAGGAGTCCATTATGGAGCGGGGAGCACGTGTGCTCTCGCACAATAAGGCCCTGGCCGCCCTCATCCTCGCGTACCTATCCATGAGAATTCTGCTATTTTTGTTTGCCAGAAGCTAAAGGAATCCGCAAGAACGTGTAATAGAGGGTTGGGTCCAAAAGGAGATCGAGAACATGAACAAGATCGTGTTTGGGTTACTGCTCGGAGCCATCCTCGGCGCATTTGACGGTCTTACGGCATGGTTCACTCCGGAGGTCCGGCCCCCCGTTGATCGGAATCGTCGTCGGCTCCACGGTTAAAGGATTGATCGCCGGAGCCTGTACGGGTTACTTTGCTAAGAAGGTTCACTCGTTGCCACTCGGGATTCTGTTCGGGCTTGGGATCGGAATGTTTCTTGCGTATCTGATCGCCGGCATGAATCCACCTGGCCATCACTACTACTATGAAATCATGCTGCCGGGCAGTATCGTTGGCGCGATCGTCGGTTTCGCCACTCAGCGCTACCAGCCCTCAGCACGCGCCGTAACCACGAGTTAAAGGAGATAATGCATGCCTCGTCCAGTTCATTTTGAATTGCCGGCCGACGATCCAGATCGTGCCGTCAAGTTTTACAGCGACGTTTTCGGATGGAAGTTTAACAAGTGGGATGGTCCCCAGGAGTACTGGTTGATCTCCACCGGTGAAGGCCCGGGGATCGACGGAGGAATGCTGCGCCGTCCGCATCCTGGGGCCGGTACGGTGAACACCATTGGTGTCTCGTCCGTAGACGACAGCGTCAAGGCGGTGGAGGCCGCCGGTGGCAAGGTGGCTTTGCCGAAGATGGCGATTCCCGGGGTTGGTTATCTCGCGTATTGTACGGACCCGGAAGGGACCATGTTCGGCATGATGCAACCCGATAAAGCTGCAAAGTAGCGCTGCCTTAAAATCGTTGGGATGTCCATTCTTCCGGTCACAGGCGTGCTGTGCTGTGGCAACATCTCCTTCGATATTCCGGTCTGGCCCGTTGATCGATTCAATTGGGGCACAACCTTGTGGGTAGATACCATCGAGGAAAGCGTCGGGGGAAACGGCGGAAATACATCGTATGCCCTGGCCAAACTGGGTGTGCCGGTGCGGCTGTTCGGCGTGGTCGGGCGCGATGCGCATGGGGAGACGATTCTTGGTCTCCTGAAGGCCGCCGGCGTCGATGTGAGCCGGGTCGGCCGGTCGGACTCCCCGACGAATAGCACGGTGTGCGTCGTCCACCCGTCGGGCGATCGGTTGTTCCTGCACCAACTCGGTGCGAGTACATCGGTCTCGCCCGGCATGCTTGATTTCAGTCCTGAGATGGCCGGGCCTTGCTCGCATTTCCATCTGGCGAATCTGTATTCCCTGCCCACGGTTCGCCCCGAAGCTCCGGCGGTGCTCAAGCGTGCGCGGGCTGCGGGGCTTTCCACATCGCTTGACACCGGTTGGGATGCGCGCGGACGCTGGATCGAAGATCTCCAGCCGTGTCTTCCATTCGTCGATCTGCTGTTCGTCAATGAGAGCGAAGCGAAGAACTTGACCGGCGTCGAAGAACCTCGTGCCGTGGTGGCGAAACTGCGCGAGCTCGGCGCGACGGACGTACTGGTGAAATTGGGTGGCGCGGGATGCGTGGTGTTCGTCGGCGGCGAGGAGCAGGCGCTTCCGGGATTTCCCGTAAAAGCCGTCGACACCACCGGCGCCGGCGACTGCTTTGCCGGAGGTTTTCTCGCAGCGCTGCATCGCGGAAAGACTCCCGTTGAGGCGGCTCGTTTCGCGAATGCCGTTGGAGCATTGAACGTGGAGAAACTTGGCGCGGTGAAGGGAGTCCGCAGCTTTGATGAGACTGAATCCTGGATGGCCAACCGGACTACACTGGTAGGTTAGTCATGACTCCACTACAATTCTGCAAGCAATTGAAGGGCGTATTCGGATTCCCGATCACCCCGTTCCGAAAGGACCTTTCCCTCGACCTGGACGGTCTGGCGCGCAATGTGGAGGAGATGGTCCGGCATCCCTTCTGTGCGCTGGTCGCGGCCGGCGGTACCGGCGAACTGTATTCGATGAATCCTGAGGAAGTGGAGCAGGTGGTCCGGGTGACCGTCGACGCCGCCAAGGGCAAGATGCCGGTGGTGGCCGGTACCGGGTTCAACGTTCCCATCGGATGCGAAATGGCAAAGCGGGTGGAGAAGGCCGGCGCGGATTGCCTGCTGGTGCTGCCGCCCTATTATTCCAACTCTCCGGAAGCCGGTCTCTTTGAGTATTACCGGGCCATCGGGAAAACGTCCTCGCTGCCCATGATGGTTTACAGCCGCGATTGGGCTGTGTTCACGCCGGATCAGGTGGCGCGCCTGGCTGATCGCGTCCCCACGCTCGCGGCATGGAAAGACGGACAGGGTGATGTGAAGAAGTACCAGCGCATCATGAATTTCAACGGCGACCGGCTCGCCTGGTTTGGCGGACTCGGTGACGATTGCGTGCCCGGTTACTTCGCCATCGGGGTGCAAGCATACACTTCGAGCATCTCGAACATCGCGCCGAAGCTCTCGCTCGCCCTTGCCGAAGCCGGTATGGCTCGCGACTTCGCCACGCTCGATGTGCTCATGAAGAAGTACGTGCATCCGCTATACGCGATTCGCGAACGCGGCCGCGGCTATGAGGTTTCGGCAATGAAGGCAGCGATGGAGATTCTTGGCATGCCTGCAGGCCCGGTTCGTCCGCCGCTGAACGAGTGCCGCGCGCAGGACATCGCCGACCTTCGCGAACTGATGAAGGTTTACGCCGACATGCTCGACGTGAAAGCGGCGGCGCGTTAGCCCTGTACTTTCCCGATCAGGATCACGGCGATCGGGATGTCGCCTAGCTTCGTCTGCAGGATCCAATCGTTCTCGCCTTCTTTCGCGAAGCCGGGTTTGAAGCCGGTGTCTTGCTTCCAGAAGCTGAACACGCCGGGATGCGGCGCGCCGGTCGCCTTCTCGCTCATTTCGACCAGTTGCTTGAAGCCGGGGGTTGCGTTGGCGTCCTTATCGTCGGCAGCTTTCGATAGCAACAGGAAGTCGCGCTGGGGTGCTACGCCCTGATGATCGCCGTTCTGCGGGTAATCGCTATAGCGCAGTGTATAAACTCCGGGAGCAATGGGATTTCCACGGCGGTCGGCCCCGCGTGTTGGGAAGCGCATGGCCCCGAGCAGCGCTCCCTGGGGAATGTTGGGCAGGGTAACGCTATCTTCGGCGGATTTCGGTCCACTCGGCGCAGTGGCGCGAAACCAGATCTCGCAGACGACGGTGGCCCCGTTCATGATCTTGGTCCCGTCCTTTTGAAGCAGGGCCGCGATGCCGGGGTTCAACTCGGAAGGCGGAGGTCCGGCGGGTGCCGCGGTGTACTGGCCGAATGCCGCGCTTGCGGCGAGAATGAGCGATAAAACAAGTTTAGTCATAATGGTCGTAGCCGGCGGGTTTGAGCGGCTTTCCGTTCAGCTTCACCGCGCCGGGTTTTCCTTTTCGGATGACTCCGATATTCGTAATTCCTGCCATGCGCAGGGGTGTCTTCGATGTGAACAGCAGTTCGTAATCTTCGCCGCCGTGGAGAGCCTGATCCAGAGTCGCTCCGCTCGCCATTGGGATGGTGTCAAGCTCAGCCGCAACACCGGACGCAAGACAGAGACGGTGCAGATCCAGGGAGAGACCATCGCTAATGTCCATGCATGCGGATGCCTTGCCGATCAGCTTGCGGCCGAGCGCGAGCCGGGGTTGCAAGGCGCGTTTGAAGCGATCGCGTGCGTTTGCGCCCAGTTCGCCGGAGACATAGATGAGATCGCCGGGCTTCGCGCCATCGCGGCGTAGAGCTTTGCCTTTCGGCACCTGACCGCAGACCATAATGTCGCAGACTAACTCCGTGGCATGGGACAGGTCGCCGCCGGTTAGTGGAACTCCAAATTGCAGCAGGCCGCGATAGAAGCGCTTGACCCATTTGGC
This sequence comes from Bryobacterales bacterium, assembly GCA_038200305.1. Taxonomy (GTDB): domain Bacteria; phylum Acidobacteriota; class Terriglobia; order Bryobacterales; family Bryobacteraceae; genus JANXXV01. The sequence goes on from JBBPYD010000074.1 coordinate 6,901, forward strand.
ATCTCTATCATGGGCCCATGCCGGGATCGCCAATGAGAGCAGGCAGAAGCGCGGATTGGCTCCCATTGCCGCGATATCGCTGAGGCCGCGCGCGAGCGTTTTATGGCCCACCGCTTCCGGTTCGTCGGTGCGTTCAAAGTGCACGCCTTCGACCATCATGTCGGTGGTAAAGACCAGATCCGAATAGATGAAACAGTCGTCGCCGATGCCCTTCGTCCCTGGCTGTGTTTTGAGCCAGTCGATGAGCCTCATCTCAGTCATGGGCGGCCTCCGCGTTTGAGAATACCAGGCCGCCGGGGAGTTCTTCGCCGAACATGCGGCCCATAGTACGGAGGTCACGGGTTTCCTGGCCTTCCAGAACGGCCAGAAGCTCGGGTTCGTTCTGTAATTTGGTGCGCACTGCATTGAGAGCGGCCGGCGGCAGATCGCGGGCGGCATCGCCGGTGTGTTGGGCGATGGAGGCAATTGCATCTTCGGACTTGGGGACTTTGAGCAGGGCATCGATCCATCGGGTTGCGGTGGCCGGCGGCACCACCTGGTTGATGGGTCCGTAGAACAGGCGGCGCGCGCCGATTCGTGAGAGACACCAGATTTCGGTTACACCTCCTTCGCCAGTTTTGAGGCGCTTTAGGAGAGCGTCGCCGAGGTCGGTCTTTGTCTGAATCGGGAGCAGTTCCAGAGTCGCCGCCGTGCGCCACATTTCGCGCAGCAGGCTGGTGTTGACACGCGGTTTTTTCTGGCCGCGCGGTAATAGAACCGGCGACAGGCGCTGGTAGATGTCGGTCTGCTGATTGCGATTGAGTCCGCCAGCGAGGCGTCCACAGAAGATCCACCATTCGATTTCGCACTGCACCTGATTGGCGAACTGGATGCCTGCCGCGTAGATGCGGCGAGCTTGTTCCAGGCGGAAATCGTCACCGGGATAGCCGAAGCCGGGGCGCAGGCACCACCCGCACAGATTCAGCCAGCGCGATTCGTAAGAGGGGCCGCGCGTGCGGCCGCCGGCCAACTCCAGGAACCAGTCGGCAAGCTGGCGGATGGTTGACAATGGCCAGGAGTTCTTTCCCAGGGCAAGAGCCTGCTCCAGCCTATTTGGAAGCTCTTCGGGGGCGGTGGTTGGATTCGGACCGAAAGTGGATTTGAGGAGTTCGTGAGCCTTACTGAGCGAATCTTCGCTGATGACGGCGGCGGGTCGAGCGTGCTCAGTGGCCTGAGCCGCCTTGCGAAGCTCAAACTGAAGCCGCCAGCGGTGTTCGCTGATTTTCGATTCCGCCCAGATTTCGAGAGTGCCCACTTCAGTGAGACGTGCGCCAAGTTTCACTGGAATGGTTCGCTCTTCGGCCTTCTTTCCGAAACGGATGACTGCATTGAGCGGCGCGTGGGTATGGAGGTTCGATTCGAGATCGGATATGGGGAACTCCACGGCCTCACCCAGCTTGTCTTCCGTTCGGCTGAGCGAACTGTAGAGACGGAAACTGACCGGTTTGTTCGCGACCAGTTGCAGATCGCCGCGGTCGATTTCGAGAGATGCGCCTTCTTCGGTGCCGCGCGGGGCGAGGCAGAGAGTACGAAGTGTTTCCCCATCGGACTGGATACCGATGTAGTAAGCACGGGGGAGACCTCCGCGAACCAGGAGCCCTGCGCCGGTGCTACGAACGTAGGCGTAATAGGCGGCGCCAACCGACACGGCGAGGTCGAGGTCGTGGTTTTCGAAGAGCAGAGGCCGCTTACCGTACCAGCGCTCCATCACATCGGCTACACGATGGCGGCAAATTTCCGGGATGAAGAATCCGCCATTAAAGAGAATGGCGTCGGGTACAGCTTCGGCGGTGCTGAGAAATGCCGCGAGATGGCGTGTGATGGCGGGGTCGGAAACGTAAGGAAGGCCGAGTTCGCGGAACAGGCTGCGTTTCTCTTCCTTGGGTACATCCGTGAGATCGCAGAACGGGAGGAAGCCGTCAAGTGTGAGCTCCAGCGCTTCGGCGCGGGTAATCTCCGTCTTCAATGTGCCGCCGACCAGGCCCGAACCCGCGCCCAGGACCGTGATTTCGACCTTGTCGAGTTTAGGATCGGCCAGCAACCGCTCTTTCGCGGCGGCGCATTGACGGCGGAGACCGCTACGCTGGCGTAAAGAGAGCTGGACGTTCAGCTTCGATTCGACCAACCAGGTGAGCGTGAGGTCAAGGTTATCGCCGCCAAGGAGCAGGTGCTTGCCTACCGCGGTGCGTGTGAACTCTACTTTGTCACCTTCGCGGTTGACGCGGATGAGCGTGAAGTCGCTGGTGCCTCCGCCGACGTCGCAGACCAGAACGATCTGGCCGTCAAACAGGTTCTTCTGCGATTGCGTGAGGTGATTTGCGATCCAGGAATAGAACGCAGCGGCGGGCTCTTCGAGCAACGTGACCTTGGGAAGGCCGGCTTCCTGGGCGGCCATGACGGTGAGTTCACGCGCTTCTTCGTCGAAGGATGCGGGCACGGTGAGCACGACATTCTGATCGGTCAGCGGGGCGTGACTCCTGTCCCAGGTTTCCCGGAGGTGTGCGATAAAGCGCGCGGAAACCTCAACGGGCGAGAGAATGCGTCCACCTTCCTGCGCGTCCCATGGGAGGATTTTCGCGGTGCGGTCCACGTCGGGATTGGAGAGCCAGGATTTGGCGGAGTGGACGGATTTGGTGGGGACCAGGGCCCCTTGCTCACGGGCGTAGACGCCGGTGTAGATTTCTTCGCCTGCATAGAGGAACGAAGGAAGGGTGCGCCGCGCTTCCACTATGCCGGGGGAGATTTGTTGCGGAACTTCCAGCGTGTGAATCGGCGGGAAGTCGGCTTCCGCGGCCTCGGCCGGGTCTATATAGGCGAGGGCGGAATTGGTGGTACCGAGGTCAATGCCAACGTTCACGCCGCCACCCTTTCCCGAACGTTGAATTCGAGTTTCCAGCGGCGGCCGTCCTTCGCCACGCACCAGAGTTGCAGGACGCCCGTTTCGGTGACTTCGGATTCCAGCGCCACGCGGATGACTTGGCCGGCGTTGCCATCGGCGGGCAGGGTTACTTCTACTGGGGAGATCTCTTCCAAGTCGTCGCCCACTTGCTCCAGCATTTCACCGGGGGCGTCGTTTTTTCTGGTTGCGGAGCAGAAGAAGCGGAACTCGGCGGGTTCGCCCACAATGAGTCCAAATTCGCGATTGGGGAAATCGATCTTGGTACCTTCTTCCATTCCGAATTGCGCCACGGTGAGAGCCTTCATGGGCGCGGGTACGCCCGGTACGGCGGGTAGGGAAGTTTCGATCCCGACATAGTAAGTGCGGGAGACTCCGCCACGGATCCGGACTCCTTTGCCCTGGCGGGCTTGGCCGTAGTAGGCGGCGCCGCGGGAGACGGCGTGCATCAGGTCCTCGCCTTCGAGCGGGACCACAGGCTTATCGAGCCAACTGTTGAGGGTTTCGAGGATGCGATTGCGGATCAGGTTGGCGCGGAGGACACCTCCATTAAACAGGATATGCGTGGGCTGGGCCGATGCCTGCAATTTGAGGAACCGGGCTAGATGACGTGTGATGGCCGGGTCGGCTGCGTAGGGAAGTCCGATTTCCTGAAGCGCAACGCGCTTGCGGGTTTGCGGCAGGTCCTCGCTGGATACCTTTGGGAAGAAGCCGTCGCGGAGAACGTTTTCGAGATCGGCGCGGGTGAGTTTGGCTTTGATTGTGCCGCCGACCAGGCCGGTGCCGCGGCCGAGAATGGTGATGGGTTGTTCGTCTTTCTGGCTCTCGGGATCGAGGATCTTTTCCTTTGCGATGCGGCATTGCTGCCACAGGGCGTTTAGCTGCATGGCGTCCAGCTTGATGTTTTTTTCCGCAAGTTGCAGTTCGACGGTGCGGGCCAGGGCGAGGTCCATGTTGTCGCCGCCAAGCAGGATATGCTCGCCAACGGCGGAGCGATCGAGCTTGAGCTGACCGGCCTCTTCGGTGACGGCGATCAGCGTAAAGTCTGTGGTGCCTCCGCCGATATCTACTACCAGGATGAGGTCGCCGACCTGGACTTTTTGCCGCCAGTCTGGGTTGCGCTCGATCCAGGCGTAGAAGGCGGCTTGCGGCTCTTCAAGAAGGATGATGTTGGTGTATCCGGCCTGTTCGGCGGCTTGCTGGGTGAGTTCCCTGGCGACCGCATCGAAGGAGGCGGGGACGGTGATGAGCACGGATTGCCGGTTGAAGGGCGCGTCCGGCATCTTCTGGTTCCAGGCAAAACGCAGGTGTTCGAGATAGGCTTTGGAAGCGGCGACCGGGGAGATCTTTGGCACGCCGTCCGGGGCGGCGATGGGGAGAATGGGCGAGGTGCGATCCACGCCGGAATACGAGAGCCAGGATTTCGCGGACGAAACGAGGCGGCCGGCATTTTCAGAGCCGCGCTTCTGGGCCAGTTGGCCGACGATAGCCGAAAGCTTGGCATTCCATGGCAGAGTCAGAGACCCGGCGGGGAAGTCGTTCGGGCCCGGAATGTATAGAAACGACGGCAACAGCGGTTCCTCACGGACTTCGCCGGGATTGACGAGTTGGGGAATTGCGAACAGGTTTACCGGCGCGGGCGTCAGCGGGTCCGGGGCGTTCGCGTCGGCGTAGGCAAGGCCGCAGTTTGTGGTGCCTAGATCGATTCCAATGATGTAAGCCACGGTTCGCTACTCGATCTCAATTTCTGCCGGGGCGAGAATCGTCGCCTGGGAAGGGGTGAGCTTGGGAAGTTCCACCTTCTCGACGCGCCAGCCCTTGTGACGGAGGATGCCCTGCGAAGCTTTGCCGTCGGCGGGTACATTGCCAAGCAGTTTGATGGCTGCTGGATCGGCGGCGGGGACGCGGGTGGAGACGCCCTCCACGCCGTCAATAACGGGCCGCAGAGTGACGTAGCGGGAAAGCGACTGCTGGCTCTGGCCGTGCAAATTGCGGACCGCGGCGCCGACCTGGTCGTCGGAATAGGCGGTGATGTCTTCCATGAGGAAGTCGATGAGGCGTGAATCGCGTTGGAGAAGGGAGAGAATTTGGATGGCACCGTCGGTGGAGCGGATTTCGATTTGCGGTTTGGGCACGGGCCGGGGGGTAGCGGCTTCCTTGCTGTAACCAAAGGCTTTGGCTACGTCGTCCGGAAGACCATTCCCGAACAAAATGGCGAAGAAGCTCTTAAAAGCAAGCGAGATGCGTGACAAATGTTCCCTCGTCTCTAGTGTACTTCGGGTGGATAGCGGGTTGGGTTGCGTGTTTTGCGAAACGCAGCGAATCCCATTATCGGACACTTTGGGTTGAGTGGGGCGGGTGGGGAAATTGGGTTTGATTGTGCAATTTCGAGAAGCCGGGGTTCGGGCGAGGGCGCTTTGCGAAACGCAGCGAATCCCATTATCGGACACTTGGGTTGAGTGGGGCGGGCGGGGAAATTGGGTTTGATTGTGCAATTTCGAGAGGCTGGGGTTCGGGCGAGGGCGTTTTGCGAAACGCAGCGAATCCCATTTCCGGACAGTTCGGGTGGAGCGGAGTGGGTCGGGAAATTGGGTTTGATTGTGTAATTCCGGAATTCACGCCGCGCAAATACAGGTACCGCCCATGATGCTAAATCCATTTTGAGACTCCTCCTTGTCCGGCTTCAGGATGACTTGGAAGGCATGCGGGCGGATAAGGTGGAGGATTCTTACTTCTGGGTAAGTGATGTGGATTGTTGGGCTAAACGCGATCCAGTTTATTTTTTAGTGATGTGACCCAGTACGATCAGGAAGCGGCTGGACTCGACCATTCTCCTCGTCGAGCAAAGCTTGCTCGATGACTTTGTCCAGACGGCCGGCTGCAAGATTGGACTGTATGCGAGTATCAGGGGTGCGGGTAGTTTGCCGATGGCGCGTTCGATTTCTTGGACCGAATTTACTCATTGGGCCTCTTCACTATTTTAGCCCTTGCGGGCCGAGAAACCTCTTGAGGCGTTTCCTCAGATCAGTTTCGTCCCGCGTTTCGCATTCCCATACGATCAGAGATTTCCATCCGTCTGCCGTCAGGGCTTCAATAGTGTTTTGATCGCGCTTTTTGTTGCGCTCCAGTTTTGGCAACCAGTAATGGAGATTAGATTTCGGAACATGCGCGGCCTTGCAGGTATGCGAATGCCAGAAACACCCGTGCACGAAAATCACCTTACGACGGGAAACAAACACGAGATCGGGCTTTCCAGGAAGATCCTTCCGGTGCAGCCGAAAACGGTATCCAAGCCGGTGCGCCAAGCTCCGTACCGTGATCTCAGGCGCCATATCCGTGCTGCGGATGGCGCGCATGTTGGCGCTGCGGTCCATGTCAAGGGCGCTCCAAGGACGCCCGGATCGCTTTCTCGTAAACCTGTGCAGGAGGAAGATTGCTCGGAGCGGTAAATGCCAGGGCCACCTGATCGGTGGTGGTGGTAAATTGTCCGGCGCTCACGAGATTGCGCTGCTCTCCGGCAGAGACTGGCGGGCCAATGTCATACCACAGGATTGTCAGCGATCCCGGCTGGATAGGGTAGGGGCGCAATCCGCCCCCCAACCGTTCGTGGATTTTGCCGTAAACCGGCGTGGGGCAAACAAAGAATAGGCCCTTTTGGCACAGGGGCTCTTGCCGGAGGACGTGTCCCTTATAAATGAGCTGTGGAAGAATCCGCTTGTTTACGTTCTCCCAATTGAACCCCGCTGTGCTCGCGCCGGGGAAAGATTCTTCCTTGAGGTAGGTTTCCCGTTCCTTGCGATAGTTTCCCGTAGTGTCTATCGATTGCACCTCAACGGCGACGAAGTTCAGCAACTCGCGCTGAACGCTCACATGCGCCAAGACCCAATCCACAAAATAACTGCCGCTCGTTCCTCTATTGGGAAGCCGGAGCTCTTTGCCCCATCCCTTCCCAAAGACGGCGACGCATTCGCCCGTTAAATCCGTGATGGCGTTCGCCGGTACAAGCGGAATCACAGGGCCGAAGGCAATCCGCGCGACATCGCGGAGGACCTCATAATTTTTGGCGTATAAACGGATCGGGCAGCAGATGACCGGCCCGCCATTCTTGGGTTTGAGTGCACAAGCTCCACTGATCAATCCATCGCTCAGGGTTTTTACGCACCGCCTACCTAAGAACGGACATTGCAGGTTGTGGCGTGCCGCCGTAGCAGCAGGAGAACGGTCTTCCGGGCTGTAGCCGAAGAACTCGATAATCCTGCTAGCCATGTATTGCTTTCACGGCGGGAATCGGCGCAACACCACGATGAGCTTCAAGATGAGCTTCAAGATGCACCCGGATTTGGAGAGCGATAGCCTTGGCCATTAAGACTGGCACAGCGTTGCCCACCTGTTCGTATTGCGAAACGCGGGGGCCGGTAAATTTGTAGGCATCGGGGAACGACTGGAACCGCGCTGCCTCACGGACCGATAGAGAACGCTCCTGATCGGGCAGAAATACGGCACCCCAATGGGGATCGCATTTGGTCATCACCGTACCTGCGAGACCGTCATTCCGCAACCGGCCGTAGCGTTTCGTGTGATCCGATTTACGCGCCCGCTGCATGCCTTTCGGCAGCAACTCATGCGGAATATCACGCCACGATCCACCGGGCTTTACATACTTCATGCGCTCGATATTTTGCTTGGCAAGCCTGGCGCCGAAATGATTAAACGTCACCCCTTCCGGATTCCGCATGCTCTCTGCAAATGCGCTGTGGGGCGCACGGGTATATCCTACAACTTCGGCCCCCTCGCCCATCTTCAGAAGTGGCAAATCGCCAATCGCTTCGCCCACCGTCACGGCCCTTAACAGCCGTTGCTTATCCGCCGCGTTCAACTGGAAGGTCAGCGTACGGCCGCCCCGGAAGTTTGCGCGGCCGGTTGCGTAGTGCGCCGGTTCGGGTAGCGCGATCGGCGAAAAACGGGAACCGAGAAGGATCAATCGCCAACGCTCTTGAGGAACGCCATAGTGCGCCGCAAACAAAATTTTGTGTGTGACATGATAGCCGAGGCGCTCGAATTCACTCAGAATCTGTTGGAGCACTTTGCCGTCGCCAAGCGACAGCAATCCGGGGACGTTCTCGAACAAAAAAGTCTTCGGCTGGAACTCTTCGACAAAGCGCACGTAGTCCTTGAAGAGCTTGTTCCGCGGATCTTTCAGAAATCGGTCAGGCGCATTGATTGAGAATCCCTGGCATGGCGGACCACCGACGAGTACGTCTAAGGCGCCCTTTGGCAAACTAAGGCGCGTCCGCACTTCAACCGGATCCACATCTTCAATGTCACGCGCATCGCCCCATGCCTCGGGATGGTTGTAGGAGAAGGTTTCAACCGCTTCCTCCATGCAATCGTTGCCGTAAAGACAGGTGTAACCAGCCTGGCGAAATCCTTCCGTAATTCCGCCGGCTCCACAGAACAGGTCGAGAGTCGCGATGGGAGGGGTGGAAGGCTTCTTGCTCCTACGCTTTCCTGCCGGTGACGGGATCAGTTTCAATTGTGCGCCAGCTTTCCTCATTGCTCCCCCTGCGGTTCGTGGTTTTAGGCCGGAAAACCGATTGACGCGCGAACTGCCGCTGTGCTGTGGGTATTCATGTTTTTCGCTTTTTTCGCTTCACCACATTACACCATATCGGCGGCATCAAGCTGCGCGTTAAGCGTCCGCTCGTCTTGATTGTGGTAGGATTGACGGGATTTCAGCGTTCATGAGAACAGCCGTCCTACTATTCGCATTCGCATCCAGCATCTTCGCCGGAGCATTCAGCTTGTATCCCGGCGCGACGCATTCGAGAAGGTAGTCACCTACTACAAGAAAAGCGGCAAGGTAACCGAGGCCGGGGCTGGGGCGGACGAAGTCCGCTTCGATGGAGGAGAGCGCATCCTGGTGCAAGATCTACAGCAGCAAGGAACTTGAGCGCTGAGCGCCGATTAATAGGCGCCCCCAAATTACCGCTCCCTTTGGTCACGGCTCGGCCAGGGGTCTCGCTGGTTACCGGTGATAAAATGGCCCTTTTGGAGGGTTTGTCTTGATTCGTACGTTCGCTATTCGTACGTTCGCTTTATTTTTCCTAGCCAGTGCTCTTGTTTTGGCGCAAATCGCGCCGACTGCTTCCTTGACCGGAACCGTCACCGATCCCAGCGGTGCGGCCGTGCCGGGCGCGCACGTTCAACTGGTCAATGTGGAGACGGGTTTTGAGCGTAGCGGCGAGACGCAGGTGGACGGCAGATATCTGTTTAGCCAAGTCCCGGTGGGTCTGTATCGTGTGGAAGCCTCGTCAACCGGCTTTTCCCAGTACCGGCAATCCGGCATTCGCCTGAACGTTAACACGGCCGCCACGCTCGACATTCATCTGGCCGTCGGGGCCGTCGGGGAATCGATTTCCGTAACGGCCGATGCGGCTATGGTGAACACGCAATCCGGCGCGTTGTCGCAGGTGGTCCAGCAGCAGTACATCCAAGAGCTACCGCTGAATGGCCGCAACGCCGCCACGCTGATCCGCATGGTGCCGGGCGCCGTGACGGGCGTTGGCACCACCACCGCCGGATATGCCAACAACGGCGATACGATCAACATTTCGGTCAACGGCAACCGCGGGAATGAGGTCAATTACCGGCTGGATGGGGCCACCCACATGGATAATGTGACCAATCTTAACGCCACTTATCCAAATCCCGACGCGTTGCAGGAGTTTGCCGTGCAAACGTCCAACTACTCGGCGCAGTACGGGAACTTCTCTGGCGCAGTCGTGAACGTGGTGACCCGCTCGGGTTCCAATGAGTTGCACGGGTCATTGTTCGAGTTCGTTCGCAATGGGGCCTTCAACGCCCGCAACTTCTTCGCCTCGCAATCCGACAATCTCAAGCGCAATCAGTTCGGCGGAGCCGTGGGCGGTCCGATCGTCCGCAACCGTCTCTTCTGGTTTGGATCGTATCAAGGGACGATTGTTCACAATAAATCTTTCACCAACACCGCCACAGTGCCCTCCGCTGCGCTACGCCGCGGCGACTTCAATGAAACCGGCCGCGACATTATCGACCCGCTCACGAATAAGCCATTCCCGAACCGCATCATTCCGGCCGACCGCATTCTGCCGCTGGCCTCCGCGCTGTTGGCTAAGGTCCCGATATCTACGGCCGCCAATGGCCTGCTGCGTTATGCGCGTCCGGACCGGTACGACAGCCATCAGGGATTGGGGAAGCTCGATTACACCCTGGGGATGCACCAACTCTCTGGCTCCGTATTTTATGTGCAGTACGCCGATCCCGGTTGGGACGGCGGCGATACCCTGCTTACGGCCCGGATCGGCCAGTTACAGACCACCAAGACCTTCAAGATGCAGGATGTCTACACCATCCGGCCGAACCTGCTGAACACCGTGGTGGCATCGGGTGTGATGCTCGATTCGACGAATACCCGGACCTCGACTGCGTGGCTGTCGCAGTTCGGCCCTATCAAATTTTCGGAACCCGCCGCAGGCGACCGGGAACTGGAAATTGGAGTCACCGGTTACGGAGGGTGGGGTTCGGTCACCAACTCGCCGCCAGGGCAGTGGGTGCGGCGCAACGTGGAAATCAACGACACCGTAACCTGGACCAGCGGCCGCCACACGATCAACGCCGGGGGTGAATACACGCCGTACATCGTGTTCGATTCTTCCACCAAGTTCAACCAATCGGGAACGGCCACGTTCTCCGGGCAGATCACTGGAAACGGCATCGCCGATCTGTTGCTGGGCAAGGCGGCGACCTTCACCCAGAGCGCCGGCAAGTTCAAACAGACGCGCGGCCAGGAGTTTTCACTTTTCGCCGAAGACACGTTCCGTGCAACCTCCAGCCTGACCCTGACCTTGGGCGTACGCTGGGATCCGTTCCTGCCGTACCACGACGTGCTTGGCCAAGTCGCCGGTTACCGGGCCGGCTATCAATCGCAGCGATTCCAGAATGCTCCTCCGGGCGCGATCTTCCCTGGCGATCCCGGATTCCCGGAAGGCGGGATGAACCCGGACCGGAATAACGTTTCGCCGCGCTTCGGCTTTGCGTGGCAGGCACGGCAGGGCAACCGCGCGACAGTGGTGCGCGGCGGCTACGGCATCTTCTTCGTCCGGCCGTTCCCGCGTCTCTACAATAATTTCGTCGAGAGCGCCCCTTTCAGCCCGACCATTACGCTGAATGGCGTGGACATTCAGGACCCGTATGGCTCGGCTGGTGTGCGGAATCCGTTTCCGCCATTCGCTCCGGTGGATCTAAAACCGACTGTCCCCTTCTCATTCCCGATGCCCTATGCCTACTTCCAAGAGGACTGGGGTGTTGGCTACTCACAGGGTTGGAATTTTACGGTGGAACAGCAGCTTGCCTCCGACTGGCTGCTGCGCGTGGCTTATGTCGGCAATAAAGGGACACATCTGCAGACGTTCCGGGAGCGGAATGCAGCGATATACAATTCCAAGGCCACGGTGGCGAACACGAATGCGCGGCGTCCGCTGGCGCCGTACTTTGCTTCCGTGAAAGAGATGGCTGACGCGGGGAACTCGAATTACCACTCCCTGCAGGTCACGCTGGACAAGCGGCTGTCGCGCCATTTCTCGATTTTGGCGTTCTACACTTTCTCTAAGGCAATCGACGATGAGTCGGTGAATAATCAGTTCACCATCAGCAATCCGAATCCTTACGATAACCGCTTCAACCGCGGCGTTTCCGACTACGATGTGCCGCACAACTTCCGTCTCAGCGCTGTGATCAATGTGCCGGCGCTGACCGGCTCTCCGCTGCCGATGCGGCTGCTGCTGGGTGGCTGGTCCATCAGTAATATTTTGGATCTGCGAAGCGGGCTGCCGTTCAGCGTGATCTCCGGCCGCGATAATTCGTTCTCAGGCATCGGGCTGGACCGCGCCGACCTGTTACGGAACCCTGCGCTGCCGGCCGACCGGTCAAAAGCCGAGCGCCTGACCCAGTATTTCGATCCGCAGGCGGTTGCGTTTAATGCAATCGGTACTTTCGGTAACTCGCCGCGCAATTTTCTGCGAGGCATGGGATATTTCAACATCGACGCAGCGGTGCAGAAGAGCTTCCCTGTGCGGGAGCGGGTCCAATTGATGCTGCGGGGTGAGTTTTTCAATCTGTTGAATCATGCCAATTTCGGCCTGCCGGGGGCGAATGTGGCGTCACCGAGCACGCTGGGTGTGATCAATGGCGCGAATGAACCACGCATCCTGCAACTCGGCGCGCGGGTGACTTTCTAAATGATGCGGGCGTTTCGGTTTTCAGCTTGGCTGGGGTTTCTGATTGCGGCGGGAGCATTGGCGCAGGATAGTTTCGTCTTTCTGCAGATGTCCGATCCGCAGTTCGGCATGTACACAAAAGATCGCGATTTTGCTCAGGAAACCGCGAATTATGAATTTGCGATTGCGACGGCGAACCGGCTGAAGCCGCGCTTTGTGATCGTGTGCGGCGATCTGGTCAACAAGTCAGGCGACGCGGCCGAGATCGCGGAATACCGGCGAATTACGGCGAAGCTGGACAAATCCATTCACGTCTACAACGTAGCTGGGAATCACGATGTAGGCAACGAGCCTACGCCGGAAGCGATGGCGAAGTATCGCGAAACGTTCGGGCCCGACTACTACGGATTCCGCGAGGGCGGGCTGTACGGAATCGTGCTGAATTCGAGTCTGATCCATTCGCCCGGAAAGGCGATGGATGCTTTCAACAAGCAGAACGCCTGGTTACGGGAAGAACTTGCGAAGGCCAAGGCTTCAGGGGCTCGACACATTGTAGTGTTCCAGCACCACCCGTTCTTCCTGGAGCGGGCCGATGAGCCAGACCAGTATTTCAATATTCCTTTGGCGCGGCGCAAACCTCTGCTGGAGCTATTTCATCAGGCTGGAGTGAAGCACCTCTTTGCCGGTCACTATCACCGGAATGCCTATGGCAGGGACGGGGAGATCGAAATGGTCACGACGGGACCCGTTGGGATGCCGCTTGGCGGCGCGCATTCCGGGTTCCGGGCAGTGTGGGTTAGCGAGGGAAAGATTAAGAACGAGTATTTTGAGTTCGGAGCGATACCGAATCAGGCTACCGGGGTTCAGGCGTCCGGAGTTAGCCACTGACGGGCGAAGGCTTCGGGGTCGCCGTTAAGATCGATCAGGCTGCTGCTGGTTTCCGTTCCGTTCTCTGAGAAAATAGCGCGGACGCCGGTGGGGACCGGCTGCAAGTCGAGGCGCCGCTCTTTCGCTTGCAGGCGAAGGGTTGTGCCGATCCAGGTGATTTGCACTTTTGTGCGGATGCCGTGGCCGATTCGAGTTGCATGGTCCAGTAGAGCGGCCGCGAACTTTCCTTTCTTCAATTCGTCGGCGTAGGGAGCGGCTTCCAGGGCCTTGGCTCGTTCGGTTTCGCGCTGCTGGCGGAGTTCAGCGGCACGAGCGGGGTCGCGCTCCTCTTGCTGCTCCAAGCTCTTCAAATTGTTTTCCAGCGAATCTAAAAAGCTCATACCCTTTCTAGTTTATCGCTCTATGCGCGCCAGCGGACGCCGAGGTTCAAGGTCTTTTTGGCGTATTCGACACTGCGCTCCATGTGGTCGCGCTGCTGGTATTGCATGGCGGCGATGAAGGGTTCGGGTATGGTGCGGCCGCCAATATCCTCTATCACCATGTGGCCTTCGTAGGGATGGCCGGTTTTTGCCAGCGCGAGAAATTGGGCGAGGTCGGCGGCTTTCGCTTTCGGGTAGGATTTCCAGAAACCGGCTTCGAGGTACGGGAGAACTTGTGGCGGGCGGCCCGTGATTGGCTTGATGTAGACGTACGTGGGCGGGCAGATTTCGCGCATCCTTGTGAGGAAGCGGGGGAAGTCCACGACGCCTTCGCCGAGCGGAACCCATTGGACGGCTACGCCGCCCTGGTGCTCATAGATGATGGAATCGCGGAGATGGATTGTTACGGCGTAGGGGCCCAGGACTTCGAGCGTGGTGAGCGGGTTTTCGAGAACGAATACGGGATTGCCGGTGTCGAGGTAGGAGCCGACGAATTCCCTACCGGCGCCTTCGATGAACGTGCGGGTTTCCCAGGCTTGGAAATCTTTGTGATTCTCGATTGCTATCTTCAGGCCGGCATCCATGGCGGGCGTGCGGACGGCGCGGAGGAGCTTAATCATGGTCTCAATGTGCTGTTCAGCGGGGCCGGGCGGAAGATGCGCGCGATCGGATGCGGCGAGGCATCGAACGATGGGGGAGCCGAGCGCGGCGGCGCGGGTGATAGCTTGGCGGAGATTGCGGACGGAGGCATCGAAGCCGTCGGGGGTTTTCGGGAGCACTGCGCCGGTGCCGGTTTCGATATGCAGGCCGAGGCTCTTGGCGTGATCCTTGACTTTGGGCCAGTGGGCGGAGTTCATGGCTTCGGGGTCGAGCGAATCCTGAAGGAACAGGGCATCGAGCTTGAGGCTTGCAGTGTAATCGAGAAGCTGAATGTCGTTCCACTTCATGGCTCGCAGGCAGTAGCTGTTCAGGCCGATGGGAATTTGCCGGGGGGCCGCGGAGGCGAGTTGCGTAGCGGCGGCGGCCGAGAGTGTGTTCTTGAGGAAATTGCGGCGATTCACAGACGAAAGCGTATCATGCCGCGGCTGGGCCGCATTTCTTACAGTCGAGTTGGTGGCCGATGCGGGTGCGGCGGCCTTCCTCGGTGGTGACCCAGGCGCGGATGGTCCACGGCGGATCGTGCCGGACGTGTTGCGTGTGGCCGCATTCCAGGTCCGCTACCCAGTGGTTGTGTTCGTCCTGGTGGAAAGCGATAATTTTGCGTTTGATTGTATAAGGGTAGCGTTGTGTTCCGGTTGCTTTGCAATACGTTGCTCTCGTTGCTGCTGGTGGGCACTCTGCTTTGGGGCGGGTGCGTTTCATGCGAGCGATTCTTCATGCTTCTGCAAATGAAGACAGACTGCTGCAAAGCGGGCAAATGCGAGCGCACGCAGGGCAAGACTCCGGTGCAGCGTGAGTGCAAGAAGCAGCCGATGGATTCGCCTGGGGTGCATCCGGTTGTTCCGCAGATGGACGCTACGCCGTCCGATCTGGATTCATTTGCGATGGTTACCGCGAGGCTGGAGTTGGGGCTCGGCGCGGTTCGCGAGCTCACGGCGGCTCCGGAACATTCTCCACCTGATTTGTTAGTTCTCTTCTCTACATTCCTGATCTAGGGATTCCTGCGTCTACTCTCTTTTTTCGCGCGGACGTACATGCGCGCATTTCATAAGGAGGACAGATGAGGAATTCGATTTGTCTATTTCTATTTGCAGTGCAGGTTGTTTTTGCGTCGGGCCATGGTCCGGTGTTTGGGCTTGCTACGCCCACGAACCCACAGGGCGGCTAGAGTTTTGACACCAGCTTGATGGGCCGGAATGGGCGGGATGCATCGGGCGTGATGATGCGCGGATTGCTTGGGTACGGTATCAGAGAAAGCTTGAAGGTTTCGGTATCGGCCCCATTGATTATTCGCGCGGAAGGGCTGGTTCCGGCCCGGGTGGCTGGGTTTACGCCGATGGGAAGTGATATGGAGGGGCTGCTCACCTGGCGTTTTCAACGGCGCGACACCGGGGTGGGGCCGCGATACGAGAGCACGGCCGTTGGCGGTGTATTGAAGAGCGGCGGGCATCCAGCGGGGTTCTATTCGGGACTGGTGAGCGGTCTCGCTTCGCGCAGCCATTATGCGTGGGGCGGAGTGTCCTATCAGCGGTACGGGGCTGGAAACGATCCGCAACGCCCGGATATTTTGTCGTACAGCGCGGTGTACGGGTACAGGCCGCACTCGTGGCGGACCGATTATCCGCGCTGGGATTGGCGCGTGTTTGGCGAGATGACGGGTGAGCGGGCGGGCACGCCGTTACGGCCTTCGCAGCAGGTGTTTGTGGGGCCGTCAACGCTGGGCATCTACAAGCAGTATGCGATTTCCGGAGGTATTCAGTTTCCGGTACACCAGTCAGTGAGTCCGGTCTACCCGCGGGAACGATTCCGGTTCGCTATCAATTTCACTTATTTCTTTTAGACGGAGACATTTTATGAAGCGATTGTTTTGGGTGCTGATTTTGTTTACTTCGCAAGTGAGGGCCGAATTTCTGCAGGTGGGACCTGTCGATCTTCGGAATGGGCAGTGTCAAGCGTTTTGTGTAAACGTGTTCTGTCGTAACCTCGAATCGCTTCCCGCCGGAGCCGCCGGTCGCGACTCTCTCACCAGCAGGCCGGCGCGCAGCGAGCAAGGGCGCGAAGCGGCGGAGCGAACCCTTGTTCGCGAGCACCGGCCTGCTACCGGGACACACGACGGGCGGGTTCGGCGGGAAGCGATGGCTTCCTGCTGGTGAGCTCCGAGCGGGGTTGTTGTTAATTCCTCTCCAGCGCCGGCATGCGCTCAGGCCAGAGAATCTGGAAGCGGTTCAGCGCCTCGCGCCAGCCCTGCACGAAGCTCCACTTCTTTGAATGATTCCGCAGCGCCAAATACAGTAGCTTTATGGCGGCTTCTTCGTTCGAAATGAGCCGCGGGTTTTGATAATTTTGCGCAAACTCATGTTCAGCGATTCCACCGCGTTCGTGGTATAGATCACCTTGCGAATATCCGACGGAAACGCGAAGAACGGCGTAATGCGTTCCCAATTTCGCCGCCAAACCTGGCTGATCGTCGGATGCGTCGCGTCCCACTTGGCCTCGAACTCCTCGAGTCTCTGAGCCGCTGCTTCGGCAGTGGGTGCCGAGTAGATCGGTCGCAAATCCGCAGCAACCGTCTTGCGTTGCTTCCAGGAGACGTAGTTCAAACTATGCCGTACCAGATGCACGATGCACAACTGTACCTGTGCCTCGGGAAAGACCGCTTCGATCGCATCCGGAAAGCCCTTCAATCCATCCACACAGGCAACAAAAACATCCTGCACGCCTCGATTCTTCATCTCCGTCGGCACTTGCAACCAGAACTTAGCTCCCTCATGCGCCGATGTCCACAGTCCCAACACCTCCTTGCAGCCTTCCAGATTGACGCCAATAGCAACGTAGACCGCACGGTTCTGTACGTGGCCGTTGTCGCGCATGCGCACATACAGCGCGTCCATGTATACAATCGGATAGATGGGTTCCAGCGGCCGGTTCTGCCAGACTCGAACCTCCTCCTGGACGGGCCTCGGTGACATTGGAAATCAAGGTCG
>JBBPYD010000075.1:0-6444 GCA_038200305.1 Bryobacterales bacterium
CGGTGAGAAGATACCAGTTACTGTCGGGCATCGCTGGGATCCGGAGCAGGAGCGGCGATTAATGGCGCAACTGGATTCGATTAACCGGACGCTTCTCAGTTCCGCCAAGGACTAGGGCCGGAGAAATCCTATGCATTTGGTCGCGAAACTCTTTAAAAAACCATTTGCAGTACGCTGAATTCTCCCGTACTATCATGATGAAGGTTGTGACGGAGAAATTATGACAGTTTGGATCGCGGCAATGCTGCCGTTGGGGATCGTCGGTTTAGCTCTTGCGTTTGTCTTCCGTGAGCTGATCTCACGTACCAGTCCTGCGGACTACAATCCGGCTTGGCTGGAGGATTTTTCAATTACCAAGTATCGTCCCATGTTGCGCCTATTATCTGAGGACGATTATGAATTCCTGGCCAGCCAGGCAGGATATAAGGGAGAGATTGCGGCCCGGTTACGGGTGGAGCGCCGCAAGGTGTTTCGTTCGTATCTGCGTAATCTGGTCCGCGATTTCCATCGTCTACATCAGACGGCGAAATTAATGACCCTGTGCTCCACACAGGACCGGCCAGATCTGGCGACCGCGCTCCTGAAGCAGCGAATTACGTTCTCAATGGCCGTGTCGGCTGTCAGGGTTCGGCTGGTGCTTCACACGGTTGGCATCGGCACGGTGGAGGTTCGCAACCTGATCGCATCCGTCGATTATTTGCGGACCGAGATCACCACGATGGCTCCCGGTGTTGGTCAAGCCGCGTAGTTCAACGGCGTAGTTTAGCAACCCCTTCCTATGGGCGCGGCTCAGAATGCAGTTTTAAGCCGCGCCCGAATTTCATCAAAGCCTCTTCAGCAAATTCTTGGCATACTCTAGGTTTGGAAACTCCTTCTCAGCCACCTTGAATTCGGGTGTATGGACGCATCGCCTCGCGCCCCTATGATCCACCGGATAACGCATGTGCAGCATTTCATGGAACATTACGTACTCGACAGCCAAGAGTGGCACTCCGGGCCGGTCCAGAATACTGCTTAAAATGATGGCGTTGTGCGAAGGGTCATAATGGCCGAGCGTGTTCCGCGAAGGGAGCCGGCTCCAGCCCAGTTCAGGCCGGGCTATTAGGCCGTGGAAATGCTGGAAGTTGGCCTGATCGAAAAGTTTGTTTAGATCATAACAACATCCCTGCGCGCCGGACAGGAACTTGCGGCCCCGCGCCTGACGCAATAGATGCAAACTGCTTCTCACATCTTTCCGATTCAGATAGAGCCTGTACCGATGGTTGTAGACCGGCTGTATGGGTTTTTTATAAAGCTTGCTTAGAAGGATGTAGGCCAGCGCTTCGGCAATGGGAGCGGGCGCGCCTTCCAGCAGATCGGTAATCTTCACTTCGATGCGGCCGCTCTCGAGCCGGATGGAGCTGTTGGCGTTTGCAAAACGTCGAAATTCGATGTGAAATTGCGGCGGAATCGTGCGCGGCTTCAGCGTCCGGAACACCCGGGTATAAATCTCTTCGGCGGTTTCAAAGAAGAGAGTGCTCTCGACTTGCATCAACCCACGAATGTAACATAGCAAGAGTACCTTATAAACACAGAATTGCGTTCCCTTGGCTGGAGGATGCTTGCATAGAGCGAAAATCACCGCAGTGGGCTGTTTTACGCCCCCCGGTGTATTGACAAATCACGACTTAACGAAACTGGTAGAGACGAGCGATCAGTGGATACTGGAGCGCACGGGTATCCGCGAGCGGCATATCGCCCCGGCGGAGATGGCGACATCGGACATGGCGTTTGAGGCTGCAAAGATCGCACTCTGCCATGCAGGCGCGAACGCGTCCGAGTTGGACGCCATTCTGGTTTGCACTGTGACTCCGGACATGTACTTTCCATCCACGGCCTGCCTGGTGCAATACAAACTGGGGGCCAGCAAGGCGTGGGGGTTCGATCTGATTGCGGCATGCTCCGGATTCGTATATGGATTGACCACGGCCGCTCATCTGGTTGGGTGCGGAACCCACAAGAAAGTGCTGGTGATTGGCTCCGACACCATGTCGCGGATTATCGATTATACGGACCGGTCCACTTGCGTGCTGTTCGGGGATGGCGCGGGCGCGATGCTGGTGGAGACCTCAAACGGCGGGGAGGCGGCGGGGTTTATCGATTTCTCGAACGAAATCGACGGCTCTGGCGGGGACTTCCTGAAGATGCCCGCCGGGGGGAGCCGGATGCCTGCGTCGGTGGAAACCGTAGAGAACCGGATGCATTACGTTCACCAGGAAGGCCAGCAGGTTTTCAAATACGCGGTGCGGAAAATGTACGATATCTGCAGCGAGCTGCTGGACCGGAACAATCTGAAATTGTCCGACGTAAGCTGGTTGATTCCCCATCAAGCGAATAAGCGGATCATCACCGCCGTGGCCGAGAAGATGGGGCTGTCCGACCGCGTGATCATCAACATTGAAGAGTACGGGAACACCACGGCGGCCACCATTCCCCTGGCTACCCGTTCGGCGCTGGAAAGTGGGAAACTGAAAAAAGGCGATTTAGTTCTTTTCGCGGCTGTTGGGGCGGGTTACACCGCCGGCGCAAATCTGTGGCGATGGGGGTTCTAGCATGAAAGTAGTTTCCGGTCCGCTGGATAATTTGGAACAATGGGACGATTTCGTGAAAGACCGGTACAATCCGGAGAAGACGGAAGATCAGTTCCGGAAATATGACGACGGCACTGCCCCGGTAGTTCGTGAATTTTACCGTCAGAACCATGCAAATCAGACGCGCGAGTTTGTGCTGCGGATGAAGCGGCAATATCTTGTCAAGGGACACGGCGAGATGGGCGTGTGGGATGCGATGGAATACCTGAACACGCTGGTGGACGACAGCGATCCCGACACCGATCTATCTCAAATTGAGCACAACCTGCAGACGGCAGAGGCGATCCGCAGGGACGGTCACCCGCGCTGGTTCGTGCTGACGGGCCTGATTCACGATCTTGGCAAATTGCTGTGTCTCTACGGCGAGCCGCAATGGGCCGTGGTAGGCGATACTTTTCCGGTAGGCTGCGCTTTTTCGGATAAGATCGTTTATCCGGAATTCTTCGCGGCGAACCCCGACTCGAATAACCCCGATTACCGGACGAAGCTTGGCATCTACGAAGAAAATTGTGGACTGTCGAACGTGGACCTTTCCTGGGGACATGACGAGTATCTGTATCACGTGGTCAAGGACTACCTGCCGGAGTCCGCGCTTTACATGATCCGGTATCACTCGTTCTACCCTGGCCATCGGGAAGGCGCTTACGAGTACCTGTTCGACGATAAAGATCGCGAAGGATTTGAGTGGGTGAGGAAGTTCAATCCATACGACCTGTACTCGAAGAGCCATGAGCGTCCCGATCCCAAGCAACTGCGGCCCTACTATGAAGATCTGATTGCGGAATACCTGCCCGCCAAGCTTCGTTGGTAACACCATCCGCGGTGCGTGGGTATCGCCCATGGGTACGGCCCATGGGATGATATAGAAAACCCATGCTACTTGGAGCTGTCACTTACAACGTCCTGAAGGACTGGGACGTCAACACGATCGTTAGGAACCTGCAAGCGGCCGGCTTTGAAGCCGTGGAGCTTCGCACCGGGCACAAGCACCTGATTGAGCCAACCATCAACGCCGCCGCAAGAGAGGGCTTGAAGACATTTTTTGAGCACAGCAAAGTGCGGCTGCTGAGCTTCGGTTCCACTTGCGAATTCCAATCGCCTGACCCAGCCGAGCGAAAACGTCAGGTTGCCGTCGCGAAAACCTTTATCGAGCTTGCACACGACACTGGCGCGTGGGGCGTCAAAGTCCGGCCGAATGGATTGCCGAAAGAGGACGTGCCTCTTGACACCACGGTGGGCCGCATTGCGGATGCTTTGCGCGAGCTGGGCGATTACGGCATGGGAAGAGGCGTCGAGATTTGGATGGAAGTTCACGGCCGCACTACCCAGGACCCGCCGGTTGCGGCTGCCATCATGAAGGCGGCCCGGCATGACAGCGTGGGCCTTTGCTGGAATTCCAATCCGACGGATGTGGTTGACGGGAGTGTGAAGAAAAGTTGGGACCTGCTGCGTCCGTGGGTGAAGAACGCGCACATCAACGAACTCACTAGCGATTACCCGTGGCGGGAGCTGTTTGCGTTGATGAAGAAATCGGGCTACGAGCGGTACACTCTCTGCGAAGCGGCGGAGAGCAAGGAGCCGGAGCGATTTCTTCGATATTACAAAGCCCTCTGGACGGAGCTGACCCGCGCATGATGCGCCGTTTCCTTTCTGTCTTCATTACGGCCTGTTTGTTCGCCGCCTGGTTACCGGCCGCAACCGTACCTACTCCGCAGAGCCATTTCGGCCACACGATGGGGGCGGATCGCAGGCTGCTCGATTGGGACAAGGTGATCTCCTATTTTCAGAGTCTTGAAAAAGCAAGCGATCGCATTCGCGTGGCGGAATTGGGCAAGACCACGGAAGGCCGTCCGTACATTGCCGCGACGATTGCCGCGCCTGAAACTCTGCGCAGACTTGACCATTACCGCGAGATCCAAGCGCGCCTTTCCGATCCACGCAAGACGGCCGAAGCCGAAGCTGAGAAGTTGATCGCGGAAGGCAAAACGGTGGTGATGATCACGTGTTCCATTCACTCGACAGAGGTTGCTTCCACCTCGAGCGCCATCGAGTTCGCGTACAAATTGCTGACCGAAGAGAATCCGAAGTTCAAGGCGATTCTGGAGAACACGATATTCATTCTGGTGCCATCTCAGAATCCGGATGGAGTGGATATCGTCACGCAGTGGTATCGCAAGACGTTGGGAACGCCGTATGAGGGCACATCGCCTCCAGAGCTTTACCACAAATACGTGGGCCACGATAACAACCGGGACTGGTACATCTTTTCGCAGGTGGAAACGCAGTTAGCCATCGCCAAGCTGCAGAACGTCTGGCATCCGCAGATTGTGTATGACGTGCATCAGCAGGGGGCGACTTCCTCGCGGATGTTCGTTCCACCGTGGCTCGATCCGGTGGACCCCAACATCGATCCGATTATCGCGCAGCTTTGCAATGCGGTGGGGGCGGGGATGGCGGCGGATCTGACGGCGGCGGGTAAGAAGGGCGTCGCCGTGAATGCGATGTACGATTTTTGGAACCCGTCCAGGCACTATCAGGCTTACCACGGCGGTCTTCGTATTCTGAGTGAATCGGCCAGCGCGAAGCTGGCGACACCCATCACGGTCACCGCAGATGAGATCAGCAGCAACGCACTGGGCTACAATCCGCGCGAGCGAAGCTGGAATTATCTGGAGCCGTGGATGGGCGGAGAGTGGCACATGCGCGACATCGTCGATTACCAGTTGATCGCGTTGGAATCGTGCTTGTATCAGGCGGCGATTCGAAGAGCCGATCTATTGCGCAGCTTCTATCGCGTGGGTCAGAGGGCGATAGCGCGCACGGCCCCGTATGCGTTCGTAGTTCCTGTAACGCAACTGGATCCAGGATCGACGAAGAAGATGCTGGAAACCCTGCAATTCGGGGATGTGGAAATCGAGCGTGCCGGGAGGACATTCAGTGCGGGCGGAAAGGAATACGCGGCAGGCAGCTACGTGATTCCCATGCAGCAGCCGTATGGCTCATTTGCAAAGACGCTGTTGGAACGGCAGAATTATCCCGATCTTCGCGTCTATCCGAGTGGTCCGCCACGCCGGCCTTATGATGTGACCGCGCAGACTTTGCCGTTGCTGATGGGGGTGACGGTGGACACTATCAATCAGCCCTTCAGCGCTAACTTGAGCCGTGCAGACCATTTCGGCGCACCTGTACCCAGTTCCGGCAAGCTGGCAGCCGGAGATGTTGACTCGTGGCGATCGGTGAACAAGGTCTGGGCGTCCGGCAAAAAGGTGTGGCGGGACATGAGCAGCGGCGATTTTCTGCTTGCGCCTGCGAATGGCCTGCGGCAACTGAAACAACCGCGGGTCGCGCTATACAAGAGCTACGTTCCCAGCATGGACGAAGGCTGGACCCGCTGGCTGCTGGAACAGTTCGCATTCTCTTATACGAATATTTACAACAAGGATTTTCAGTCCGCGGATCTGCATTCCAAGTTTGACGTCATCGTTTTCCCCGATCAGCATGCGGCGGTTATGCAATTGGGCCATCCGCTTGGATCGATGCCCGAAGAGTTTACCGGCGGAATTGGAGATAAGGGCGCTGAGGCGCTGAAGCAATTCGCCGCGCAGGGTGGCACGCTGGTGTTCCTCAACGACGCGGCGGAATACGCGCTGGAGCACCTGGGCGTTGATGTGAAGAACGTGCTTAAAGGGCTGTCCAACAAAGAGTTCTATTCTCCGGGTTCATTGCTGAATGCGACGTTGGACACCACGCATCCGCTTACTTTAGGTCTTCCGAAAGACATCGCTATTTGGTCGGAAGGGAGTCCGGCATTTGA
>JBBPYD010000076.1:0-19444 GCA_038200305.1 Bryobacterales bacterium
AACGGGCATCCAGCGGGCTGGTTCTATTATCAAGAGCAAGTTCACGCAGAACGACGGCCAGATCCTCCCGGTGTACGTAAAGGTTCGCGAGGACGTCATCACCGCACTGGATGGCTTGTTGCGTGGGGAAGCAAGCATGGAGTCGCGGGCCAGCGCCGCGAGGGCCCTGGGTATTCTGCGGGGCCGTGCCGCGATCCCCGGCCTGGTAGCCGCCCTGCACGGCAAGGACGATACCGTAATTTATGAATCGTTGATCGCACTGCAGAAGATGCGCGAGCCGGCGGTTGCTCCCAAGATAACGTTCCTGCTCCGCGATGTAAACGAAAAGATTCAGATTGCGGCGCTCGAAACCGTGGGGTTGCTGATGAGCAAAGAGGCTAATCCGGAATTGCAGAAAGCTTACGACCGGGGCCGCAACCAGAAGATTCGGCGCGCGGCCATGTCGGCTCTGGCTATGGTTCCCGAAGCGCAAAACCGAGTTTATTATGAGCGGGCGTTTGCCGATAAAGACGATGGCATCCGTGCCGCTGCCGCGGAGGGCTTCGGGCGGCTAAACCATCCGGCTGACATGCCGATGCTCCAAAAGGCTTTTGACGATGAGGCCAAGATCGCGCCCAGACTTGCCTTGGCATTTGCAATTGTCAATCTAGGCAATACGGAAATCAGCGAGTTTTCACCGGCACAGTACCTGATCAATACGCTGAATTCTAAACAGAGGCATGAGATCGCGGAGGCGTATCTGATCGAACTAGCCCATCAGTCGGCTATGCGGCAGGCGCTCAACGAAGCGATCGCCTCTGGGACAACCCGGGCGACAAGAGATGAAAAAATCGGAATTTCCCGAGTGTTGGGCGCGAGCGGCGATAAAAGTTCTATTGCGGCCCTGGATGCACTGACGAGAGATCCCGATTCGGAGGTTGCGCAGGAGAGCTTGCGGGCACTTCGCAGTCTGAAGACCCGCATGGAGTAACCAGCCCGGTGGCCGGTGTAATTTACTTGGCCTTCTTCTGTTTCTGCTGACCCACGCGGACCTTAAACTGGGCGGCCTTGGAATCTTTGTGGCCCTTCCAGTCAAACCGCGCCGTCGCTTCCTTCAGATAAGCGTCCACATCACAATCTTTTGGCAGAACAGCCATCAAAGTGGCCGAATCGGCTCCATCGGGGCTGGAAATACGAAATCGTCTTACGTTCGGAATTGCCATATCTATTCCAGGATAGCAGATTCCCGCCCTAACCCTCCAGCACTTCCCTGACTTTTCCCGCCAACTGCTCCACGGTAAAGGGTTTTTGCAGGAAGTGCGTCCCGGCGTCCAGGACGCCATCATGCACAATAGCACTGTCGGTGTAGCCCGAAACGAAAAGAACCTTCAGGCCGGGCGCATCTTCACGCAGCCGCTCAGCGAGTTCGCGCCCACCCATTCTGGGCATCACAACGTCGGTGATCAGCACATGAATCGGGTCTTCGGCTGTGCGCCACAGATCCATTGCCTGCCGCCCGCCGCACGCAACCAAAACCCGGTATCCGATCTGCTGCAGCATGTCGTGCATCACCCGGCGCACGCCTTCTTCATCCTCAACAATCAGCACAGTCTCGGCGCCATGCTGGCGTGTCCATTCGGTGACAGGCTTCGTTTCCACATCTACCGGCTCGTTTACCCGTGGCAGATAGATATTGAATGTTGTCCCGAGCCCCGGCTTGGAGTACACCAGAATCTCACCATGATTCTGCTTGACGATTCCGTAGCTGGTGGAAAGCCCGAGTCCAGTGCCGCGGCCCCGTTCCTTTGTCGTAAAAAACGGCTCGAACAAGTGCGAGCAGGTCGCCGCATCAATGCCGATTCCGGTGTCGCTGACTGCAAGTAAAACGTATGCCCCCGGTCCAAGACCGGAAAGGTGTTGCGTCGAATGCGGACCAAAATCGCGATTACCCGTCTCAATGATCAGCTTCCCTCCGTGGGGCATCGCATCCCGCGCATTCACCACTAAATTGACGATCACCTGCTCGATTTGACCCGGATCCACTCTCACATGGCCACAGCAGCCCTTGATCGTCAGTTCAATATCCTCGCCCACCAGCCGCTTCAGGATATGGTCCATGTCCTTGACCAATGCATCGAGATCCACCACCTTCGGCTGCACAATCTGCTGCCGGCTAAAGGCCAGCAATTGCCTGGTCAACGTAGTGGCGCGGTCGGCGGCCTTCAGCACCTGCTGCATGTCCTCGCTCAACGGATCGGACGGCGAGAGTTGGTCCAGAAGCATCTGGCAGTACCCTGTGATAACCGTCAAGAGATTGTTAAAGTCGTGCGCCACCCCGCCCGCAAGCCGTCCCACGGCCTCCATCTTCTGTGATTGCCGGACCTGTTCTTCAAGCCGCTTCCGCTCCGTATTGTCTGCTACCGCGACCACGATTCCGGTCACCGATCCGCCGGCGTCACGCAATTGAGCGTTCCACATGCTGACGTCGATGGCGGAGCCGTCTTTGCGCCGGAACCGCCCCTCAGTCCCTTCCTCCAGGTGTCCGCGTACGCTCTGGTCCAGCCGCGCGTAGAAATGGGCGATATCTTCGGGGAAAACGATTGGCAGAGGCGCATTGATTGCCTCCGCCGCCGGAAATCCAAAAATCGACTCAGCCGCACGATTCCAACTCTTGACCGTACCCTGTAAATCGAGCGAATAGATGGCCAGTGGCGAGGTTTCAATTACCGCCCGGAGCGTCTCATTCGCCTTTTGCAGTGCTTCCTCGCCTCGCGTTCTCTCCGTGATGTCGCGTGAATTCACCACAAAACCGCCGACGGCGGAGTTTACGTCCGACCTCTTCCCGATGGCTTCCAGGACGCGCCAAGTGCCATCGCTATGCTTCATCCGGAAATGGAACTCCTGCGTCAAGCCTGGGTTTTCAACTCCGGTGGCCAGCTTTCGAAGCACTTGCTGTTGGTCGTCAGGGTGAATCAATTTCAGAATGCTGGCGCCGTTCAGCGCGGAAACCCGGTAGCCGAGCACGCGTTCCAGTGAAGGGCTCCCGTAGCGCACAATGCCCTTCTCATCCAGCACCGTAATGATGTCCAGAGCGTTCTCAATCAGTGACCGGAAGTATTCTTCGCTTCTCTGCAACTCCTCCACCGCGCGCTTCCGCTCAGTGGCGTAGCGCATGGCGCGCACCAGCACCCGGCCCGTCACCTGGCCCTTTACCAAGTAATCTTGCGCACCTTCGCGGACAGCCTTCACGGCCAGATCCTCGTCATCAAGGCCAGTCAGCACGACGATCGGAATATTCGGCGCCTGCACGTGTGTGCGGACCAAGGTTTCTAGGCCCTCGGCGTCTGGAAGAGACAGATCGAGCATGATTACGTCGAAGTGCTCTTCGCCGAGCCGCGTCAACGCCCGCGCGAGAGTCTCAACATGGGTGAGGCGGATAGCGATGTCCTCGGCTTCTTTAACGGCTTCTCTCAGCAGACGTGCATCACCGGGATTGTCCTCGATCAGCAACACGCTGATCTGCTCTAAGTTCATACCGGCTTGAATTCCGGGGGGAGCGTTACCGTCTTGAGCCAGAAGTTTTCGATCGCACGGAAGATGTCCCAAAATTGGTTCAGATCTACAGGTTTTTGGATATAGCAGTTTGCGTGCAGGGCGTATGCAGCCACAACGTCGTGCTCAGCGCGGGATGTGGTCAGAATCACCACTGGAATTTCCCTTAATCTCTCGTCGGTCTTAATCTCTTCCAACACCTGCCTTCCGTCTTTCTTTGGCAGGTTCAAATCGAGGAATATAATGTCTGGGCGAACGGTTTCTTCAAACGTGTGTTCGTGCCGCAGATAGTGAATCGCGGCTTCGCCGTCGCGAACAACATTCAGATGGTGAAAGACTTTGCTATCTTTCAATGCTTCCTGGGTCAATCGCACATCGCCCGGGTTATCTTCCACTAACAGAATTTCGATGGCGCGGTCAACGTGGGTTATCATCCAGTCCTCCCCATCTATGGAATTGCGATTCGCAAGTCCTACCAAATTTTAACACCGGAACTCAGGCGTACGTAGAATATCCTTTCGGTTGGGTCCAAGCGCCACTGCTATACTTGCCAGCATAATGGAGCACATCGTAGAACCAGTTCAGGTAGTAAGCCATCTCTTTGAAGTGCTGGAAAAGACACCCCGGCACACGTGGTACAACGACGAGATCGTCACCGTCGGCGATAAACAATACACCACCAAGGTAAGGACCTTCCATTCTCCGCTGCTCTTGATCAGCAGCTACTACGAGAAGGTAATTGAGAAATACGCTCCATGGAGTTCTAACCGGGCAGCTCTCTTCAATGAGGAAGCCGTCAAAGTGCGTCAGCTATTTTTAGACGGGCTTGAGGCGTTAGGGGTGGGCGTCGAGTTTCAACCAATGCTGGAAGATTATTCAAAACTCTGGCATGTTGTAGGGACCGGCACGGAAGACAGGTAAGCGCCGGAGTCGTGTACCGCGCGTTTTTAGAAATAAGACGAGCGGTGCGGAGGTGATTGAAGTTTATCGTCCCGGTGCCGCTCCTGATTTTCAGAATTCGCGGACAGCATAAAGTTCGCTTCCGAACAGGGACCCTGCCGGGTTACTGACCCCAGCAAGCACGTGAGCGGTCGTGATCAACGTGCGGAAATCGCCCATCAGCGCCGACGGAAGGCCGAAGTTCTCCGCTGTATACTTCTCTGTTCGCTTGAATTTCTGTATCCGCCGCCGATCGGTTACGTCCACAACATAGAGCAGCAGGACATTGCTATCGATCAATAATCCGCTCGAACAATGTTAATGCACCAAGGCGCGAATCACGGCAGGCTGGCGAGTTCCCGAATCTTAATTGCCCTTAACCTCACCGGTGATCTGACGCCCTGTCTTCCAGCAAGTTCCTTGCGAACTCTAGGGCTTTTACCACCGCCTGCTTTACATCGACCATACCGGCAGATTAGCACGATTGCATTTTAGGTCGATACATAGCGCGGAGGATAAGGTTGTATACTACGTTGTTCACCCATGTTAGGGAATAGCAAGATTAATCCCGCTCCCGTTCTGGACCTGATAGACGCGTTCCGTAGATCGAAAGTGCTCTTCGCCACTCAGGCATCCGGCATCTTCGACCGGCTACATGGACGTTCTGCATCCGTGGACGAACTCGCACCGGAGCTGGATGCAAATCGCGATGCGCTCGAACGCTTGCTCGACGCATGTGTGGGTCTTGGACTGTTGAATAAACAGGACGGCCAATACACTAACCTGCCCATCGCCGACGTTTATCTCTGGCGTGATAGTCCTGAAACGATGAGCGGTTATATACGTTACTCCGAGTTCGCTCTCTTCCCGCTCTGGGCCAATCTACAGACTGCCGTTCAGGAAGGCACTCATCAATGGTCCCGGACATTCGGCGGCGATGGTCCGCTCTTTTCCCACTTCTTCAAGACCGAAGAGTCGAAACGGGACTTCCTGGCCGGCATGAACGGCTTCGGACTGCTCAGTTCGCCTGCTGTTGTGGCAGCTTTCGACCTCCGCCGGTTCCGTCGGCTGGCCGATCTTGGCGGCGCCACGGGACATCTGTCCATCGCCGCGTGTGAACGATATCCAAATCTACACGGTGTGGTTTTCGATCTCGCTACTGTCACACCGGTCGCGCAAGAGTACATTGCCAAATCTCCGGCTGCCGATCGGTTGGAAGTGATCGCCGGAGATTTCTTCTCCGATGATTTGCCCGATGCGGACCTTTATGCACTCGGCCGCATCCTGCACGATTGGGCGGAGCCGAAGATTCAGATTCTTTTACGGAAAATCCATGAGAAACTTCCCGAGGGCGGGGCACTGCTCATCGCCGAGAAGCTCCTGTTTGACGATAAAACCGGCCCGAGCCACGCACATCTCCAATCTCTCAATATGCTGATCTGCACGGAGGGGAAAGAGCGTTCGCTTCCTGAATACACTGCGCTACTCAAACAGGCGGGATTTACAAAGGTGGAAGGCAATCGCACCGGCAAACCCGTGGACGCGATTCTTGCCACAAAATAGTGGGGCGATGCCTGCTCCTGCGGGTATCGACAAACGGCCACCAAATGCCGCATAGTCTTAGTATGCATCTTTCAGATATCTATCCGGTCATCGTCTGATTTCTCGTTACACTAGGCGCCCTTATCGCCTATGTACTTGACGAGATTCTGGTTGTGACCTCGCGCCTCTCAGCCTGGATCGGGCGCGTGGTGGGCACTAATCCCGGCGAACTTTAGCCGCATTCGCCAGGCATCGCCGCCATTTTCGTAATAATCGCGCACCGTTCTGGTGCGCACGAATCCTAAACGTTTGTAAAACCGAATCGCGGCCTTATTCGTGGTCCGCACCATCAGCCACCAGTCCGCAACCCGTTTGCGGCGCAACTGCCGTGCCATGTGGCTCATCATCGCCGTTCCGGTTCCCTGTTCCCGATACCCCGGATCGACGGCAATGGAGACAAGCTCCGCGCGCTCTCCGGCGACGCAAGAGATCGCGTATCCCGCGATTCTTCGCCCAGCTTTTGCAACCAGAAACAGATCCGGACAACCCGCAAAGTAATCGAGGAACATGTCCCTGTCCCAAGCTTCCCCAGCGAAGGAAGCCCGCTCAATCTCCAGAATGCGTGGTAGGTCGGCCTTTCTGCTCAGCCGGATTTCAATCAAAATTCCATCTTCTCGATCAGCGCGTTCAACTCATTCTCCAGCGCCGCTTTCTTTTTAGTGAGTTCGTTCTGTTGGTCGCGCAATGTGGCCAGTTGTGACTCTTGACCTGCCAGCGTCCGGGCATATTTCTGGACCTGCTCCTGCTGCCCGCTCACTTGGTTTAGGTTCGCGATATTCTGCCGGACGCGCTCCTGATCGCGAAACAGGTTGTTGATATCCGCCTCGGTCCGGCGAACCGCCGCGTCGGCACCGGCGATCTCTTGTTTGTGTTGGGCGATCTGTTCCAGTTGCTTGCGTGCCGCGGCGCTGAGGACCTTGTTCTGTGAGTAGTCGATCAGGTCCTTCGAATTCAGGTTGGTGACCAGAATCGAGTTCTCCAGTTCGCGTTCATCGATCACCGGAAACTTCTCGTTCGCGCCGGGTCCGAGCTTCACTTCAAAGCGATAGGCTTGAGGAGTGGTTTCCGTTGGTCTTTGATTCAGCACCTTGTATCCCTGCCGCACGGGATATTCAATCACCAGCGTCTTCGCTTTTTGATCCACGTTTCGGATTGTGTATGTACGCGTGTCCCGCACGGCTCTGCGCGTGGTTAACAGTCCCCGGCGGGCGTGAATTTCACGAATTGGCTCGGTGTTGGAATCGAATGCGGTGGTAATGCGCGTTCCCAGATCCACTGCGTAGCCGATCAATCGTTTGTCGCCGGCTTTGACTGTCTCAACAAGTGCCTCCCCACCGTACGTATTTGCATCGAAGACAGTGATGGGTCCGCCATCTAACGTCTCACCGGTTGAATTCGTCAGTTCCGCCGCATTCATCGGATGCGGCGCATTGGCATCGGAGTAGATCAACAGCTTCCGTGCGCCGATCTTCTGTTGCAGGAAGGGAAGCATCGCCGATTCACTCTTCTTGACCGTCACCGGAGTCGAAAAGCGGTATTCAAACAGATCGCCGAGCTCGCGGCCCGCCGCAGTACCCGAAAATAGAACTATCCAGATTCAATGCCTCGGCAGACTGTTGCATAACCTGCAGCCGTTCGAAATTTCCGCCCCCGGCAGCCCCGCTCAATTTGTGCATCGGCGCCGGCGCTTGCTGAGCTGGAGGAGGCGCCGGTGCGGCCGACTGTATTGCTCCCGCATAGACCACTGGTCCAACTGGCCGATCCTCCGCCAGTTCCGCCGTCGGCCTCTGTACAAACTTCGGCTCATAGAGCAGGCTGATAAACGAAATGGGCCGCCCTGAAACTAATGAGAGCCGTACCTGGTTCCAATCCTCGCCAGTCGTATTGTCAACAATGGCCCAGCCTTCCAGCATCGGCTCCCCAGCATCTTTGAACATCAACCGGTAGCTCGATTTCCACACCGGCGTGGGCACCATGTAGCGAACCGAAAGCTGCCGGGTTCCAGTATCCACCGAATCGATGTACACGCTCCGCTTCTCTTGCGACCGCGCTCCAGCGACGACGCCTAGATAGCCTCGCAATTGGGACTGCAGAGCCGGATCGGCAAACTGAACGCTCGTGGCCGCCGACAGATCCAGCGTGCGAAGCTCCCCGGAGTCGAGCAGTAGAACCAGTTGCTCCCGCTCCGGCCGTTTGTCGTCCCCGGCGAGCAAACGCGCGCTAACAATGGTTCCGCCCAGCGTGTCCGCGCCAAATTTCAGGTTCACTTTCGCGCCCTTGAGCTGGTTCAGGAACGCGCTCAAGGAACCCGCCTCGCCATCTATCTTGAACGGGAATTCCGCCAATTTCCGGGCGAGCGGCTCACTGGAATCGTAACGCAGCCCACTTACTTTCCCTCCGTTTTTGTCCTGGATGGTGAGGGACTTCAGCACATCGTTCATCTCAGCGGCTTTGAAATCTAACTTAGCGGCCTCTCCCGGCCGAAGTTCGCCGGATCGTTCGAAATATCCAACACCGTGCTTATAAAGAATCACCGCGCGGACGGGAAGCTCCGCAGCCTGTAAACACATTCCGGATATGCACAACAGCAAACAGGTTGCTCTCATCATTGGTCTCGATTTACGCCTCGCTTACACAAATATATGTCACTAATACCCATGCCCCTTTCATGTTTAGTACCACTACCCCCAATTTAGTACCACTACCCCCAAACACCCGAAATTGGGTTCGTTTCCTACCAAGTTTCTTGACATCGCCGGCGTCAAGCGTCAGACTCAACTTTTGGGGCCGGCCATTCTGAACGTCGGAGATCAATGAAGCGAAGGATATTTTGTACGTTCATAAAGCACTCCTAGCGTCGTCCCGGACACTTTCCACAGCCATTGTCCTGGCCTTCACCCTGGTTTCCCCCTGCCTGGCGCAGATGGAAGGTTTTGGCGGCCCTTCCATTCTCAGCCGTGGCGGCGGCAGACCGGGACAGGCGGGTGGAAGACCTGTCAGCTTCAACTTCTACGCGGGGATCTTCGCTACCTACGAAACTGGCTCCTTTCCTTTGGGAGTCAATGCCGATGGCAGCCTGAGGGCAGTGAATCTGTACGGGGGCACGGCGAATGCCGGCCTCACCGGCAGCCACGCATGGAAGCGCAGTGTGCTCGCTGTCGATTACCGCGGAAGTTACCGGAAGTTCAGCCGACACACTTACACGGACGGCTCAGAGCAGGCGATCGATCTGCAATACGAAATCCAGACGAGCCGCCGAACTCTGCTGTCTCTCTCGGAAATCGGTGGTACGAGCACCGTGGCTTACAGCGGTCTTATCGCGCCGACGGCCATTCTCAATCCCGACTTACTCGGTGTGCCTACCAACGATATCTTCGACAATCGTGTTTACTATCTTCAGTCGAACGCAACTTTCAGTTACCGTCAGACCGCCCGATTACAGTACGCGTTCAGTGGCACCGGATTCATGATACGGCGGTCCTCAAGAGACCTGGTAGGGGCAAATGGCTCACGCGCCGGCGCGCAGGTTAGCTATCAGCTCACCAGGCGCGACCAGATCGGCGTGGCTTATACCTTCATGCACTTCGATTTCCCTCGTGCATTCGGCGCTTCCGATCTGCACGGAGTGAGTCTCCAGTATGGGCGCAGGCTGGCCAGCGGTGTGCAACTCACGCTGTCGGGCGGGGCTTACAGGGTGGAATCGCTTGGAGCGGAGCAGGTTGCTCTCAGTCCGGAAATCGCGGCGATCCTGGGCCAGACCACCGGAGTGCAAGCGATCTATCGCGTTAACTACATTCCTCAGATTCTTGCGAGTATCGGCTATGCCCGGAAGCGTTCCAACTTCACCGCCTCACTCAGTGCTGGCGCAAGCCCCGGCAATGGCGTCTATCTCACTTCCCGTTCGGAGACGGCCGGCTTCGGGTACACCTATTTGGGCATTCGAAAAGTCTCTTTGGGTTTATCAGCTGGTGTCTCCAGATATTCCAGCGTGTTCCAGACACTTGGGCTTTACCAAAGTTATTACGGCGGCGGATCGGCCAGCTACTTATTTTCGCGCCATCTGAGTGCGGTTTTGCAAGCGGATGCCCGCACCATAAACATTTCGAATCGTAACAGAATCGGGACCACAGTGAGCCTCGGAATTGCATGGTCTCCGAGTGAACTCCCGATTCCAAGCTGGTAACGGATGGCAACCGGCGAGGCAGCAACAAGACTCCTTTTAGTAGACGATGAGGCCCCGCTCCTCAAACTGATGGAGACGTTTCTAAGCAAGGTGGGGTATCAGGTGGATTCAAACACCAGCGCTTCGGCCGCGCTCAGCCGGTTTGAGGCGCAACCCGAAAAATTCGAACTGGTTGTGGCAGATCTGACCATGCCGGAGATGTCCGGCGAGCAGATGGCGTTGCGCATGGTAAGCCTGAATCCGAAGGTTCGTGTTTTGCTTTGTAGCGGGTACCCGTTTGATGTGCGTTCGTTACCCGAAGATGTGCGCATCCAGTTTGACGTACTACAAAAGCCGTTTTTGCCGAGGATGCTAATCGGCGCAGTCGAAGAGCTTCTGAACCGGAACCTCAGCGCTCGCTAGTTTCCAGCACGGATTGCAGCCGTTCCGCAAAGTTTTCTCCGGAATCCGACCACAGCTTTTTACCCTCCACATTCAGAACCCTGTCCAGTTCGGCAGTGAGATGCAGAAGACTGCGGATGTTCGATTGCGCCATGAAGGCACTGTCCGGAATGTCCGGCTGCGGCAGAAAACGCAAGTCGATTCCAAAATCGATTCGCAGATGGTCGTCCATTTCGCTCTCAAATCGAGGTCCGAAGCAGGACAGAATAACCGGCGCGGGAGCTACGGCCCATTCTCGATCGTATTGCCATAAGTCCCACCGCGTTTCGAGTTGCACGGCGCAATCGCCGCTGACAAACTCCCTGGCCGATGAGAGCGCCAGATCGATATCAAGCGGATCTTCCATCGGCAATTCCAGCAATGGGGGCTCCATCCACGATACGGCGCTCACCCGCAACACCGAACCATCCGTGTTCAGACGGGAAAAAGGAAACTGCCGCAGCATCTTCTCATAATGCCGCAGCATGTTGGTCTCCGTATAGCCGGATAAACGATAGGAGAGAAATAATTGATCTGCCATAAAAAGTCCCTTTTCAGCCTGGCTCCGCCCGTCTTTCCTTCTGCCACGATGTCACCCGGACCCATCCCATATAGACCACAATTGCGAGATTGAGGGCCAAGACGCCCAACCGGAACCGGGTTGCCCGTTCCAGCACCTCATATAGCTCCCACGGGACATAAAGCAGTCCGGAGAGCAACGCAAACCACTCGGCCCATACGCGCCGGTTCCATAATCCATATGCTTCCACGAAACGGACGGTGGAATACGCAAACGCGCCGGCCGCCAATGCCCAGAGCCGGCCGTCGGTCAATTTGTCCGCCGCTTCAATAAAGATCCGGCCATAATGCATGGACGGGTTCATATGCAGCCGGTGTACAAGGTGCTCGGCCGCCTCCCCCACGTCGCGGTGGAGGTAGTGCAGCAAACCAAATCCGGCCAATAGCACGAATGTACCTTTCAGCGCTTCAAAGATTGCAATGGTACGCAGCCCGGCATCATGTGACTCGTCGATAGCCGCCGGAATTCGATACACCCTCGCCCGTGGAGTGCCTGGTTTCATTCTTCTCATAATAGACGCTATAGACAACCGGCGATCTCAGACGGGCGGGGAAGAAAATCTCACGATCTTCATTTCCAGTTCCAAGGCGGCCGTATGTAGCTGAAATGCTTGAGGGTTTGCGCCAACCCCTAGAGAAACGGTATTTTGTAAAGAGACCCTAAATGCTATTAACTAAAGTGGATGCCGTAGAGGACTTAGATCCTCAGGAGACTGGCGAGTGGCTGGAATCTCTCGATCAAATCATTGATGAAGTTGGCCCCGACCGGGCAGCTTTCCTCCTCAGGCGCCTGCAGTCCCGAGCTGCTGAATTCGGTATCACCCCAAATCTGACTCTGAACACACCTTACGTCAATACAATTCCGGTGGAGAGTGAGGTGGCATATCCCGGCGATCGCGCAATCGAGCGCCGTATTAAGAATTGGATTCGCTGGAACGCCCTCGCCATGGTGGTCCGTGCCAACAAATACGATGACAACATCGGCGGCCATCTCTCCACCTACGCCTCTCTCGCCACGCTCACGGAAGTGGGTCAGAATCACTTCTTTCACGCCTCTTATGGCGATCAACCCGGCGATTTTATCTACTATCAGGGCCACGCCTCGCCCGGTATGTACGCCCGCGCCTTTCTGGAAGGCCGTTTGAACGAAAAGCACTTGGAAAACTTCCGTCACGAACTCCGCGACCACCCCGGACTTTCCTCTTACCCGCATCCCTGGTTGATGCCAACTTTCTGGCAGTTCCCCACCGTCTCCATGGGTCTCGCTCCCATTAATGCGCTATATCAGGCTCGTTTCATGCGGTATTTGGAAAACCGCGGCATTATCCCAGTCACGAATCGCAAGGTCTGGGCATTTCTCGGCGATGGCGAGACCGATGAGCCCGAATCGCTGGGTGCGCTTACGCTGGGATCGCGCGAGAAACTCGATAATCTGATTTTCGTCGTAAACTGCAATCTCCAGCGGCTGGATGGACCCGTTCGCGGCAATGGCAGCATCGTCCGCGAGCTGGAAGCAGCTTTCCGTGGGGCGGGCTGGAACGTGATTAAGTGCCTTTGGGGCTCGGATTGGGATGAGCTCTTCGCCCGCGATTACAATGGCTTGCTGGTCAGGCGCATGGAAGAATGCGTCGATGGCGAATATCAGAATTTCAAAGCCAAGGGCGGCGCGTACGTCCGCAAGGAATTCTTCGGCAAATATCCCGAGCTATTAGAAATGGTGGCTGACAAGACGGACGAGCAGCTTGAAAAGCTTCGCCGCGGCGGTCACGATCCTCTCAAGGTTTACAACGCTTATAAGCGCGCCGTCGAGCATAAGGGATCGCCCACCGTCATCCTCGCCAAAACCATCAAGGGGTACGGACTGGGTGAAGCGGCCGAAGGCCGCAATGCCACCCATCAGCAGAAAAAGTTGACCGGACCCCAGGTAGAGTTTTTCTGCAAGCGATTCGATCTTGTGATGGAGCCGGAAAAGGTGGAAAAGCTGGAGTTCTACCGGCCGCCGCAGGACAGCCCGGAAGCAAAGTACATCCAGCAGCGCGCCGAAGCCATGGGCGGTTATCTGCCCGCGCGCAGCCCAAAGAAAATCACCATCCAGGCCCCGCCGCTTGAGACGTTCCACGATTCCATTGCCGGCTCGGGTGGCCGTGCCGCATCCACCACCTCCGCCTTCGTCGCCATCTTGAAGGCTCTGCTGAAGAGCGCCGAATTGAAAAAGTTTGTGGTTCCGATTATCCCCGATGAAGCCCGGACTTTCGGTATGGATTCCCTGTTTAGCCAGATTGGAATTTACGCCAGCCAGGGTCAGCTTTACAAACCGATCGATCGCGACACCATCATGTACTACAAGGAAGCCAAGGACGGCCAGATTCTGGAAGAGGGGATCACCGAGGCCGGCGCCATGGCCAGTTTCACTGCGGCTGGAACGGCGTACGCCAATTACGGCGTCCCCATGATTCCGTTCTTTGTGTACTATTCCATGTTTGGGTTCCAGCGCATTGGAGACCTGATTTGGGCCTTCGGCGATTCCCGCGGAAAGGGCTTTCTGATGGGCGGCACCGCAGGCCGTACTACTCTGCTGGGCGAAGGACTGCAGCACCAGGATGGACACAGCCAGGTGCATGCAAGCACCGTTCCCACATGTGCCGCCTACGATCCAGCGTACGCGTATGAGATCGCCGTCATCATCCAGGACGGTATCCGCCGCATGTACCAGGAAAACGAAGACCTCTTCTATTACCTGACGGTTTGTAACGAAAACTACGCCCACCCCCCGATGCCGGAAGGATGCCGCGAAGGAATTCTCAAGGGCATTTACAAGTACAAAGCCGCCGAAGGTGGAAAACCGGTGCTGCAATTGTTTGGCAGCGGTCCTATCTTCAACGAGACTCTTCGAGCGCAACAGATCCTGGCGGAGAAGTATCAGATTCAGTCCGACGTCTGGAGCGTGACCAGCTACAACGAGCTTCGCCGCGAAGCCCTCGAAATCGAGCGCTGGAATCGTCTTCATCCAGCCGAAAAGCCGAAGACACCCTATATCGTCCAGGCTTTGCAGGGATCAGAAGGACCGATCGTCGCCGCAACAGATTTTATGAAGGTGATTGCCGATCAGCTGGCCCCGTGGCTCGGCGGACGGCTGGTCAGCCTCGGCACTGACGGCTTTGGACGCAGTGATAATCGCGAGCATCTCCGCCGGCACTTCGAAAACGACGCCGAATCCATCGCCGCCGCCGCCATCTCGCGGCTCGCCCGCGACGGCAAGTTCGACGCCAAGAAAGCACAACAGGCAATCCTCGATTTAGGCATAGATCCGGATAAGAAGGATGCCGCCCGGGCCTAAACAACTATATGCCAGTTAGCGGACGAAACATCATCGTGATCGGGACCTCAGCGGGAGGCTTGGAGGCTCTGGATGCACTTGCCGGCCAATTACCAACCGATCTGCCGGCGTCAATTTTCATCGTTCAGCACATGGCCCCCGAAAATACGGGTGAGGCGTTGCTGCATCGGCTCGGGAAATACAGGAGTTTCCATTGCAAGCTCGCAGAAGATGGAGAAGTGTTTCATCCATCTAGAATCTATATTGCTCCACCCGACTATCATCTGTTGGTCAAGGCCAAAAAGATGCTGGTCACCAAAGGCTCTCGGGAAAACCGCTACCGGCCGGCGGTCGATCCACTTTTTCGTTCGGCAGCGGTTACGCACGGCCCACGCGTCATCGGGGTAGTCTTGACTGGCATGCTTGACGACGGTACCGCGGGCCTTGCCGCCATCAAGAAATGTGGCGGCGTTACTGTTGTGCAGGATCCGAAGGATTCTGCTTACCCTGAAATGCCCCGGAGTGCCCTAAACAACGGTGAAGTGGATCATTGTGTCCCCATTACCGAACTGGGCGAACTGCTGGAAAAGCTTTCTAATGAAGTGCCAGGTAAAGCCATACGCATCCCGGATGACGTGCGTACCGAAGCGGAGATAGCCGAACGGGTCTTAAGCGATGTTACCCAAGTGAACACTTTGGGTGCGCAGGTTCCTTATAACTGCCCAAACTGCGGCGGAGTTCTTTGGCAGATCCAGAACTCCGATGTACACAGATACCGATGTCATACCGGCCATTCGTTCACAGCCGCTGCGCTGCTTACCAGCCAGACGGAGAGAATCGAAGAAACCCTGTGGATCTCTCTAAGAATGTTCGAGGAGCGGAAAAATCTGTTGAATAACATGGCACAACAAGAGAGCCGTCCACAACAGCAACACTCGTACACCCAACGCGCAAAAGAAACGGAAGTTCATATCGAGCGTATTAGGACCATGTTGCTGGCGCGAGAGCCAAGACCAGAGCATGAGTTAATCTGAGTGGCGCGTGCCCTCCCACGGATACAATTGAGCCTGTGGTCCCCACCGAACCCTCATCCCGAGCCCGTATTCTGATTGTGGACGACGAGGCAGCCCAGCGCTCCGCCGTAGCCCGCATGATTGAGCGATGGGGTTTCCGCGTGGAGGTCGCATGTGGCGGGGCAGAAGCTCTTGTTAAGCTCCAGCAATTCCACGCGGATGCCATCGTCACCGACCTCATGATGCCCGGCATGGATGGAATCGAATTTCTCCGCCGTCTCAAAGAAGACGGCTGCTCTCCACCCGCCACTATTGTGCTTACGGCTTACGGGAGCATCGATACCGCCATTACCACCGTACACGATCATGGCGCATTCTGGTATATTGAGAAACCGGTCCGGCCGCGCGCATTCCGTATGCTGCTCGAACGCGCCATTGCACAGGATCGCTTAATCAAAAGGAGTGAACGCCTCGAACGCGAACTCAGCACCTACGGAGTCCTGGGCAGCCTGGTTGGGTCCAGTGCGCCCATGCAAGAGGTATTCTTCTTTATCCGCATGGCCGCGCCTACCAAGGCGAACGTGCTGCTCACTGGAGAAAGTGGAACCGGGAAGGAACTCGTCGCGCGCGCGATTCATGATCTCAGCCCTCACCGCGACGGCCCCTTTATTGCACTCAACTGCGCGGCAATTCCCGAATCGCTCATCGAATCCGAACTGTTCGGACATGAGAAAGGCGCCTTCACGGGCGCCCTCACCCGCCGGCAAGGCTGTTTCGAACTTGCCGAAGGAGGGACCATTCTGCTGGATGAGATCGGCGACATGCCGGTCGCCCTTCAGGCGAAACTTCTGCGAGTCCTGGAAGGCCGCAGCGTCCGCCGCCTGGGCGCTCCCACTGAAATCCAAATCGATGTTCGTGTCATCGCTTCCACCAATAAAAACGTGCAGCAGGTTGTACGTTCCGGCGCATTCCGCGAGGATCTGTTCTTTCGCTTGAGCGTTCTTCAAGTGGAGCTTCCAACCCTGCGGGATCGGCTTGACGACCTTGCCGTGCTTTGCCAAGCTATCATCGCGGGCCTGAATTCCGCTCACGAAACCCGCGTCACGGGCGTGGACCCCACTGCATTTGAAGCCCTAAAGAGGCACCATTGGCCCGGAAACGTCCGTGAACTCAGGAACGTTTTGGAGCGCGGCGTCATCCTCGCCCGCGAAGGTGAAATTACTACGGTACACCTGCCTCGCTGTTTTCCCGGATTGGCTGGGGAGAGGCCGCGGCGGGACCTCGGTGTACTGCCCACCGTCACTTTGCCGGTCGGCACCACTATTGAACAGGCGGAGCGGGAACTAATTGAGATTACGCTTCTGCACACTAAACGCAACCAGACCAAGGCCGCCGAACTCTTAGGAGTCAGCGCCAAAACTCTTTACAACAAGCTCAAAGAATACGACGGGTCTTTGTTGGACCAGTGATTGCATCCCCCTCCAGGATGTCGCTCAAGGCGAGAATTTTCCTTCTCACAATCGCCGTCACCGCCAGCATCGTCACCGTACTCTTTCTGGTACAAATCGGCAACGTAGTGGATGCGTGGCTCGCCGGCTCACAGGAGATCGCCGAAATTGCCGGCCAGCAGATTACAAATCTGCTTATCGTGCGCCTTCACGAGCGCGAAACCGCGAATACCATACCGGCGGGAACGGACCGCAAACAGGCGTTGACAGCGATGGTCCAAAGTGATCGCAACCTGGTCTCTCTGCTGGAAACCACCATGGCGCAGGCCCGGTCCATTATCGAAATCTCTATCGCCGACCGGCGAAATATTGTGATCGCCTCGTCGAATCCTCTGCGTGCGGGCACACAAATGCCCGTGCGCCCGGAACTTAACCAATTGCGAACAGCCGGCACGTTCCAGCGTATTCTTCCCCTCATCAAGGGCGCGACAGACTACCAAATCCTGGTCCCTCTCGGATTGCAGAGCGAACCAACGCCCGTGTTCGCCATCCACGTGCTGGTGTCGTCCGTGCTGCTTCGCGATGAGCTCTATCCCGCCGTACGCCGTGTTGCGATTTGGGGAATCTGGGCTTTGCTCGCATCCATTCTGCTCGCTTGGCTATCGGCGCGTCTCGCCGTACGCAATCTGAGCAGAATTTCCGGCGCTATCGACCGCATCAGCAGCGGGGAGGATCCGCTTGCCGGTCCCAAGTCCGAATCCGCGGATCGTGAATTCGCCGCCATTGAGTCCAAACTGAACCTGCTCGGGCATCGCGTGCGCGGTGTCGCCGAGCTTCGCGCCAATGTCCAGACAGTAATGGAGGCACTGGAGGAAGCCATTCTTCTCTTCGATTCGCGCAACTCCGTGATGCTGGCCGGCGGCGCCGTGGAACGCCTGCTAGGTTGGCGGCCGCCAAGTATCATCGGGTGGAGTCTTGACCAAGTTTTGCCTCGCGCCACCCCTATCGGCGCCATTGCGTTCCAGGCTTTCGAATCACACGAGATGATCAAAGACGCCGTTGTCGATCATTCGCGCGATGGAATTGCGGATGTCCTCATTGTCTCGATCGACTTCACGCCCGATCCGCGCGAACCCGGCGGCTCAACCGCCCTGATGCGAATTCGAAATTCCGCGGCGCATCATCAACTTGAATCGCATCTCGGCCTGTCAGCGCGCATGGACGCAATTAGCCGCATCACCAGCGGCGTCGCACATGAGATCAAGAATCCGCTCAACTCCATTGCGGTGCGCCTGGATAATCTTCAATCCTGGGCGGTAAACAGCTCGCCCGAAGCCGAAGAGGAGATACAGTTCATCGTTCAGGAAGTCAACCGGCTTGACCGCGTGGTCCGCACGTTTCTCGACTTCACACGTCCGGTCGAACTCGCCCGGGATCAGGTGGACCTCATAGGTCTCCTGCGCGGGATCGGCGGCCTGCTGGAACCGGACGCCACCCGCCGGGCTGTCCAGATTCGCTTCAGCGTACCAACGAAATCCGTGTATGTACGCGGCGATGAAGATCTGCTTACGGAGGCTATGATGAACATCGCGAACAACGCAATCGAAGCGATGCCGCTGGGCGGAGTACTTAGCATCACTGTTACGGAGGCTGGTGAAGGATGTTCTGTTACCATCGCCGATACAGGCACAGGTATTCCCGACTCGCAACGCGAAAAGATTTTCGAGCTTTATTTCACGACTAAGAAGGACGGATCGGGTCTAGGTTTGCCCATGGCTTTCCGCGCTATCGAGCTGCATGGGGGCGCCATGGAAGTGGAAAGTCAATTAGGGAAGGGTACCAGTTTTCATCTGAACCTGCCGATAATTGTAGAGTGAGCCGCGAAAACCATAAATGAAACCGTGGCACTTCATCTCGATTGCCCTGGCCTGTTCGACGATGAGCAGTTGCGTTTGGCGAAAGAAACCAACGGTGGTTCAGACGCCGCCTCCGCCTGTGCAGCGCCCAGCTGCGGCCCAGCCGAGCGCGGCAAAGAGCAATGCTCCCCCTGTTCGTAAAAGCGCTAAAAAGCCCGTAAAGCACGTTGTTGAGAAACATATTGAGAAGAAGGCCGCCCCCCGAACAGCCTCCACCCCATCCGCAACGCAGGCATCTACTGAGCCTGCCGCGAACCTTGGCCAGATGCTCTCACCCGCGGAGCGCGCGCAACTCACGGAATCCGTGAACCAGCGCTTGTCTTCCGCGCGTAGAAATCTGGCTCTAATCTCCGGCTATGCAGCCAACCCCGAACAGGTGGAACGGCGCAAGCTTGTGGAGACGTTCATTTCACAAGCCGAGCAAGCACGGCAAACCGACCTGACCACTGCCGCGCAATTAGCACGGCGGGCTGAACTTCTGGCAGAATCCTTAGCGG
>JBBPYD010000077.1:0-9687 GCA_038200305.1 Bryobacterales bacterium
TCTGATCTGTTCCATACTCAGCCGTTCTCCGCTCTTCATGCTGACGTTCAACTCCCAGCATGCCGCCTTCGATCTCCTTCAGGCTCTCTCTGCGTTAGAAACACACCTTGGCTCCAGGCTCATCCTGCGTTATACAAGACTCGGAATAGTACGTATGGATTCGATATAGTATTCTGGAGAATACAGATCCCAGTCAGTAGAGGAGGTCCCAACCTTATGCAATCCATTAGACAGCACCTGCCAGGCCTGACCCTGTGCGTTTTGGCATTTGCGGGCGTTTCGCTGGCGCAGACGTCGGCAATCGAAGGCACGGTTAAAGGCGAAGATGGCCAGCCGGTGAAGGATGCGGTGGTCAAAATAGACCGCAAAGACATCAAAGGCCATTACGAGGTAAAGACCAAGAAGAAGGGCGACTACTTCCACGCGGGGCTCCCACTTGGCACGTATAAAATAACGCTGGTGATTGACGGGAAAGAAGTCGATTCCGTGGATAACGTGAAGACCCGGCTGGGAGATCCGCTTCCGGTGAACTTCGATCTGCACGGCAGGCAGGCGAAAGCGGCGGAAACGGCCAAAGCGATCGAGACGGGCACCCTAACCAAGGAACAGGCGCGCGATATGACGCCTGAGCAGAAGGCGGCCATTGAGAAACAATCGAAGGAACGCGCCGCTGCCATGGCGAAGAACAAGGAATTGAACGACGCCTTCAATCAGGGCATGGAAGCGCTGAAGACCAAGCAGTACGACGTGGCCATCACGCAGCTTACGAAGGCATCGGAGATGGATGCGAACCAGAACGTGGTCTGGGGCAATCTGGCCGAGGCTTACAGCGAGCTGTCCAAGACGAAGACCGGCGCAGAAAAGGAAGCGGCATCAACCAAGGCGGCAGAGGCATACGGCAAGGCGATTACATTGCAGCCGAATGACGCCACTTACCACAATAACTACGCGCT
This sequence comes from Bryobacterales bacterium, assembly GCA_038200305.1. GTDB lineage: Bacteria > Acidobacteriota > Terriglobia > Bryobacterales > Bryobacteraceae > JANXXV01. The sequence goes on from JBBPYD010000077.1 coordinate 954, forward strand.
GCTGTTGGCCCGGATGAACAAGATTCCGGAGGGCGAAGCGGAGTTGAACAAAGCGGTTGCGCTAGATGCGCCAAATGCCGGGCGGTACTACTACAATTTGGGCGCGGTGCTAGTCAATTCCAATCAATTACCTGCGGCTTGCAATGCTTTTGAGAAGTCTATTGCCGCCGATCCTAATTATGCGGATGCACATTACCAGAAGGCCATGTGCCTAACTGCGAAGGCGACGATTACGGCGGATGGCAAGACGATTTTCCCCGACGGTACCCAGCAGGAGTTCCAGAAGTATCTGGAGCTGAAACCAGATGGAGCTTTTGCCGAGTCGTCAAAGGGCATGTTGCAGGCGATGGGCGCGAAGATTGAGACCGAATACCGGAATCCGAATGCCCCGGCAAAGAAAGCCGCACCTGCAAAGAAGAAGTAAGTTGGTTTTTTAGGGCGATCCGTTTAAGGGGCCGCCCTTTTCCCTCATGTTGCGCTTCATTTTTTACCTCCTTATTACGGTTATCATGATCTCGGTCGTCAGGATGGTTGCGGGTTTCCTGATGAAAAGCATCAGCCTGTTTCTTCAGGGATCGCAATCGGGGCCGGCGGGATCTGGGCATAGTGCCGCATCCTCGGTTCCGCGAAGTGGGGAATTGAAGAAAGATCCCGTTTGCGGCACGTTTATCTCCACTGGCAGTTCGGTTAAGAAAACCGTGGACGGGGCTGTGGTGCATTTCTGTTCAGTGGACTGCCGGGAAAAGTTTCAGGGGTAATAATCGCTCCCTTTGGCCGCGGCTCGGTTTGGTGGTGCATTCAAGGCGAGTTGTTGGGGGGTGGTGTACGCTGTACTTTAATGAAACTCACCGATCTGGCGCGCGCGCTTGGGTGCTCTCTGCATGGCGATGGCGGCATGGAAATTACCGGAGTGGCCGGTATGGAGCACGCGGAGCGGAATCAGATCACGTTTTTGGCGAATCCCAAGTATGCGCCGAAGGTGAAGAGCACGCGCGCCGGGGCTATTCTAGTCCCGGCTCCGTTGCCGGAACTTCGCATTGCAACCCTCATCTCCACGAATCCTTATTTAGATTTTGCGAGGGCGCTTGCGTTGTTCTACCAGCCGCCGCAACCACCTGTTGGAATTCATCCGCTTGCTTACGTCGATCCGTCCGCGCAGGTAGGCGAGAATGCTTCTATCGGCCCGTTCGCCGTAGTAGGAGCAGGCGTGAAGCTGGGACGCAATACCGTGCTACACCCCCATGCCGTGATTTACCAGGGGGCTGAAATCGGTGACGATTTCCTGGCTCACTCGCACACTACGGTGCGAGAATTTTGCCGGATCGGCAACCGCGTCATTTTGCAAAATGGGGTTGTGATTGGCGGAGACGGTTACGGCTTTGCCAAGCGGCAAGATGGCTCGCATCAGAAGATTGTCCAGTCCGGAATCACGGTGATCGAAGATGATGTGGAGATCCAGACCCTGACGTCTGTAGACCGGGCGACTGTGGGCGAAACGCGGGTGAAGCGCGGCGCAAAGATCGACAGCCTGGTCCAGATCGGCCATGCTTCGGTGGTGGGCGAAGATAATATCATCTGCGCGCAAACGGGGCTGGCGGGCAGTTCGGTGCTGGAACGAAATGTGCTTCTTGCTGGGCAGGTTGGCGTGTCCGGCCACCTGACCATTCACGACAACACCGTCGTTTATGCGCAGAGTGGAATCGGGGGCGACGTTCCGGCCGGCTCGGTAATTTCCGGCAGTCCGGCATTCGATAGCAAGGAATGGCTGCGGGCCATTACGGCTTTTCAGAAGCTGCCGGATCTGCTGAAAACAATGAGACAATTGGAGAAGCGCGTGAAGGAGCTCGAATCCGGAGAGTCGAATCATTCCGATGCGCGCACAATCCAAGCCCCCGAGTGAATCCAGAGTGCCCGATCCCATTGTTCCAAACCATCGAACCCCTGTCGCGTATAAAAATGAAGAGTTTGTAGATAGCCCGGACGCGAGAGCGCTCCGGATTCTTTCCGAGTACCTGCAGCCGCTCTCTCATTTTCGCGATGAGAAGATCCAGGACACGATTGTATTTTTTGGGTCCGCGCGAATTGAAGAGAGTGGATCCATGGGGCGCTATTACAAGGAAGCCCGCGAATTGGCGCGCCTGCTCACTGTTTGGTCAGATGGCTTGCCCGATAACACGCGGCGATTCGTTGTGTGTACAGGAGGCGGGCCTGGGATCATGGAGGCCGCCAACCGCGGGGCCAGCGACGCGCATGGCAAAACAATTGGGCTGAATATTGGCTTGCCGTTTGAACAATTTCCGAACCCTTACATCACTCCCGATCTGTCATTCGAGTTCCACTACTTTTTCATGCGCAAGTTCTGGTTTGCGTATCTGGCCAAGGCGCTGGTCATCTTTCCAGGAGGCTTCGGCACGCTTGACGAGCTGATGGAAATTCTTACCCTGGCCCAGACTGAGAAATTGGAAAATAAGATCGTCATCGTTTTGTACGGAACGAAGTTCTGGAAGGAAGTGGTCAATTTCGACGCTATGGTGAAACACGGCGTAATCAGCGCGGCGGATCTGAACCTGTTCGCGTTCGTTGACGATCCCCAATCGGCGCTAAAACTTTTACAGGATGGCCTGACAAGATACTATTTAGAGCCGGAAGCGCCGCTGGCGGAACCGGAAGCCCCGACCCCTTCGATCGCCAAATCCAGAATTTAGCGGGACCGCGTTGTTACTGTCATGTTGTTACTGCCATGAAGATCAAAATCGACCGCGTGGAACAGATTTTTGCCGGGCTGCTGGCGGCCTATGTCCTGTTGACGTTCCTGGTGGAACGCAACATCTGGATGGCGCTGTTGCAGGATGCGGTGGTGTTCCTGGGCGTCTGGGTAGCGTTCCGGATCACGCGGGACATTGTGCGGAGATCCACCTGGCGCTTGCGGAACCGCCTGATGGCGGCATACTTCTTCGTCGCCGTGGTGCCGATTATTCTCATCACCACGCTGCTGGGGCTGGGCGCTTACCTTTTGGCGGGTCAGGTTTCCACATATCTGGTGATGTCGGAACTGGACAGACGAATTGGCTCATTGCGGGGGACGGCGGAGTTCTTGGCCCGGGGCGACCTGAAAGCCGATGAGCGGTCCGCCGGGATGTTGTCGTTTTTAGAGGCCCGGTTCCCCGGACTGGTTATTTCGGTGCAAGGACCAAGGCCGGCTACCACGCCGGCAAACGCGAGGATTGGTCCGCCACCCGCGGCTTGGCCCGATACCACAGGCCTAGTTCTAAGAGAGGAACATCTATACGGCTGGGCGCATATTCAGCGCAGTGGCAGAAGTGTCACGCTGCTGTTCCCAATCACCAGGGAGTTCCTGGGCGAGCTGGCGCCGAACCTGGCTGAAAGCGTTATCGGGAGTTTGAAGCGGCAGCGGCAGCGGCGCAGTTTGCTGCTTCCCTCCATTCAGCATGAGGCTTCCAAAAACCGGATGCCACCCGCGGTGAATTGGATGGATGTGGCGGTGTACTCCACCGTTCCCGTTCCTGTCTCCATATGGGAATCGCCCGGCGAGACAGAGAAGGGGGTATTTTTCGCCGTCGCCACGCGTCCGTCGGCGCTCTTGCGCCAGGTCTTCAACGACAAGATCAGTTGGCCGAACGATTTTATTCCAGTGGTATTCTACTGCGTCGCGATATTGTTCCTGTTAGTGGAATTGCTCGCGTTGAAGGTCGGCGTTTCCATCACCCGGAAAATCACGGGCGCCGTGAACGCGATCTGTGAGGGCACGGAAAGAGTCACCAAGGGAGATTTCTCTCATCGCATTCCCACTCCGGGTACAGATCAACTTGGCGATCTAGCGGTATCGTTCAACCAGATGACCGGGAACTTGCAGCGGTTGGTCCAGGTGGAAAAGGAGCGGGAACGGCTTCACGGCGAACTGGAGATCGCTCGCGAAGTGCAGAACCAGCTTTATCCCAAGGCGATGCCAAATCTGAAATCGTTGCGGCTGACCGCGCATTGCGATCCGGCGCGGTTAGTCTCGGGCGACTATTACGATTATCAGCAACTGCTGGAAACCAAGATCGCGATTGCGATGGGCGACGTTTGCGGCAAAGGGATTTCAGCGGCGCTGTTGATGGCGACTATCCAGTCGTCGTTTCGTATGCAGTTGCGGACCTCACTGGAGCTCTCAAGAGCCGTTGGACAACACGACACTATCGCGTCCATCTCCACATCCACGCTGGTATCTCATCTGAACAAGCAGCTCTATGCGCATACGGCTCCAGAAAAGTTCGCGACGTTTTTCTTTGGCGTGTACGATGAGCCTGCGAGCACGCTCACTTACACCAACGCCGGACATCTGCCCCCGATTCTGGTGCATAACGGAGTGGCCACGCGCCTGGAAGTGAATGGACTGGTGGTGGGTGCATTCGATTTTGCAAAATACGACGAGAGCCGGGTGGTGCTGGAATCAGGCGATTTGCTGGTCCTGTTTACCGATGGAATCACCGAGCCGGAGAACGAATACGGGGAGATGTTTGGCGAGGATCGTTTGACGGAATTGGCTGTGAAGAACGCGCACCTGGACGACACCGCGCTGGCTCAAATGATGATCGATGCGGCGAAGAACTGGACCAACAGCGCTGAGTTGCAGGACGATATGACGCTGCTGGTGATGCGGAGGCTCTGAGCGTATGCCGCATCTGAAACTGCGCCTGCTGCGGATCGCCCTGGCGATCGTTTTGACTCTCGTAGTGGGCACCCTCGGGTTTGTTGTGATCGAACACTATCCCCCGTTCGACGCCTTCTACATGTCATTGATGACCATTACGACCGTGGGTTACGCGGAGGTCCACCCACTGGGATTTGCGGGACGGGTGTTCAACTGTTTTTTGATCTTCTTCGGTGTGAGCGTGATGTTTATGGCGGTGGGCGGCATCACGCAGACCATCATCGAGCTGGAGTTCAGCAAATATTTCGAAAAGCGCCGGGTGAGGCGAATGATTGAGAAACTCAATAACCATTTAATCGTGTGTGGATTCGGGCGCGTGGGGCGTGGATCGGCCTACGAGCTGAAGCGGGATGGCGTACCTTTCATCGTGATCGACAATCACGACGACAAAGTGGAGCGCGCGATAAAGGCAGGAATGCTTGCCGTGCTGGGCGATGCGACGCGCGATGAGAATCTGCGCGATCTGGGCATTTCACGCGCTAAGGGGCTGATCTCCGCGTTGTCCTCCGACGCCGATAATCTATTCCTGATTCTCTCGGCAAAAGGGTTGAACCCGAACCTCAAGATTGCTGCGCGCGTGCAGGAGGAGGAAGCCGAACAAAAGTTCCGCCGTGCGGGAGCGGATTCGGTCTTTGCGCCGTACAACATCACAGGCTCCCGCCTTGCGCAGGCCATCCTGCGGCCGCACGTGGTGCAGTTTCTCGATTTTACCACCATGGACATGGGTCTCAACGTTAGCATTGAGCAGATCCGTGTAGATGAGTCCTGTGAATTTGTGTCCCGAACCCTGGCCCAGATGCAACTGCGGCGCGATGTCGGCGTGATTGTGTTGGCGATCCGGAAGGCGGCAGGAACGATGTTGTTCAACCCCGATGCGGAATCCAAAATTTCCGGCGGCGATTATCTGATCGCCATGGGAGATGCCGACCAGCTCCGGCGCCTGGAACGATTGGTGGCGGGAGTGCAGGTTTGAAGGTCCTGACATCCGCCGAAATGCGAGAGGTGGACCGGCTCACCATAGAGTTGGGCGTCTCCGGACCAGTGCTGATGGAGAACGCCGGCACCCGAGTGGTGGAGTTGATCGCAGAGCGGTTTTCTCCGATTAGCGAGCAGCGCATCGTGATATTTTGCGGCAAGGGCAATAACGGCGGCGATGGATTGGTGGTGGCGCGGCAACTGTCCACCCGCTTTGCACCGCGATCGCTGCACGTTGTGCGCACGGACCCGGAGGACGAGATCACGGCCGAGATGCGATACGCAACCATCGTTGTGGACGCGCTGCTGGGCACGGGAATGCAGGGGAGCGCGCGCGGGCGGACCCTGGACCTGATCCGTGAGATCAATACCGGATTTCCGCTGGCGAAAGTGGTGGCGGTCGATATCCCGTCCGGGATGCCGAGCGATTCCGGTTCGAGTGAAGGCGAGGCCGCGCGGGCCGATTACACGGTGACGTTCACGGCTCCGAAGATTGCGCATGTATCTGCGCCGAATTGTTACCGGATGGGTGAGATTCACATAGCGCCGATTGGCAGCCCCGCTCACCTGTATGAATCGGTGAAGCTGCATGTCACCGAGGCGGCCGATTTCCGCGAGTTGCTGTGGCCAAGGCCGCAGGACTCCAACAAGGGGGAGTACGGGCACGTGTTGATCGTTGGCGGCGCTGCAGGAAAGGCGGGCGCGGTCGAAATGGCTGGACTTGCGGCGTTACGCACGGGCGCGGGTCTGGTCACGGTGGCATCATCCGCACCGACCCTTCGAACACTCGAACTGATGACGGATGGGCTGCCGCGCAGTTACGATGCATTGACGAAAGCCGCCGCGCGGAAAACGGTGCTGGCCATCGGACCGGGTTTGGGGGACGATCCAGATCTAGTGGCTCTGGCGCGGCAATCTTTTGCCGATTCCGACCAACCGGCGGTAGTGGACGCCGACGGGCTGAATGCACTGGCAGGTACTGACTGGAACGCGGGCGAGCGATTCCGCGTGATCACGCCGCATCCGGGTGAGATGTCGCGATTGTCCGGCAAGCCAATCAAAGACGTGCAAGGGGACCGGCTGGGTATCGCGCGGGAAATGGCCGAACGACGCCGCACGGTGGTGGTTCTGAAGGGAGATCGGACGGTGATCGCATTTCCGGACGGGCGCGCATGGATCAATCCAACCGGCTCGCCGGCCATGGCCACGGGAGGCACAGGCGATATTCTTACGGGCCTGATCGCCGGCATGTTGGCGCAGTTTCCCCGTCGCCAGGATGCGGCAATTCTCGCGGCGGTTTACCTGCACGGGCTTTCTGGACAACTGGGAGCTGCCGCGCTCACCGAACAATGCCTGATCGCCACGGACCTGTTGACGTACCTGCCGGAGGCGATGCGCGTTTGTGCCGCGGTTCCACACTAAGTCCGAAGAAGAGACCATCGCGCTGGGCGAAACACTGGCTGGGGCGTTACCTCGCCAATGCGTGGTGCTGCTGATCGGGAATCTTGGAGCAGGTAAGACGACGCTGGTGAAAGGCATCGCGAAGGGGCTTGGAGCGGCGCTTCCAGATGAGGTGACGAGCCCGACGTTCACTCTGATTCACGAGTATGGGGCAGCGGTTTACCACATCGATCTTTACCGGCTGGAGACTGCCCGGGAGGTGGCGTCGCTCGGTTTGGATGAACTGTTCGATCGCGAGGCGGTTGTGCTGATTGAATGGGGCGAGCGATTTCCGGAGTTGATGCCCAAGGACCGGATTGAGATCCGGATTGAGGTTGATGGGGAGGAGCGGGTGATTTTGATGGACCGCTCCGGTGTTTAGCTTCCAGAACCAACTCCCTTCTGGCTAACTCATCTCTTCCCGCCCAAGATACAGCTCAGCCACAATCTGGCGGCAGTTTTCTAAAACCTGGGTGCGCCGCACTTTCATAGTCGGCGTGAGTTCCCCATTTTCAATCGAAAAGTCACGGTCCAGAATTCGAAACCGTTTGATCTGTTCGAAACCGGCCACTTGTTTGTTGGCGCGCTTCACGGCCTGACCGACTTCTGCAATCACAGGGGCCGCTGCCGCCAAATCGGCCAGCGGACGTCCCTTGAGATCCTCCATCCCATTCACGGTTTCCGCCGCGCTGGCATTGATGGTGAACAGTGCGGTCACGTAGGGCTGACGATCTCCAATTAGGACTACCTGGTTGATGATGGGCTCCATCTTGAAAAGGTTTTCGACACGCGAAGGATAGATCTTTTTCCCATTCGAGGATACGATCAGCTCTTTTTTGCGGCCGGTGATATAGATAAAACCGGCTTTATCCACCTCGGCTATATCGCCGGTGTGCAGCCAACCATCGCGCAATACGGCCTTGGTCGCTTCAGGATCTTTGTAGTAGCCGCAGAACAAGCTCGGGCTCTTTAAGAGCAGTTCTCCGTCGCCGGCCAGCCGCATTTCCACTCCCGGCAAAAGCTTCCCAATGCTGCCAGAACGCGAATTGCCGATTGGGTTGAAGGAAACAATCCCGCCCTCCGTGAGGCCGTACCCTTCCACTAGAGGCAAGCCGATCGCTTCATAGAAATGCGCGAGATCCTGACCTAGCGGGGCTGCGCCGGAGGCTGCGATCCGCAGGCGGCCACCCAGCCGCTCGCGAATTTTCCGGAACACAAGACGATCCGCGGCATTGAGCGAAGCCTTCATCCAACCCGGTGTTGGTTTGCCCTCATGCCGCAGGCGGGCTGCTTGCAAACCGAGTCCAAGGGCGCCATGGAAAAGTTTACGCGTCAGCATGGGACGTTTTTTGATTTCAGTGGAGATGCTAGAGAAGATCCGCTCCCAAACCCTGGGTGGTGCAAGCAGAAACGTGGGCCGGATGCTCTTGATTTCGGCGGCCATCTTCGCAAGTCCTTCCGAGAAGTAGACCGGCATGCCAGATCGCATGGGAAGCAACTCGCCGACGATGCGCTGGGCAATGTGTGCCGAAGGTAGAAACACGAGCGTTGAATCGTCTGGGGTGAGCGGCAGCACCTGCGGACCCATATCGAGGTTGGCAATCA